>CAZRND010000241.1:0-8405 GCA_964601345.1 uncultured Acidobacteriota bacterium | reverse complement strand
GTCGTCCTGAGCGCGTTCCTGTTGTTTCAGGTTCAGCCGATGATCGCCAAGATGATCCTGCCCTGGTTCGGCGGGACCGCGGCGGTGTGGACCACCTGCATGCTCTTCTTCCAGAGTCTGCTCCTGCTCGGATACGGCTACGCGCATTGGACGATCCGCTCGCTCACACCGCGCCGCCAGGCGCTGGTGCACAGCGTGCTCCTCGGAATCAGTGTTCTGGTGCTTCCGCTGCGTCTTCCTGAGGCGCTAAAGCCGCTCGGCGAGGAAAATCCCGTGCTGCGGATGCTCCTGATTCTCGGCGTCTCGGTCGGGCTACCGTATTTCCTGCTCTCGACGACTAGCCCGTTGATCCAGGCGTGGTACGCGCGCGAACGCCACACGGCTCTTCCCTACCGCCTCTTCGCGGTCTCGAACGCGGCCTCGATGTTGGCCCTGGTGACCTATCCGACGCTCGCCGAGCCGCTGCTGGCGCGAAGCCGTCAAACGATCTTTTGGTCGGTGGGATATGCGATCTTCGCGATTGTCTGCGCCGCCGTCGCGCTGCGCGCCAAAGACTCGGCCCCGGAGACGCCCGCTTCCGAGGAAGTCACGGTCGAGAAGCCGCCTCTCTCGCTGCAGATGCTCTGGGTTTCGCTCGCGGCATGTCCGTCGATTCTATTGCTGGCGGTGACGAATCACCTCTGCCAGAACATCGCCGCCGTGCCGTTTCTGTGGATCGCGCCGCTGGCGCTTTATCTGCTAAGCTTCATCCTCTGCTTCAGCGAGCCGAGCTGGTATAACCGCACCTGGTGGCTGCGCTTCACCGCCGTGGGCATGGGCGGGATGGCTTATGCGCTTTCGTCGAAGTGGGACATCAAGAGCACCCCCGTAAGCGTGGGCCTCTTCTGCGCGGGACTGTTCCTTTGCTGCATGGCCTGCCACGGCGAGCTCACGCTGCTCAAGCCCGCGCCGCGCTATCTCACTTCTTTCTACCTGATGCTCTCGCTCGGCGGGGCTCTGGGGGGCATTTTTGTTGGTGTGCTCGCTCCGCTCCTCTTCCGGACGTTCCTGGAACTGCAAATCGGCCTGGTGGCCTGCGCCGTGCTCCTGCTGCACGTGATCCATCGCGATCCGGCGAGCTATTTCTATCGAGCCATGTTCAATCCTGCCTGGCTGCTGCTGATCCTGATGACCGCGGGGATGATTGTCGCGCTCGGCATGGGAGTGAAGGAAGCGGCCAGCGGAAACCGCGTGATGGTGCGAAACTTCTACGCCGCGCTGCGCACTTACGATCACGGCGAACCGGACGATCAGGGTTACGCGCGCACACTGACCAACGGCACCATCAATCACGGTGAACAGTGGCTGCAGCCGGGACGACGGCGCCAGCAGACTACCTACTATGCTCCGACGTCGGGCGTCGGTCTCGCGATCCTGACCAATCGTCCCGAGCACCAGCGCATCGGCGTCATTGGACTCGGCGCGGGCGTTACCGCCAGCTACGGACGGACGGGCGATTACATCCGGTATTACGAAATCAATCCGGCGGTGCTGAAGCTCACGCGCAGCGAGTTCACTTTCCTCTCGGACTGCCAGGCCAAAGTCGAAATCGCCATGGGTGACGCGCGCCTCTCGCTCGAACGCGAGAGTCCGGAGAACTTCGACGTGCTGGCCGTCGACGCTTTCTCGAGCGATTCCATTCCGATCCACCTGCTCACGAAAGAGGCGATGATGCTGTACTTCCGCCATCTCAAGCCGAATGGGATCCTGGCCGTTCACGTCTCGAACGCTTACCTGAGCCTCGATCCGGTGGTCATTCAGCTTGCGCACCTGCTCGGAAAGTCCGCGCTGCTCGTGGAGTCGGAAGAGGATTCGGACTACTTCTCATCCGATTGGGTGCTCGTCGCTACGAAGGCCGAGACTTTGGCGCCGATGCGCGGCGACGACAAAGAGCCGGAAGATCCGAAAAAATTGCGACCCTGGACCGACGACTACAGCAACCTCTTCCAAGTCTTGAAGTGGAAGTAGCTTACTCGCAGCGCAACGCCACCAGAGGATCGACCTTCGTAGCGCGCCTCGCCGGAAAATAACTGGCGACGAGCGCGAGCAGAAGCAGGCCCATCGGCGCTATCGAGAACGTCGCGGGATCGGTGGCGCTGATGCCGAAGAGCATGGTGGTCAGTACGCGCTTAAGCGCGAACGCTCCGGCCAGTCCGACGGCTACTCCGATGACGGCCAGCCGCATTCCTTCCGCGACCACCAGCCGCGAGACGTCGCCCGACCCCGCGCCGAGCGCCATGCGGATGCCGATCTCGTGCGTTCGCTGATTCACCGAATAGCTCATCACTCCGTATATGCCGACGCCCGCCAGCGTCACGGCGATGGCCGCGAAGATCCCCAGGAGCATCGTGGCCAGCCGCCGCGGCGCCGTGCTCTCCGCGTCAATCGCCTCCATGGTGCGGACGCCGGAGATCGGCAGGTTCGGATCCACGGCGAGCACCGCCTCGCGCACGGCGGACGTCAGTACTGTTGGATCGGGCCCGCCGCGCAAAACCAGGATGAAACCCGTGGCGGGCGCCTGCACATGCGGAACATAGGTTTCGACGCGCGAATCCTGATCCACTCCGTAGTTCTTCACGTGGCCTACCACGCCTACGATGGCGAGCCAGGGCGTCGTGTTGTCGGTGGTCCCAAAGCGAATGCGCTTGCCCACCGGATCGTCATTCGGCCAGTAGCGCCGCGCGAAGGTCTCATCGATGATGGCAACTCTGACTGAATTCTCGTTGTCGGAGGGCGTGAAGAAGCGTCCTTTCAAAAGCGGCACGCCCATGGCCTTGAAATAGTCTTCGTTGATGCGGGTGTAATCGGTGGATGGCGCCTGACCGGGTAGCGGATCGGGCCGGCCTTCCACGCGGAAGCTGTTCTGCCATCCGCCGAGCAGCGGAAACGTGATTCCGGCCGTCTGCACGCCGGGAAGATTCGGAACGCGCTCCATCAGCTTGCGGTAGAAATTGCGCCGCGATGTATCGTCGGGATATGTCGCGTTGGGCAAGTAGACTTGAACCGTCAGCACTTTTTCCGGGTTATAGCCGGCGGACGTCGTCAGAAGCCGGTGCAGGCTGCGCAGCGTCAGGACCGAGCCCACCAATAAGACGAGCGAGAGCGCCATCTCCGCCGCCACGAGGCCGCTGCGCAGGTAGTGGTGGCTGCGTCCGGTGCTCGATCCGCGCCCGCCTTCTTTCAGGGTCTCATTCAGGTTCGGGCTCGAGGAAAAGAGCGCCGGTGCGAGGCCGAAGAGAATTCCGGTGACGAGCGCCACTCCCAGCGTAAAGAGCAGGACGGTGCCGTCGACCTGCACGTCCTTGATGCGCGGGACGCTGGTGGGCGTCGCCGCCACCAGCGCTCGCACGCCCCACACGGCGAACACCACTCCGAGGACGCCGCCCGCGAACGAAAGCAGCGCGCTCTCGGTGAGCATCTGGCGGACAATGCGCCAGCGTCCGGCGCCGAGAGCCGCGCGGATCGATACTTCCTTCAGCCGCGCGGCGCCGCGCGCCAGCAGCAGGTTGGCGACATTGGCGCAAGCGATCAGCAGCACGAGCACCACCGCGCCCATCAATACTAGCGCGGGCGTTCGAATCTGCCCCAGGACGCGCTCGTTCAACGTGACCATGTTGACGCTGTTCCCGGTGTTCGACTGCGGATATTGCTGGGCGAGGCGCGCGGCCAGGCCGACCATTTCTGTCCGAGCGCGCTCGACGGTGACTCCCGCCTTCAGGCGCGACACCGTATAGATGCCGGGATGGGCGCCACGCTGTTGCATCTGGTCGGCGTCTTGGCCGAGCGGCGACCAGTATTCAGTAAGGCGGCTGGGAAAGACAAAGTTCGACGGCATGACGCCGACCACGGTCCAGACATTGCCGTTCAGCGTGAGCTTTTTATCGATGAGGCCCGGCTCGGACCCGAACCGGCGTTTCCACAGTCCTTCGCTGATGAGGATGACGCGATTCGCCCCGGGCTTGTCTTCATCCGGAGAGAAGACGCGACCCTGGATCGGCTTGCCGGCCAGGGTCGCAAAGAGATTCGCGGTGCACTGCGCGCCGGTGAGGCGCTCGGGATCGCCGGTTCCCGTCATCGTGGCCGCGGCGCCGCGGAAAGCCGCGATCCGCTCAAAGACTTGGTTCTGGTCCCGCCAGTCGCTGTAGTTCGGCCACGAGACCGACATGTTCTTGACCTGCTCGGAGTACTCGCCCATGAAGATGAGCCGGTCGGGATCGTCGTAGGGCAGCGGCCGCAGGAGCACGGCGTTGACGACGCTGAAGATCGCCGAATTCGCGCCGATGCCGAGCGCCAGCGTGAGCAGTGCGACGCAGGTGAATCCCGGTGCCTGCAGCAGTTGCCGCAGGCCGTAGCGGAGGTCTTTGAACATGAGTCTTTAGACTGATACGCAAGGCAAAGGTTACTTAGTTCCTTTTGGTGAAGTCGTCGAGGACCAGGCGGCGAAACCCGGCATTCACTTCGAATGTCATACGACGAATCTCTAACATACTGGATTGCGGCTATACTTGTATAGTAGGAGTCTCTATGTTAGCCCTTCGGCTCCCCGCCTCGATCGAGAAGCGGCTGGATCGCTTAGCGAAGCGCACCGGTCGGACCAAGAGCTTTTATGCCCGCGAAGCCCTCCTGCGTCACCTGGAAGATTTAGAAGACGCCTATCAAGCCCAGAAGGTTTTGGATCGGATCGAACGCGGAGACGAGTCAACCGTCCCTCTGAAGGCCGTCTTGAAGCGTCATGGCTTGGCTGGTTGAACTGTCCGGCGAGGCCGAACGAGCGTTGGAAAAGCTCGACCAACAACAAGCGCAGCGGATCCTGCATTTTCTGTCTGCCCGCCTTTCGCGCCTGGAGAATCCGCGCAGCATCGGTGGGCCGCTCCATGGTCCTCTCGGAGAGTTCTGGAAATACCGCGTCGGCGACTACCGCTTGATATGCAAGATTGAGGACAAGCGTTTGGTCGTTCTCGTCCTTCGAATCGGTCACCGCAGCTACGTCTATGATTGATGGGACAAGGGTCCTGACGCTTGCTTCATCGCTTCAATCCCGCGGTCCAGTTCAGCACCACCGTGATCGGCGGGGAGGCGGCTTCTTCCGGCAGGGTGTTGATGAGAAAGCGCTGGCCGTCGGCTCGTTGATCAGTCGTTGGCCCGCGAGCAACTCAAAGAGCACCGCGCTGAGAAGCGCGAGTATTTCATAGGGGCCGAGGCGCGAGCCAGCCGTCATGAAACACGATTCTGCAAGTGGTGATGTCCGTTCCCAAAAAGATCCTGAACTTAGTACGGCTCGACGCCGGCTCGAAGGTTGACCTCAGCGTCGAGAATGGCCGCCTGATCGTGGAACCCCAAAGGAAGCCGCAGTACACGCTGGCGGAGCTGTTGTCCCGGTGCCGTCCTTCCGGCTTGAAGCCCACGCGCAAGGATCGCCCATGGCTGTGCGGCGTCCAGTGGGGAGAGAGTTGCTTTGAAGCGGCGCAACGCGGGTACAACAGCGCTGGTAGGTTCGGAACCGCCTATAGGAGCTTAAGGAACTCTTCGACAGTCATGCCTGCATTCCGGATCAATGATCGCAGCGTTCCGATGGACAGCTCTTTGTGCTGAGGCACGGAGAGGTTGGCGCGCACGCCTTCTTTGACGAGGACCAGATGGCTGCCAACTTGTCCAATCGCGTGCCAGCCTGCCTTTTGAAAGGCGGCTGCAGCTTCCTTGCCTGAGATGTTGGCAAGCCTGCTCACGGGCCCGAGCCTAGACGGCAACGACTATGGGCTGTTGTTGCCCCGCGCGCTGAGACAGCGTCGCTACCGCCTTCTGATCTTCGGCCCACAGCCACGCTCGGATGGCTTCCGTGATGTTCTCCAGTGCTTCTTTCTCATCTTTACCTTGCGAGACACATCCCGGAAGTGCCGGACACTCCGCGACGATCCAGCCGTCTTCCGCCTTCTCCAAAGTCACATGGAACATCATAATTGACGACTGTATCACAGAGTCATCGCTCGATCCCCGTGAAGCCCGGACCCACCTTGTTCTATTCGCGGATGTAACCCATCTTGGCGGACCGCATCGCGGTTTGGCGGTGCGCCTCGTCGGATAGTGCATGAACTCCGGTCGCATCCACCCACCGGTTGTAGAAATTGAACAGGGCGCAGACCGTCAGCGCGTAATAGATTGCATCGTCTTCCAAGCCGGCGGCATGGAGAGGCCTAGTGGCCTGCTCCGTTGACTGGGGCGGCTCGGGATTCACTTTCTCCACGAAATGGAGGAGCGCCCTTTCCTTTTCGGCTAGATCGGAGTTGTCCAGGTCCTCAAGGATCTTGGCCACGAAGCCTTCGCCGTCCGTCGTACGGCCTTCTTTTTCCAGCAGCACCGCCGCGACCGCGGCGTGGGCCTTCCGTCAAAACGGACAGTGATTGCGCGCGGAAGTGTACCCCGCGATCAGCTCGCGGAATCCCGGACTGAGCGGCCCCGGCTCTCTCATGATCTCCTGCGTGAACCGCGCCAGGTGAGTTGTCGCCTTCGGCCGGAACGCGAAGAGATGCAAAATCTGGGGATACTCCGCGCCCGCGGTTTTCAGCATGCGAATCGCATCGGTATAGGCGCAGGGCTGAGAACCATTCTCGACGCCGGGTAGGAATAAGGGTCGCATAGTTACGGGTTCGGGCGGCCTTTGACGCGGTCGTAGTGGTAGGTCTCCGAGACCGTTCCGAGGGCTTCGTTGTACAGCGTATCGAGGCCCAGCGCTTCCCCGAGCACTTCCTGGAAGGCGTGCAGCTCGCGGAGGTGCTCCGCGGTTGCCGGGAGCTTTCGCGTCGGGCCCACCAGAAACTTCTGGAAGCCGCCGTCCATCAAATGGACGACTTCGTTGCCTGCCAGAATCCCGGCGCGCGATGCGACGCGCAGGCTTACCGTGCCGGCTTCCAGCTTCGCTACGCATTTGCCCTTTTGGACGATCCAGCCGGCGCCCTCGGCACGCACCTCAAGTCCCGCGGATCGCAGGCGTTCCAACTGCTCCTCGGCGGTTAGAGGCTGTTTGGTCTTAGGCATGGCAATACCCTACTAAGTTGACAGGGATTACTAAGATAGCTACCATATAGATGGCCAAGCCTCCTGGAAGATAGTGATTCTTGCACCCTTTTCCGTTTGGCGCAATCTGATTAGTTATGTCCGACCCCGCCCTACTCGTCCTTGAGCACGTCACCGTACCAGAGACGGTTGTTGCCTGCGTAGGCAACACGCCGATGCTGCGGTTGGCGCGTCTGGCAAAGGACTTCCCCGGCATCGAGATGATGGCCAAGGCGGAATGGGTCAATCCCGGCGGATCGGTCAAGGACCGCGCCGCGCTCAATATGATCCTCGACGGCGAGCAGAGCGGACTGCTGCGTCCGGGCAAAGTGATCCTCGATGCGACCAGCGGCAACACCGGCATTTCCTATGCGATGCTCGGCGCGGCGCGGGGCTACAAGGTGCGCATCGTCCTGCCGGCGAACGCCAGCCCGGAGCGGCGCCGCATCCTAAGAGCTTATGGCGCGGACTTGGTCCTCACGCCCGCCGCCGAAGGAACCGACGGCGCGATCCGAAAAGCACGGGACATGTACGAGGGGAACCGCTTCCTTTATTTCTATCCCGACCAGTACAATAATCCGGCTAACTGGAGAGCGCACTACACCGGGACGGCGGAAGAGATCTGGCGGCAGACCGAAGGACGCATCACGCACTTCATCGCCGGACTCGGCACGAGCGGGACGTTCGTCGGCACGTCGCGCCGTCTGCGCGAGTTGAATCCGCACATCCGGCTCATCTCCTGCCAGCCGGATTCGGGTTTCCACGGCATCGAAGGACTGAAGCACATGGAGACGGCGATGAAGCCGGGCATATACGATCCGAGCATCGCCGACGAGGATATCGCCGTGGGCACCGAGGAATCCTACAGCATGGTGAAGCGCCTGGCGCGCGAGGAAGGAATCCTGGTGGGCGTGTCGAGCGGCGCGGCGCTGGCGGCTTGCTTTCAAGTGGCTTCGCGTCTCCGCGACGCGCGCGACAAGGGCGTGCTGGTGACGATTTTCCCCGACAACGCCGACAAATATCTGAGCGAGAGTTTTTGGGAGGATGGAAAGTCGTGAGTCTGGCGATCCCTACTGCCGAGATGGACAGGATCCGAGAGCACGCAGCGCGGGACTATCCGCACGAGTGCGTTGGAATCATGCTGGGCACCCAAGCAGACGGTAGGAAGGCGGTCAAAGAGGTGCACGCAATCACGAATGCGCAAAAGGAGTCGCCGCGAAATCGTTATCTGACCACTGCCAACGACTGGCGGATGTTCGAGAAATACTCGGAAGAGCGCGGTATGGGGATCCTCGGGTTCTACCACTCGCATCCCG
>CAZRND010000240.1:0-8462 GCA_964601345.1 uncultured Acidobacteriota bacterium | reverse complement strand
GGCGGGTCGTCAAGTTCGGCCCCGGTGGGGGGGGGCAAGGGGTGCTGTATCCGGGGAAGGGGCCGATGGTCATGCCCGGCGAGCCGCCGATCCCGCCGCATAGAATGGGCGGTGTAGTAGTCAGCGGCTTCCTGGCTCTTACAGACGTGCCGCAATAGATTTTCGCGAGAACCACGAAGCCGAATAGGCCGCCAGCGCGACGAGCAGCAGCGCGCGCACTCCAATCACAAAGCTCAGGCATTCGAGCAGCCCTCCCGCCACGCCGCCGAGAAGATTCGATCCAAAGGCTTCTTCCCGATGCTCGGTTGCCTCGAATGACGAGATGAAAATCAATCCGGCGAAGAATACCGGCAAGGTGAAGAGCGTCGCGAGCATCAGGCCATCAAGCCAACGAGAGCCAAACAGCAATCGTTCCGCGGGAATCACGTAAGTGACCACGAGCGATACGATCAGCGCGGGATAAGCGAATCGCGGAGCGCCCGATATCCGGCGGGCGACCAGATTCGCGAGCAGGATCATCACCAGCAAGGTGGTGATGACCAGCGAGTTTACCTGCCACGTGGCGCCGAAGAACATCGCCATGCGGCTGATCACCTGCACTTCGAGCAACAGAAAAGCCGCGCCCAGGAAAAAGAAATGCCGGTCGATGCGCGTCTGGATCGCGCCCTGCGCGTGCAGAAACGCGAGTGTGATCGCAAGTAGCACGGCGGAGAGCAGCAGGTAGACGTTCGGAATGGAACGGGCGCGGTGGTAGAGATACGGCCAGTCGTCCGTCGTCGTGATGGTATGGCCGGTGGGAAACGAGAACGGGCGCTTGGCGACGACCGCGGCAAGCTCGGGATCGGCGTCCATGGCGCGCGTCGCGGCGTGATCGCGGTCGGCGACGAAAAACGTCGCGCCCGTGGCCCAGCCGGGGGCCAGGAAGAAACAGATCGGCGGCTTACCGAAAGTGTCTTTGAGCTGCGCGGTCATGCGTTCACCGATGAAGTCGCGGTCCACGTGAAACTTCAGCACCATCACGCCGCCGGGGTTGAGTAGCGAGGCGGCGCGCGCCAGCGACTCGCGCGTGTAGACATAGTTGTCCAGGCGGACGTTGGTGTAAGGCGAGCCGAGTGTGTGCGCGTCGAGCAGGCCGAAGATGATCAGGTCGAAGCGATCCTTCGTTGTTTCGAAGTAATTGCGCGCGTCGTTGATCACCACGCGAACCCGCGGCGACTGATACGGGCGCTCGGGATGCAGGCGGCGTCCCAGGTCGTAGATCACCGGGTCGATCTCGACGGCGGTGACCTCGGCGCCGGTCTCTTCGGTGTTGCGCAGCGCTCCGGCGACGTCGTTGCCCATCCCCGCGCCGACGATCATCACACGTCGCGCGCCCGGGCGGAACTGCAAGGGCAGGTCGTATCCCATCAGGCGCGGCGGCTGCCCGCTGGTCATTCCCGGATGCGCGGCGAGAAACGCGCGCGAGCAATCGATCATGCTCTGGTATCCGGTGTTATTCACTTGAAGCGTGTAACCGATGGCGCGCCGCTGCTCGTCCACCAGGCCCAGGCTCAAGCGCAGTTTTTGGTACGGTGACCAGATCACCGTATCGACGATCTCTCCGCCCGACTGGACGGCAACGATCACGGCGAGCGCCAAGGCGAGCGCCGTCGCCAACGCCGGCTTGTTGCCCCGCCAGACCGGCAGCAGCGTCCCGAGGGCCAGGGCGAACCAGAGTCCGGGCGGAAGCGAGAGCGCCGACACGCCGGTGAAGGCCCAGATTCCCGCCAGGCTTGCGGCGACGTTGAAGGTGTAGGCGAGGTTGGCGCTGCGCTCGCCGTTCAGGATGAATCCAATGGCTTGGCCGAGCGGAACGAACATCAGGGCGACGAGCGAGAAGAAGAGCGCGATCAGCAGCACGCCGAGGACCATCGAGACGCCGCGAATGCCCCACCACGGGCTGCGCTCGATGCTGGTGGCCCAGAGCTCGAAATCGTCGAATCCGCTGACGAGTTGCGGCAGGGCGCGCAGCAGCGCGTCTTTCTTCGGCCAGGGGAGTCGCAGCATCAGCGCCAGAATGCCGAGCGATGCGGGAACGAAGAGCATCGGCACGCGGCGGCGCGCCAGGTACACGCCCGCGCCGAAGCCCAGGTAGCAGGCGATCAGCGCGAGGTTCTTAAAGTAGGCGAAGATGCGGATCTCGACCGAGATCCAGCGGATCATCAGCAGCTCGAAGAAGAGCGACGAAAAGCTGATGAGGACGAGCATCCGGCGCCGCGCGGCTGGATCGTCGGGAATCTCGAACGATCCCCAATCCCATCCGCCCGACTGCTGCACGCGAAACAGAATGACGGCCAGCGCCCACACCGCCGCGAGCCATATCAGCGGCAAAAAGAATCCCGATTCCCATCCGGGATATCGCAGTTCGGCAGGGAGGCCGGTGGGCATGAGGACTAGAGATCGAGGGCCAGCCGAAGCCCTTGCGCGATCTGGGAAAGGGGCGCCGGGCTCACCATTTGTCGTTACGGTACTCCTGAGCCATTCTGCGTCGTTGGTGGCGGCGCCAAGCCGCTTCGTCTTCGACCGCATCCCACCCATGGCGGTCCAGGTAGCGAAGCGCTTGCTCGCGCACACGCTTATCGTCGAGGACTCGCGCGACTAACCGGGAGCGGGAAACGCCGATCTTCATGTCGATAAGCGTAGCACCTTTGAGCATACCCTGGTATTCCACGCTTCTTCTCCGCGAGACTCTTGCCACGATCCCACAAGCGCGGCGCCTTAGGTGATTTGCAATTGCCGGCAACGTGCTGTACAAGAGAAGTTATGGGACTAACGACTCAAGTTGCCATCGTTCGGCGCAGCCGGTTGTCGCGAGTGTCTCAAAAGGTCGAGTTTTTGGTCGATTCCGGCGCCGTTTACAGTCTTGTCCCTGGGCCGGTGCTCAAGACGCTAGGGCTGAGTCCAACTCGGACAGAGACATTTACCCTTGCTGATGGGAGCAAAGTGAAACGCAAGGTCGGCGAGGCTTATTTCGAAATTAACGGCAATCGCGGGACCGCCCCGGTCATTTTCGGGCAAAAAGGCGATTCGCCGTTGCTGGGTGTCACCGCCCTAGAGAGCTTGGGTTTGGTGCTCGACCCCTTCAAGCGCGAGCTTCGGCCGATGCGGTACCTGCTGGCATGAAGTCTTGCTAAGGAAGCCGAAATCCACTAAAATCTTCTTCTAGGGTTGTTGCCATCCAAAGAAGGGCACGTAGCTCAACTGGCAGAGCAGGGGCCTCTTAAGCCTCAGGTTGAAGGTTCGATTCCTTCCGTGCTCACCATCTCTAAACACTTCGGGCGCATCGGAAACCGACGTGGGCGACGGGATTGTCGACGCGATGGCTGTCTCGAGCGGTGATCCGCATGTTGAATGCGCCGCCGTCGAAGCTGCCGCCGCGGATCACGCGGCGATCCGCTTTGGCGTCGCGCATCCGGCGAAGGTCTGCCGGAGTCTGAGTTACTTCGCGTGCGGGATACGGGCTCGGCCATTCGTCCAGGCAGAATTCCCAGACGTTGCCGGCCAGGTCAAAGAGTCCGTAGGGATTCGGCGCGTAGCTGCCTACGGGCACGGTCCGCTCTCGCCCATAACTAGCAAGCGTGGCTGAAGGGGGTGCGCTTCCCCAGGGATAGATCGCGGCGTCTTGGCCTCCCCGCGCCGCAAACTCCCATTCGGCTTCGGTCGGCAGCCGCTTGCCCGCCCATTCGGCGTACGCGACCGCCTCGTTCCAGGTGACGGACGCGACTGGATAATTCTCCGCGCCTTTTGGGAACTGATACCCCCGCGAAAAGTTCCGGAATTCGGCGTTCGTGACTTCGCAACGGTCGATCCAGAACGGCGGGATGGTTACCTGGTGGCGAGGCGTCTCCGTGAGCAGCATTTCACGCAGGCCGCGGCCGGCATTTGGGAACTGCTTGAGCAGGGAATCGAGATCCGATCCCATCGGGAAAGAGCCTCCCGAAAGGCGGACTCGGGTTGGCGACACGAGCGCCGCGAGCAGCAATTGCCGTCGAGTCATCAACGCAGGTTTGACGCTGCGTTGATGCCGACGGTTAGGATTAGAACTGAACTTTCAGGGTGAACTGCATCACGCGCGGCGCGCCCGCCGATGTGATCACGCCGAACTTCGTCGAGGCGCTGTTGATGGTCACGACCGGATTGTTGTAGTTGGCCCGGTTGAAAAAGTTGAAGAACTCGGCGCGGAACTGGATGTTGAAGCGCTCGTCCCTGCCGAAGCGAGTGTTCTTGCCCACGCCCAGGTCGTAATTGCGCAGGCCCGGGCCGGTCAGGATGTTGCGTCCCGCCGAGCCGAAGCGCAGCGATCCGGCCGGCAAGGTCCGGAAACCGGTGGCTGTGGTATTGCACGCCGGATTCACGGCGTCCACCACGTAACAATCGCGGTTGCGCGTGTTGTAGGTGACAGGGCCGATCAGATCCGGGCGGTCGACAATGCCGTCGCCGTTAACGTCGGCGGACATCTGCACGGTGAACGGGAATCCGGTCTGGTAGGTGGTGATCCCCGAGGCCTCCCATCCGCCCACGACTTTGTTGAGAGCGGGCCCGGCATTCTTCAGGAGCCATTTCCCGGTGCCCACCGGAAGCTCGATCACCGAGCTGAACGTCAGCCGCTGGCGCACGTCGAAGCCGGAGCGGGCGCGCGAATAGCCGACGCGATTGCGCTCGTCGCCGGTGCCCGTGAATCCGCCGCCGAAATCACCGTTGCCGCGCGAGCTGGAAGCATCGATGGACTTGGCCCACGTGTAGGCCACCAGATTCGTCATGCCTCTCTTGCTGCGCCGGACGCCCTTCACCTGCAGGGAGTTGTAATTCGAGTTGACGGAGGAATCTTCACTGAGCGCCGTGCCCCAAGTCGGGAATGGCCTCCGCGCCTGGATGTTCGTCGTCGGGCCGGGCGTCGGGATGTTGTAGAAGTACAGCTCCTGCAGCTTGGTGCCTTTGCTTCCCGCATAGCCGACTTCGAGGTTGGCGCCAAAGGGAATCTCGCGTTGGATCGTCGCGTTCCACTGCTGCACATAGCCTTCCTGGAAATTCGGATTGATGTTCTGCGTGCTGATCACCAGCGCTCCGGTCGCCTTCACGAACGGATCGGAGATGTTGATTTGCGGCGTGGCCGTCGAAGAAGTAATGGCCTGGGTCTCGGCGAAGGGCGGCTGCCGGCGGTTGATGACGAAATTGTTCAGGAAGGTCTGCGAGTTCGTGTAGAAAACGCCGTAGGCCATCCGGAACACCGTCTTATTGTTCAACGAATAGGCGAAGCCCAAGCGCGGCGCAAAATTGTTGCGGTCGGGCTTGTACATGGCGTGCAGGCCGACGCCGCTCAGTCCAAGGACGTTCTTTGCCGCGTCGCTGTTCGCCACGATCACTTGCGGCGTCTCCGGACGGCCGTAGTCGTTGGTCAGCGGCCAGAAGGTCGAGCGGCGGTCGAGAATGTCGAGCAGCGGGCTCACGTACTCATAGCGGATGCCGATGTTGATGGTGAGCTTGCGCGAGACCTTCCAGTCGTCGGCGATGTAGTAGCCGTGCCACCAGGAGCGGCCGGTCTCGACGCCTTTCCCGACCACGTGCGAAGCGGTCAGCGGATATCCCAGCAGGAAATCGGCGAAAGCATGGCCGGTAAAATCGCCGCTGAAGGTGAATGTTCCGCGTCGCTGGCCGGTGACCGGACCCGGCGTGTTCTGCTGATAGCGGGTCAGATCGAAGCCCGCCTTGATGGTGTGGCTGGACCGTGTCCAGGTAAGCGCACCGGATTCGTTGAACTCGTTCGAAATGTCGCGCTGCGTGTTGAAATCTCCGTCACCGAAGGTCGTCAGCGAGGCGTTGCTGTTCGTCGCCGTCGCTCCCTTGGAGAAGGCCGTTGTCGGTGCGCCTTCGAAGATCGGGCTGGCGAGAGGATTGTTGATTCCGAACTGCGCGTAGTAGCCGACCTTGCCCGAGTTGGGGCTGGTCTGCACGAATTCCGAGCGCGTATAGGACGCCCGGAATTCGCCGAGGAGGCGCGGCGAGAAGATGTGAGTCCAATTCACGACCGCGAGCTTGTTCTTCGGCGGGGCGATGCCGACGAAATCGCCGGGCAATCCGCCGCCCAGGGCCAGTGTCGTTTCGGTGTGCGCGGCGCGCGAGAAGCTGCCGCTGACGCGATCCTTCGAGGTGAGCTGGTGGTCGAGTTTGATGGTGAACTGGTTGTCCTCGTAGCGGTCCGGCGCTCCCACGAACAGATTTTGCGAAATGGTGGTCGCCGTCGATCCGTAATTCTGCGCCGGCCAGAGCGCCAAAGACGCCTTGGCGTCCGTGCTGTAGCGGCCCGCCGGAACTTTGTTGCTCGGGAACTGCAAGCCCGTGGTCGGGTCTTTTAAGACGAGATTGGGCACCGCGGAAAAATCGCCGTCGCGCCAAGCCTGGATCGGCACCGAGCGCAGGATGTCCGTGGCGCGGCGCTCCTTGTTCGCTTCCCAATTGAAGAAGAAGAAAGTCCGGTCGTGCTTGATGGGGCCGCCGACCGCCGCGCCGAACTGATTGCGGTTCAGCCGGCTCACCGTCGGCAGAAACGTATTGCGCGCGTCGAAGACGTCGTTGCGGAAAAACTCGAACAACGCCCCATGGTATTGGTTGGTGCCGCTCTTGGTGATCAGGCTGACCTGGCCGAACGCGGCATGACCCACGTCCGCGCTGTAGGAGTTGGTCTGGACCTTGAATTCCTGGATCGCGTCGATGGACGGCTTGATGGCGATGTTGCCGAACTGGCGCGCATTGTTGCCGGCGCCGTCGAGCGTGAAGTTGTTCTGATTGTCGCGCCCTCCGATGGATACGCCCGAGCCCAGGCTTCCGGTGGCCGCGCCGATCGTCTGCGCGTAGCCGCCCGGACGCGTCGTCGTTCCGGGCGTCAGCAGGACGAGTTGCGAGAAGTCGCGCCCGTTGAGAGGGATCTCCGTGTTGTAGCGATTGTCAATCACCTGCCCCACGGTGGCGTTCTCGGTCTGCATGGACGCGCCCTGTTCCGAGACCGTGACGGATTCGGTCATCTGCCCGACTTCGAGGGCGAAGTCCACGCGGCGCTCGGCCTCCACTTCGAGCAGGATGTCGGTGGCGATCTTCTTCTTGAATCCGGTGACCTCCGCCGCGACGCTGTACATTCCCACCGGCAGCGCCGGCAGCGTGTAGACGCCGGTTTGCCCCGTCTGTGTCGCGCGCGCGAGGCCGGTGCCGTTGTTGGTGGCGGTGACCTTGACGTTGGGGATCACGGCGCCCGAGGCGTCGGTCACGGTTCCGGTAATGACGGCGGTGGTCTGCGCGCAAGCGCAAACGGAGAAAAGCAGGATTGTGCCGAGAAGAATTCGCATGGTCCCTCCCACCTTGCTAGGCTAAAACGATACTCTATACCAGTTTTTTGGGGACTTCCACGGTTTCGAGCGGGACTTGCTCGACGATCTCGATTCCGAAGCCTTCGAGAGCGGCGACTTTGCGGGGATGATTCGTCAGAAGGCGGATGCGCCTGAGATTCAGGTCGGAGAGAATCTGCGAGCCGATTCCGGATTCGTACTGCGTCCGGCGCTGGTGGTCGAGCGCGCTGGGACGGCTGAAGTCGCGGCCGTGGAAGACCAGCGTCGAGCGGCCCTCGCCGAAACTTTCCACGCGATACCCGCGCGCGGACTGGTGCAGATACACCAGCACGCCGCGCCCCTCGCGGCTGATGCGCTCGAGTGCCGCTTCCATCAGATTGTGGCAATCGCAAGCCGTGGAGCTGAAGACGTCGCCGGCGAGGCAGTATTTGTGCATGCGCACCAGCACCGGCTCGGGCGTCTCGACGTCGCCCATCACCAGCGCCAGGTGTCCGCTCGAATCGATCTGGCTCTGGTAAGCGAGAATGCGGAACTCGCCGCGCGGCGTCGATAGCAGCGACTCGCCGACGCGAGCCACGGATCGCTCCGTGCGCAGGCGGTAGCGGATCAAGTCCGCCACCGTGACCATTTTCATATCATGCCGGCGGCAGAAATCGGCCAGCTCCGGAAGGCGGGCCATGCTGCCGTCCGGATTCATGATTTCGCAGATGACGCCGGCGGGCGCAAGCCCCGCCAGGCGCGCGAGATCGACGCTTGCTTCGGTCTGCCCGGCGCGGACCAGCACGCCGCCCTTCCGCGCGCGCAGCGGGAAGACGTGGCCCGGGCGTCCCAGGTCGTTCGGCGACGCAGTGGGATCGATCGTGACCAGGATCGTCGTGGCGCGGTCCTGCGCGGAAACTCCCGTGGTTACGCCGCGGACGCGCGCATCGATCGTCTCGCAGAACGCGGTTTCGTAGAGCGAGGTGTTCTTGGTGGTCATCAGCGGGATGCGCAGATGATCGAGCCGCTCCTCGGTGAGGGCCACGCAGATCAGGCCCCGCCCGTTCAGAGCCATGAAGTTGATCGCGTCCGCCGTGACCATCTCGG
>CAZRND010000239.1:0-8540 GCA_964601345.1 uncultured Acidobacteriota bacterium | reverse complement strand
GTCAATTCACTTCCGGCTTCGAAGGCGCCGGGGCCGCGCTGGTGAGCCTGCGCGACGTGGAGTCGGTTCGCAAACTGGAATCGCAGATCGAGCTCTCTCACCGCCTGGCCGCCATCGGGCGCCTGACGTCGGGCGTGGCGCACGAAGTGAAGAATCCGCTGAACGCCATGGTGCTGCATCTTGAAGCGCTCAAGGCCAAGCTGACCAAGGCACCGGCCCTCGACGCGGCGGGCGCCGGCGAGCACGTCGAAATTATCGCTAGCGAGATTTACCGCCTCGATCGAGTTGTGAAGACCTTTCTCGACTTCACGCGCCCCGTGGAATTGCATCTGCAGGACGTGGAGATGAACCGGCTGGTCGAGGAAGTGATCAAGCTGGCGGAGGCCGAGGCCGCGCCGCGGCAAGTCCAGATCGTCTTCGAGAACGGAGGCGGAAGTTCGCGCGTGCGCGTGGATCGCGACTTGATCAAGCAGGCGGTTCTGAATGTCGTGCTGAACGGATGCCAGGCGATGTCCAGCGGCGGCCGCCTGACGATTCGCGACCAGGTGCGCGACGGCGGCCTCGAGCTGACCGTCTCCGATCAAGGTCCCGGCATCCCCTCAGAGATTCGCGACAAGATTTTTGACCTATACTTCACGACGCGGACCAAAGGCAGCGGCATCGGATTGCCTCTGGCCTTCCGCGCCTTCCAACTGCACAACGGGCTGATCGACTTTACGAGTTCCGGCTCAGGCACTACTTTCCGGCTGCGGCTGCCCTTGGCAGTCTGACCTCAGCCCCCAAGGGTTTTCAAAATATCACCCACAGCTTCTTGCAGCTCCGGAACCTTGTTTTGGACAATGTCCCAGATGATCTCCAGATCAACGCCGAAGTACTCGTGGATCAGGATGTTCCGGAGGCCGGAGATTTTCTTCCAGTCTACGTCCTTTCGCAGCGAGGAAACCTGCTCTGGAAGCACTCTCGCGGCTTCACCAATAATCTCGAGATTGCGAAGCACGGCGTCTTGTGTCTTGAAATCTGCTGCGAAGCTAGAAACGTCAATGCCTGTTGTATATTCGCGAATCCTTCTCGCGGCCTCCAGGATGTCCTCGAGATAGACCCTATAGTCCCGGGACATCGACCGTCTCGGCCAGGATGGCGGCGCGAAGGCGAGGCTTGATGGCGTCGCTGAGAACCAAGTCAACGCGGCTGTCCAGAATTCTTTCCAACAAGCTGCGGAGATCCATGTAGCCGTCGAAGGACTTGATCTTGAAGTCGACGACAAAGTCCAGATCGCTCTCGGGTCGGTTTTCTCCTCTTGCGACGGAACCAAAGAGGCCCAGTCGTCGAACCCCCAACCGATGGAGTTCTCCGCGATGGCTGGAGAGGACTTCGAGAATGTGGTCGCGCTGGCTCATCGCTTTCTCTTTAAGATACCACGTCAGTGGGCTTGCGCCTGCGGGTCCATTTTTCGAAGTATCAAGTCACCGTAGCGAGTCGCGGAAGCAGTGCGATAGCGCTCTTTAATCCATGAATCTACCGGGCCGCGGCCGCTGTTGAGAAACGATCGCGCCACCCAGAGTCGTTTGCCGGCGGCCCAACGGTCGAGCCGTGGCTGAACGTCGCTCGTGTCTGCGGACATCGTGACCGATCCTGCTTCGCGGCGCTCAAGATGGATCAAGGCGAGAATCGGAGTCTCGGGCGGAAGATAGTAGGCCAGCGCGATCGCGGCCTCGGGATAACTGCTGTGCACGATCACCAGATCGCCCGATGTGATCTCCGCGGCGGCCCGCTTGTAGTCCGCGCCTTCAGCGAGTGTGCCGACTGGGTGGTGACGGAGCACTGCCTGGCCCGATAGCATCAGCAGCACGAGCGCGACGCCGAGGACTACTCGCAAGACGCGGGGCAGGCGCATGAGTCCCACGGCAAGAAGCAGGTACATAGCGAATGAGGATCCCGCGAGGTAGCGGATCTGCACCACAGTGCCGGTGCCGCGAATCCAGTCCGTGAACATCAGGAGAAAAACGGGTCCGGCCATCCAGGCCAGCAGGAACGGATAACGGCTCGCGGCCAGCAGCAGAATTCCCAGGACCACGAACAGGATGACCCGTCCGGAGCCGAGCGCCGTCTCGGCATTGAGGACCACGAAGTCGGTGATCCCGCCTCCCGCGTTGACGAGCAGGACAAACGGTTCGCGCAAACTGTAGATCCACGGTTGCGCAGCGAGGCCCGGCTGGACGGCGAGGTAAACGCCGAGCGCAAGCAGCACGGCGCCCCATGCTGCGGCGACCTTCGCGGCCACTGCCCATCGGCGCGCCGCCAGCAGGGCCAGCCCTTGGAACGCGGCGTAGAGCACGAAGTAGTAATGCACGAGAAGTCCGGCAATGCCGAGCCACATCAGCCATCGAACGCGCGATGGAGTCGCTTCCGTATTGATGATTTGCCAAGTGAGGCTCGTCGTGGCCAGGGCCAGCAACCCGAGCAGCGTGTACATGCGCACCTGCAGAGCTAGCTGCGATTGCAACGGGGCCAGCGCACAGAGAAAACAAGCGATCCACGCGGCGTCCTCCCCCGCCATTCGACGAGCCAGGAAAAACAGCACGGGGATCGCGGCCAAACTGCAAAGGAGCGCGAAGGCGCGTCCCGCGGTCATGGTGAATCCGAAGACCCGCATCCACAAGTGCATCAGGACGTGAAAGAGGGGCGGATGCGTCTCGGTCGCGTGCGCATATCGCGCCACGCGCCATGGATTGTTGTGCGGTCCCGGCCGCAGCCAGGCCAGAAAATATAACGCCGGCATCGGCCCTTGTGGATTCGTCCAGGTCTCGCGATCGGTCATGCCGTCGAGCCGCACGTCGAGCGAATGTCCGGTGGCCACCGAGAGCGTGTAGACGTCGTCGATCCAGATGCTGGTCGAGAATAGTCCGTAGACGCGCGCTCCGAGCGCGGTGGCGGCGAGCAGGAGGGCCAGGAGAATCCGCACAGACGTATTATTACTAACCCCAGGTCGTTTGCTGCGTCTATAACGAGGGGGACCTATGCTCTGGCAAGACCTGCGTTACGGGGCGCGGCTGCTTCGCCTCAATCCTGCCTTCACTTTTGTCGCTACACTCTCGCTGGCCTTGGGTATCGGCGCGAACACGGCCATCTTCCAACTGCTCGACGCCGTACGGCTGCGCAGCCTGCCGGTGAAGAGTCCCCAGGAACTGGTGAAGATCGAGCTCGCCGACACGAGCCATATGTCGGGAAACTTCAGCGCCCGGTTCAGCGACCTGAGCAATCCGCAATGGGAACTGCTTCGGAATCGCCGGGACGTGTTTTCCGGAATGATGGCCTGGAGCGACCACCGCTTCAATCTCGCCTTAGGAGGCGAAGCCCGTTACGCCGAGGGTCTCCTGGTCAGCGGAGAGTTTTTCAGCGTGTTGGGGGTTTCGGCCACCATGGGGCGCGTCTTCACCACCGATGACGACCGCCGCGGCTGTGGCTCGCCCGGCGCCGTAATCAGTTATCCGTTTTGGCTGCGGGAATTCGGCGGCGACGCCGCGGCCCTGGGCAAAAAGGTCAGCCTCGACGGGCATCCCTTCGACGTTCTGGGCGTGACGCCGCCCGGCTTCTTCGGCGTCGAGGTAGGCCGCTCCTTCGACGTCGCCATTCCGATTTGTTCCGAGGCAGTCATTGCCGCCGATAGCGGCCTGGACAAGCGTCACCATTGGTGGCTGGCCTCGATCGCCCGCTTGAAGTCTGGAAAAACCGTCGCTCAGGCTACCGCGTATTTGAATTCCATCTCGCCCGCCCTGTTCCAGGAGACTGTGCCCGAGATCTATCAGGCGGAGGGCAGAAAATTTTATCTCCTCGACAAGCTGCACGCCGTTCCCGCCCGTTCCGGCGTATCCAGCCTGCGCGATGAGTATGCGACGCCCTTGTGGCTGCTGCTCGGAATCGCCGGACTCGTTCTCCTAATCGCCTGCGCCAATCTCGCCAACCTGATGCTGGCCCGCGCCAGCGCGCGCGAACGTGAGATCGCCATCCGGCTGGCGATGGGCGCGTCGCGGGGACGATTGATTCGGCAGCTTCTCTCTGAGAGCTTGACTCTCGCGTTTCTCGGCGCGGCGTTCGGCGCTTTCCTGGCCCAGGCCCTGAGCCGTTCGCTGGTCTCGTTCCTTACCACCACGAGCGATCCGCTGTCCGTGGATTTGAATGCCGACTGGCGGATTCTCGCCTTTACCGCGGGGCTGGCCGTGCTCACATGCATCCTCTTCGGCCTGACACCTGCCCTGCGCGGGACGCGGATCGCGCCCGCCGCGGTCATGAAAGCCGCCGGGCGGTCCATCACGACAACTCGCGAGCGATTCGGACTGCGGCGCATTCTGGTGGTTTCGCAAGTCGCATTGTCGCTGGTCTTGCTCGTCGGAGCGTTGTTGTTCGTACGCAGCTTGCGCAACCTGCTGACGCTCGATGCAGGTTTCCGTCAAGACGGATTGCTGATCGGAGCTCTCGATCTCCGGCGTCCCAACTACGCGCCCGAACGCCGCCCCGAGATTTTCCGGCAACTGCTCGCCGGACTTCGCTCGACGCCTGGCGTGGACGCCGCGGCGGAAAGCACCATCGTGCCGATCAGCGGAAGCGGCTGGAACGACTACATCCGGTTGGATGGCTCGAAGGACTTTTCCCAACACCTGATTTCGGACTTCAGCCGGATCAGCTCCGGATATTTCAAAACCATGAGCCAGCCCCTTCTGGCGGGGCGCGATCTCGACGAGCGCGATACGCTCCAGTCGCCGAAGGTCGCGATCGTCAATGAGACCTTCGCCCGCAAGTTTCTGAAGGGCGCCAACCCAATCGGCAAGCGGTTCTACGTCCAGCCCGAAGCCGGCAAGCCCGAGCCGGTCTACGAAATCGTCGGCTGGGTCAAAGACTCGAAATACCAGTCTCTGAAAGAAAAGCCCCAGCCCATCGCCTTCGTCGCAACGTCGCAGGAGGCAAAGCTTGGCCCCGGCGCGCGATTTGTACTTCGCTCCGGCGCCCCTCTTGGAACGTTGCTCCCCGCGGTCCAGCAAACGATCCGCGGAGTGCATCCGGACATCTCCTACCGTTTCCGGGTCTTCGACACGATGGTGCAGGAGTCGCTGTTGCAGGAGCGGCTGATGGCCACGCTCTCCGGCTTCTTCGGATTGCTCGCGGGAGTGCTCGCGACGGTGGGGCTCTACGGCGTGATCTCGTACATGGTGACGCGGCGGCAGAATGAAATCGGAATCCGTATGGCTCTCGGCGCCGGGCGCGGCGACATTCTGCAGATGATTCTGAGAGAAGCCGGGCTGCTGCTCGGCATCGGGATTTTCGTTGGCACGGGGCTCGCCGTCGGTGTCACGCGAACCGCGCGGGCCATGCTCTACGGTTTGCAACCCAACGATCCCGTTACGATCGCGATGGCCATCGCTACGCTCGCCGCCGTGGCGCTCGCCGCCAGCTACCTGCCGGCGCGGCGCGCGGCGAGACTCGATCCTATGGTCGCGCTACGCGACGAATAGCGGAAAAATGTACAATGGGCCAGCGTCATGGCCCAGCCGGGAGACTTCGCCTACACCGTAAAGACATCCACCGACATCGTGCGCGTGGTGGGCGAGTACGTGCGTCTGAAAAAGGCCTCGGGCTCGCGCTACACGGGCCTCTGTCCCTTTCACCAGGAGAAGACGCCTTCGTTTTCCGTGCACGGACAATTCCAGATCTACAAGTGTTTCGGATGCGGCGCCAGCGGCGACGTCATCAAGTTCGTGCAGGAGATGGACCGGCTCACGTTTCCCGAAGCCGTGCGCAAGCTTGCCGAGAAGGCGGGCATCCCGATTCCCAAATATCGCTCGCCGGAAAACGATCCGCAGGCCAAGCTGCGCGCCCAACTCTTCGAGATGCACGCGAAGGCCGCCGAATTCTTTCGCGGCCAGCTCGAAGGCGCGGACGGATCGCCGGCGCGCGCTTACTTGAAGAAGCGCGCCCTCGCGCCGGAAATGGTCCGTGAGTTTGGATTGGGTTTCGCACCGGGAAACGGCCAGGCGCTCACTCGTCTTTTTGCCAAGGATTTTCCCGAAGAGGCGATCCTCGCCAGCGGCCTGATCCTGAAGCGCGACGATGGCTCGGGGAACTTCGACCGCTTCCGCCACCGGCTGATTTTTCCCATCCAGAACGAGGCCGGCAAGGTCATTGCCTTCGGCGGGCGCGCGCTGCGCGATGAAGATCAGCCGAAGTACCTGAATTCCTCGGAGACGCCCATCTACCGCAAGAGCCGCGTGCTTTATAACGGCCATCGCGCGCGGGACACGATGCGCCGCGAGGGTATGGTCGTCCTGGTGGAAGGCTACATGGACGCCATCGGCGTCTTCTCCGCGGGAGTGAAGAATGTAGTAGCGAGCTGCGGCACCAGTCTCACGCTCGAACACGTCAAGGTGCTCGCTCCGGCCGTGAAGACGGTCGTCGTGAACTACGACCCCGACTCGGCGGGCGTGGCGGCCACCGAACGGTCGCTCTCGACGTTGCTCGAGGAAAATCTGGAGGTGCGCGTGCTCTCTCTACCGGATGGACAGGACCCCGACGACTACGTGAAGACGTCGGGCGCGGAGAGCTATCGGAGGCTAGTGCAGGATGCGCCCAGCTTCTTCGATTACCTGATCACGCGCGCGCCACAGATGTTCGATCTCACGAAGCCGCAAGGCAAAGCGGACGCCGCGCGACACCTGCTGCAGTACGTCACCAAGCTGCCGGACCGCATCGTCCGAGTTGAGATGGCGGCGCGTCTCGCCGACCGCCTGGGACTCGACCGCGACCTGCTGGGCCGCGAGCTTCGCTCCGCAGCCGCCGCGCGTCGCGCGGCGCCTGCTCCCACGAAGCCGGCCGCGCCGGGCGTCTCGCGGATCGAGAAGGCGCTGCTTCGATGGCTGCTCATCGATGGCGAAGGGCGTCAGGAGTTGTTGCCGGTCCTGCTGGCAATGGAGGGACTGGCGACCGGTCCGATCCTCGCTGCACTCGGCGCGATGAGCGCCCTTGATCCCCTGGCCCATCTGGACGTATCGGCTTTGGAGGACCGTTTGCAGGACTCAGACCGTCTAATACTTGCCAAGATCATTCACGACGAGGAGGTCGAGCCTCTAACCATTGATCAGGCAAGGACTTATGTGGAGGATCTGGCGCGGGTTCGCTACCTGGCCCGAATCGAGGAAATGAAACGTTTGATCCGGCAAGCCGAGGAATCAGGGAACGTTTCCGAGGCGGTCCGCCTCAGCGAGGAACGCATGGCCCTGGAACGGATGCTATCTCGTTAGGCCTTTAGGCCCAAAAAACTTGACAGAGAGGGCCAAAGTGTGCGAAAAATAAAGGTTCCACTAAAGCCCGGTTTCGTAACTAGTGACTTCCATTCGGCATCTAACCTATCGAGGGGGCAGTCTTCCAGCGGGGCAGGTTTCCACTTGCCCGACTAGAGGAGAATCGTAACTTGGGAATCGAAGACAAAGACTACGATCGCATCCTGCAGCTACTCCACGGCGGCGGCAAGGAAAAAGGCGCCCTTCTCGACGAAGAGGTGGGTGAGTTGATGCCTTCCGAGGCCGCCACTACGGCCGAGGATTTCGACGAAATCATCTCCACCTTCAGCTCCGGCGGGATGGAGGTCGTCGACGGATCGAAGCTCGACGACAAGATGGACTTCGAGAAGCGCCTGGACGAGGGCGAAGAGGACCTCGACCTGACGCCCGGGTCTCTCGAAAAGACCAACGATCCGGTGCGCATGTACCTGCGCGAGATGGGCACCGTGCCCCTGCTGACGCGCGAGGGAGAAGTCGAGATCGCCAAGCGCATCGAGCGCGGACAGAACAACGTCATGAAGGCGATGTCGCGCTCCTCGGTGGCGCTGCTGGCGGCTCGCCGTCTGGGCGAGCAACTGAAAAAGGGCGAGCGGACCATCAAGGAAGTGGTGGTCTTCAACGACGAAGAGCTCACCGAAGAAAAGCTCAACGCCAAGCTGCAGGACGTCCTGCGGGTTCTCGAGCAGATGTGGCGAAGCTACCAGAAGTGCCTGAAGCTCCGCCCGAAGCTGGAGAACATCTCCCGCGCCAAGCATCCCCGCGAGTACAACCGCACGCGCATGGCGCTGGCGCGCGAGCGCATCCGCACGTCGCGGCTGCTGCGCTCCATCCAGTTCACGGTCTACCAGCGCAAGGGACTGATCGGCGAGATCCATAAGCAAATGGACGCGCTCCGCCCGCTCGAGCGGGAACTGGCGCGCCTCGAGAAACGCGCCGAGAATCCGCGGAAGGGCGCGGACGTCAAGGACCTGCGCAAGGACATCAAGCACCTGAAGATCCGCATCCGCACCATGGAAGAGGAGGCCGGCGTCTCGGCCCTCGACCTGCGGCGCACCTTGCAGATCATCAGCCGCGCGGATTCGGAAGCCGAGTACGCCAAGCGCGAGCTGATCGAGGCCAACCTGCGCCTCGTCGTCTCCATCGCCAAGAAGTACACCAACCGCGGGCTGCAGTTCCTCGACCTGATCCAGGAAGGCAACATCGGCCTGATGA
>CAZRND010000238.1:8162-8572 GCA_964601345.1 uncultured Acidobacteriota bacterium | reverse complement strand
CTGTGGCGGTTCGTCGAATGCACGTCGCGCAGCGTCGTGGCGACGATCTTGATCTGCGGATGCCGCTCGATTACTTTGTCGATCATGCCGAAGAAGGCGCTCGGATCGAGCTTCGACGACGCGGCGACTTCCGGGCCGGGAACCCCGAGGCCCTTCTGCAAATCCTCTTCGTTGCCGACCAGGACGTCCACGTTCTCGACGATGCGCCCGATCACTTCCACGGCGCGGTGCTGCCCGCCCGAAACTTTCCAGAGTTGCTCGCGAAGATTAAAATCGAACGAGACGATGGGCCCGGCCTTCTTGGCAACCCGCATACCTTCGGTGAGCAGCTCGGCGGTTGTGCCGGATAGACGCGTGAAGGTCCCGCCAGTAGCAACACCAGGAACGTGCGCCGCGCAATGTACGTTGCC
>CAZRND010000238.1:0-8152 GCA_964601345.1 uncultured Acidobacteriota bacterium | reverse complement strand
CTTTCGATGATCAGCTCGGCGGTTGTCTCGTAGAGCGCCGCGATGATGCCGCCGCTTTGAAACCAGCGCACGCCCGCCGCGAAGATTGCTTTCCAATCGAAGTCGCCGGGCTTCAGTTGCGCGGCCGCCTCGTTCGACCGATTGTAAAAGACCACCGGGGCGCGCACGCCCTGTCCGCGGTCGCTGTAGACCGTGGCAATATTCGGGCCGGTAACGCCGTTGTGCGCGAAGCGCTTGTAAAAACCCTGGACGCCCAGGGCCCGCACCCGATCGGCGACCAGGTCGCCGACCGGATAGTCCACCATGGCGCTGACGATGCCGGTCCGCATGCCAAAGCAATCGGCCAGGTTGGCGGCGGTGTTGAATTCGCCACCGCTCACATGAATTTTGCACTCGGTGGCCTTGCGAAACGGGATGATGCCGGGATCGAGCCGATGAATCAGGGCGCCCAGCGAAATGAGATCGAAGGCGCCGTCCGAACGTATTTTCAAACCATGATCCATGTTTTCAACCTTAGCATAGGAATTGCAACTCCTTGCACTTGATGATCTCGTTTTGAACCACTGGAAATGCGACAGCCCGCTAGTACTTTTGACTGTTTTCAATGTGTTGCAATGCGCCAAAGAAGGGCCCTAAACCTGCACCCGGAAAAGGGATCGAAGGAGGGCTTACGATGCGTTCCTTTAGACTTGCGATGACTCGTGCCACCTGCCCGTTGTCGAGTCATTCGCCCCCGTAACCGTTCCTCCAATTTGACCTGTCATGACCGGCGGTTCGCCCCTTCCGCGAGCCGCCGGTCTTTTTATTTTCCAGGGTACAATTGGCGCATGAAGTTCGCCGGACTCGTCTGGAAGAACGCGCTCCGTAACAAGCGACGGTCGGTGCTGACCGTCCTCAGCCTGGCCGCGTCGCTATTTCTTCTGACCACGCTCCGCACCGTAATCTTCGAGTTGACCACGGCGTCCGTGGCCAAGGCGCAGGAGTTGCGCCTGGTCACGCGGCACGCCTCGTCCTTCACGAATCCGCTGCCGGCCGCCTACCTAGACCAGATCAAGCGCATCCCGGGTATCAAGGAAGTGATGGCCGGAAACCTTTATATGGGCATCTACAAAGACGACGACAGTTTCTTCGGCCAGTTCACCGTCGATCCGGAAAAGCAGTTTGTGATGAATCCGGAACTCCATATGCCCGAGGATCAGAAGGAGCAGTTTCGCAAAATCCGGAACGCAGCCGTCGCCGGGAAAGGACTGTTTGAGCGCTTCGGATGGAAGCTTGGGCAGCGCCTCACGCTGCGAGGAACGAACTATCCTGTGGACCTCGAGTTCGTGCTGGTGGGCCAGTTCACCTCGGACAATCCGCCGGACGAGGCGGGCTTCATGTTCCGCGACGACTATTTGGCCGAGTCCACCGGACAGCATCAGGCGGCCTGGTTCAGCATCCTGGCGAACAGCCGAGAAGACGTACACAAGATCATCCCGGCTGTGGATGCTCTTTTCCGCAATTCCTCGGCGCCCACTAAGACCGAGACGGAACGCGAGTTCCAGCTCAGCTTCAGCGGCATGATGGGCAACGTGAAGTTTCTGGTCGGCAGCATCTCGGCCGTTGTCGTCTTCACCATCCTTTTGGTGACGGCCGCAACTATGGGTATGAGCATCCGGGAGCGCACCGCCGAATTCGGAGTCCTGAAGTCGATCGGCTTTACGCGCGGGTTGATCATCGTCCTGCTCGGCGCCGAATCGCTGTTGATCGCGCTCAGTGGATGGCTCCTCGGCTGCGTGGGTGCGCGCGTCCTCTTCTCTGGATTGAACCTGCAGAACGCGACCGGAGGGTGGCTCGCGGTTCTCCGCGTCCAGCCTGATTCGCTCTACATCGGCCTGGCGGTGGCGACGTTCATCGGCGTCGTTGCGGCGGGACTGCCCGCCTGGCGCGCCTCCCGCTTGAGCATCGCCGAAGCGCTCCGTCACAGCGGCTGAAGGATGATAGAATCTTCGCATGAAGTTCGCCACCCTTGTCTGGAAGAACGCGCTCCGCAATAAGCGGCGGTCGGTACTGACGATCCTCAGTCTGGCCGCGTCCCTGTTCCTGCTGACCACCCTCCGTACCGTCATGCTCGAGCTGCAGTACGCGCCGTCGGGCCCATCTTCGGAGTTGCGGGTCATCACGCGGCACGCCGTGTCGCTTACGAATACCCTGCCTGTCTCTTACGGAAACCAGATTCGCGCTGTCCCTGGCGTTCGCGACGCCATGCCGTTCGACTGGTTCGGTGGAATCTATATCGACGAGAGAAACTTCTTTGCGCAATTCGCCGTCGATCAGGACAAACAATTCATCATCAATCCCGAGCTGGTGATGCCCGACGAGCAGAAACAGGAGTTCCAGAAGGTCCGCAACACGGCGATGGCCGGTGATCAGCTCTTCAAGCGATATGGCTGGAAGCTCGGCGACCGCATCACGCTCAAAGGAACGATTTATCCGGTGGACCTGGAGTTGATCCTGGCGGGCCGCTTCACCTGCCCTACGAACCAACCGGTCGAGCAGAATCTCTTTTTCCACTGGGATTATCTCGACGAGTTGGTCGGCCGTCCGGGCAACGCCGGCACGTTCGCCATCATGGCGAATACGAAGGACGACGTCCCGAAGGTCATCGCGGCGGTCGACGGGATGTACCGAAACTCCCCTGCGCCGACGAAGACCGAGACCGAGAAGGCTTTCCAGCTCAGCTTCGGCAACATGATGGGCAACGTGCAGTTCCTGGTCACCAGCATCTCGACGGTGGTGGTCTTTACGATCCTGCTGGTCACCGCCGCGACCATGAGCATGAGCATCCGCGAGCGCACCGGCGAGTTCGGAATCCTGAAGTCGCTGGGATTCTCGCGCGGGTTGATTGTCGGTCTGCTCGTCTGCGAGTCGATGATGATCGCCCTGGTAAGCTGGCTGCTCGGCTGTGTGGGCGGGCGCTACGTGCTGGCTCTCGCCGATCTGCAGGCCATGACGGGCGGCTTTCTGCCCATTCTGCGCGTGCGAATGGAATCGCTGATCCTGGGACTGATCCTGGCGATGATTGTCGGATTACTGGCGGCCGGCGTTCCGGCTTGGCGCGCTTCGCGGCTCAGCATCGCCGAAGCGATGCGGCACATCGGGTGACGGAATGGCGATACCGCTCAAATACAATTTGCGCAGCGTGCTGGTACGGCGCACCGGAACGTTGATGGCCGTCCTGAGCGTGGCCGCGACGGTGGCGGTCTTCATCTCGGTCATGGCTCTGTGGAGCGGCCTCGAAGCCGCTTTCATCTCGACCGGACATCCGCTGAACCTCATCGTCATCCGCAAGGGATCGCAAGTTGAAACCAACAGCAGCGTCGAGCGCGCCAAGCTGCAAACGTTGAAGTACCTCGAAGGAATCGCCAAGGACAGCAAAGGCGAACCGCAAGTTTCAGCCGAGGTGCAGACGCTGGTCTTCATCCCGCGCGCCGGCGGCGAACGTGCCAACGTAATCATGCGCGGCATCTCCCCGGCCGGGTTATTGCTGCGTCCCCAGGTGCACCTCACTGAAGGCCGCTTGTTTCGCACCGGACTGCGCGAAGTCATCGCGGCCGGCACGCTGGCCAAGCGCTTCGCTCTCGAAATCAACAAGCCGCTGAATCTCGAAGGCGGCAGCCCCTGGATCGTGGTCGGCATCTTTAACGGCGAAGGCAGCGCCTACGATTCGGAGCTCTGGACCGATGTGAACGCGGTCGCGGACGAGTTCAAGCGCGACCAGTATTCCTCGATCCTGCTGCGGGCCGACAGCGCGAGCGCGGCCGTCGCGCTCGCCAAGCGCATCGAGGACGACCGGCAGCTTCACCTTCAGGCGCGCAGCGAAATGGATTATTTCCACGAGCAGACCAAGGCGTCCGTGCCCATCAAGGTGCTCGGTTCTTTTATCGCGCTGATCATGTCTGTCGGCGCCTGCTTCGCGGCCATGAACGCCATGTATGCTTCGGTCGCCTATCGCTCGCGGGAAATCGGCACGCTGCGAGTGCTCGGCTACCGCCGCCGGTCGGTGCTGCTGGCCTTTGTCGTCGAGTCGGTGCTGCTGGCCGTCGTCGGCGGCGCCGTCGGATGCTTGCTCGCCATCCCGGTGCACGGCGTCTCGACCGGCACGCTGAACTTCAACACGTTCGCGGAGCTGGCCTTCCATTTCCGCATTACTCCGGCGATGCTCGGCATGGGCATCGCGTTTTCCGCGCTGATGGGCGCGTTCGGCGGCCTGCTGCCCGCGATCCTGGCGGCCCGGCGCCCGATTGTTCAATCGCTGAGGGCCTGATGCCGCGAGAATCCTTGACCGAGAACCTTCAAGCGCTGCGGATCGATCACGATCGCCGGGGAGGCGGGTCGACCGTTCCCTCGTGGCTAAAGGGGATTCTCGCCCTGATCGCCGCGATCGTCCTGATCTTCGCAGCGTGGTGGGGACTTGCCGGCACGCTTGGAAGCACCACGGTCTCGGTCGCGCGCGTCGTGTCGATGGAAGTGCGCGAGCCGTCGACGGTGCTTGTGGCCGGCGGCTACGTCGTGGCGCATCACAAAATCCAGCTCAGCTCGAAAGTCATGGGCAAGGTGGCCTGGATCGGCGTCGAGAAGGGCGACACGGTGCAGGCCGACCAGGTGCTTGTGCGTCTGGAGGACTTCGAGTACAAGGCACAATTCAACCAGGCCTCCGGCAACCTAGCGGCGGCGGAAGCGCAATTGCGCAAGCTCGAAGCCGGATCGCGGCCGCAGGAGATCGAGCAGTCTCGGGCCCAGGCCGATCAGGCCCGCGCCAACCTGCTCAACATCAAGGTTCAATACGATCGCGCCGTTGGGCTGAGAAAGGAAGGCGTCATCAGCCAAGGCGATCTCGACACGGCCAAGGCCAACTACGAAATGGCTAAGGGACAGTCCGAGGCGGCCGACAAAGTCGCCGAGCTCGTGCGCATCGGCCCGCGCCGCGAAGAGATCGACAACGCCCGCGGCGTTGTCGGGCAGGCGCGCGGTGCGGTGGAATTTGCCAAGACCCAAGTGGATTCAACCGAGATCCGCTCGCCGATTCGCGGCACGGTGCTTGAGCGCCTCGTTGAGCGCGGCGAGATGGTGACGACGAGCTTCGTCGGCGACCGCGGCGCAAAATCCAGTGTTGTGGCCCTTGCCGATCTAAACGACCTGCAGGTGGAGCTCGACATCAATCAAAACGACTTCGCGCGCATCTCGCCTAAGCAGCAGGCGACCATCACGGCGGACGCCTATCCCGACCATCGCTACCATGGCATCGTGGACGAAATCGCGCCCGAAGGGAACCGGCAGAAAGCTACAGTGCAGGTGAAGGTCAAGGTCACCGATCCCGACGGCAAGCTTCGTCCCGAGATGAACGCCAAGGTCAGCTTTCTGGCCGTGGGAGGAGGAGAGGTGAAAGGAACCGAGCTGATCATCCCCAAAGCGGCGGTGTTCCAGTCCGATGGCAAGTCCGCGGTCATGACCGTCGAAGACTCGCGCGCCGTCCTGAAGCAGGTGACGCTGGGCGATTCGTCGGGCGACAACGTGCGAGTGCAAAGCGGGCTCACCGCGAATGACTCGGTGATCCTTTCGAATCCAAACGCGCTGAAGAACGGACAGCGAATCCGGGTGAAATGATCGGCTCCACCATCTCGCACTATCGCATCATCGCCAAGCTCGGCCAGGGCGGGATGGGCGAAGTGTATCGCGCGGAAGATACGCGCCTGGGACGTCCCGTCGCCCTGAAGCTGCTCTCTCCTCCGGAGGGCTTGGCCGATCGATTTCCCCAGTTCACGCTCAGCACGAAGGAACGATTCCTGCAGGAAGCCCGCGTCATCTCCACGCTGAACCATCCCGGCATCGTGACGGTTTACGACGTCGGCGAGAGCGACGGCCGCCTGTTCATCGCAATGGAGCTGGTCGAAGGCGAGACTCTGCGCGCGCACATCGACCGCACGCGTCTGGAGCCGAAGCGGCTGCTGCGTATGGCGCTGACCGTGGCAGAAGCGTTGATGCGGGCTCACGCCGCCGGCATCGTGCACCGCGACCTGAAGCCTGAGAACATCATGCTCACGACCGACGGCCAGACGAAGTTGCTCGATTTCGGCATCGCCAAGCTGCGGCGCAACGCCGATGCGGGAGCCGTGGACACCGGACTGACGCGGGACCAGGCCATGACGACGCCGGGCACGCTCCTCGGGACGGTGTTCTACATGTCGCCCGAACAGGTCCTGGGCGTCGAGGTGGATCACCGCAGCGATCTGTTCTCGATGGGTTCGGTGCTTTACGAGTGCTTTGCTCGCCGGCGTCCGTTCGAAGGCAAGGCGGTGGAAGTGATGTACGACATCGCTCACACCGCGCCCGCGCCACTCGCCGACGCGGAAGCGCCGCGTGACCTGCGCGAGATCGTCGACAAGCTGATGGAGAAGGACCGCGACGATCGATACCAGAACGCTGCCGATGTAGCCGTCGACTTGCGGCGCGCGGAGCGCCGCGCGTCCGCCGCGACGACGGCATCGGCGATCCGGCCGTTGCCGGAGCTGACGGCTCCCATTCCCACACCTCGCCGCTCCGCCCCGCGCTGGCTTGTACCGGCCTTAGCCAGCTCGCTCGCCGCAGGCGTCCTGATCGGCGCGCTGGCGATGCGCGCGCTGCGGCCCAGCGCTCGCAGCGCGACGGGCGCGCAAGTGTTTCCTGTAACGCACTCGCGGAAGACCATCTCGCATCCGGCGTTTTCACCCGATGGACGCTTGCTCGCATTTGTAGGCGAGAACGGGCAGATCTTCGCCGCTCTCGCGGCGGGAGGCGACACCACGCAGATTACGCACACGCCCGGGGAAAAAGCCTTTCCGCGCTTTTCGCCGGACGGTTCCCGCATTCTGTTCACGTCCTTCTTGAGCGGATCGGATAGCGAATTGTGGGAGGTTTCCGCACTGGGCGGGAATCCTCGGCGTCTTCTCAGCCGCGCGTCGTACGGCGTCTGGTCGCCGGACGGCAAACATCTGGCCTTCTCGCTCCTGCAAGGAGCCAAGACTCGGGACCTATATGTCGGCGACGAAAGCGGCAAGAACCCTCGCCTGTTGGTCCAGGTGGAGGGTGTGCCCGCCGGTCTTTACCCGTCATGGACTCCAGACGGACGGCGCATCGTTTACCTGGAAGGCTTCCGCTACCTTCGTCCTCCCGCGCTGCGGATCATTTCGGTGGATGGCGGCCAGCCATCCACACTTGTGTCCGAAGATCTTTTGGCGACACCGCCTGCCGTCTCCCCCAATGGTTTGTGGGCCTATTACGCCGGAATCAAGAACGAAATCGTCGATCTCTGGCGCGTCCCGCTCGCGGGCGGCGCCCCGCAACAGGTGACATTCTCGGCCGGCGAAGATCAGTCGCCAACATTCAGTCCTGACGGGCAGCTTTATTTCGTGAACGCCCGGCATCGTTCGATCCTGCACTTCATGGATGACCACGGCGAGAAGACGATTCTGAATGAAACGCTGATCCGGGTGCCTCGCATGTCGCGGGATGGAAGCCGCATTGCCTTTATCCGCCCCGCGCGCTCGGGGACGCTCTTGGGCGAGATCATGCTCGTCTCCGCCGACGGAGGCAACCTGCAGCGACTCGATTCCCCCGGACTGGTGCTCGATGTGACGTGGTCAAGAGATGGAAAGCTGCTCGGCTACACCTCCCGCAGCTCGGGACGCATGAAGGTGGGCGTAGTGGAAGTGGACACGGGAAAACAGTGGCCGCCGATCGGCGCAGCCGATAAAGACACCTACTTCGCCGACTTCTCGACCACCGGCGAGATTCTCCTCAGGCAGCAACAGAATAACTTCGAACGTCCACTCACGCTGGTCTACAATCCCTCCACGGGGCAGCAGCGTTCGATCGCTCGGGACGTCATACCGCTCGGATGGACAAGCGACGGCAAATGGATTGCCGCTCGGTCGGAACAAGGCTTGGTCCTCGTTCCGGCGGAAGGAGGCGAACCGAAGAAGATCTTTGAAGGCACGTTCGTCGAGGGCGCACCGCATCCGTTGAAGCCGGAGCTCCTGGTATTGACGGCGGCCGACCCGCCTCAGTATGTGAGCATCCCGATCAACGACGGCAAGGGAGGAACACCGCGCCCTTGGCCTTCTCCTCTGGTTCT
>CAZRND010000237.1:0-8638 GCA_964601345.1 uncultured Acidobacteriota bacterium | reverse complement strand
GCATCTTGCGGTTGTGCGCCTTCTGGATGAAGTAGTTCAGCATCTTCTCGGTGTGTCGGAAGTCGGCGATCACGCCGTCCTTCATGGGCTTGATGGCCACGATGTTGCCCGGCGTGCGGCCGAGCATGTCCTTGGCTTCCTTGCCCACGGCTTCCACCTGGCCGTTAGTCTTGTTGATGGCCACGATGGACGGCTCGTTGACGACGATTCCTTTTCCCTTGGCGTAGACGAGCGTGTTGGCGGTGCCCAGGTCGATCGCCAGATCGCTGGAAAAGAGACTGAAGAGGGAACGTAAATTCATAAGAGTGGCTGCGCGCGGTTATTCTTCGATATAGATCGTCTTCCGCTTGCTGGCGATCTTGCCCTTGCTGTTCTGCGCCGTTACGGTAATGGTGTGCGCGCCGCCCTTGGAGAAGGGCAGCGTGATGTGCTTGAAGCTGCCGTCCGCATTGATGATGAAGACCGGTTCGTCGTTCACCATGACGCGCGCTCCCGGTTCGGTCCGCCCGATGATCACCACGGACTTGCCCTGTTGGATATAATCGCCCACCACCAGCACGATCTCTTCCTTCTCCGCCGACTGCTTGACGATCGTGAACTTGCTGGCGTCGCTGTTCTCGCTCTCCTTGTCGTTGACTCCGACCGAGCTGACTCCCCAGTAGTAGGTGCCTTCGGGCAATCCAGTGACCTTCAGGGAATCGGCCCTCACCGTCTTGTCATAGACCACGCTGGAGAAGATGGAGTTGTTGGCGATGCGCACGCGATACGACGTGGCGCCGGGGACCGTCGTCCAGGAAAAATTCAGCATGTTGGTCTTCGGTTCGGCGACCATCAAAGGCGTCAGGTTGGCGGGGCTCAACAGCAGCGGCGGTCCCATGGCGCGCTCCCGAACCATGGCCGTCTCTTTCTTTCCGTCGCGCGCCGCCGTGAAGGACGCTTTCTCATACTGGCCCAGCTCCATCTTCTCGGAGCCGCGCAGAATTTCCGAACTGCCTTTGGTCATCAACACCTCGTTGACCGCGGTCTTCGGATCGTTCTTGACCAAGGCATGGCTGTCCTGGCGCATATGCGCCACGGCGTTCGAGATCGTGACGGTGGATTCGCCGGAGAAGTTGGCGGTCGAGAGGTCGACCTGTCCGGAGGTGACTGTGACGGCTACGTTCGTGGTCTTGTTTTGCTGGTGCGAAGCGTTCTCCTCGATCACAATCAGCGTGTCGGCGCGAACGTTGTACATCGTGTTGTCGGCGAAAATGATGCGCGCCAATCCGTCCGGACCCGTCTGCACGATGTCGCCCTTTTCCAGCAACGTCGTCTGCGTGACAGGCGCCCACCCGAGGGCATTGGCCTTCTTGACGCGTACGGTGCCGTCCAGATTGAGGAAGCGCGCCTGCTTCTGCTGCATCCCCTCCAGGACGACGGTCTTGGCGGGAAACATCTCGCGAATCCGGCGGCCGACTGTATCGGGAAACGCGAAGTAGACTCCTACACCTGCCGCGACCACCAAACCCAGGATGGCCATGAAGACGGAACGGTAGGAGATAGTCCGCCATTCCACCTCCGGGCCATGAGGGGATTGCGGCTTCGGAGCTAGCGAATCGGGCAGCTTGGGCATCGTGACAACCTTACGAGGCGACGCAAATCAATGTAACATAAACCGTTCCTGGTTTCTACCTGCTGTATCACTTGTACCACCGCTTGTAACAAATGAAGCGCCCCCTCCTCCTCGTGCTGTGTGCAATCATTTTCTACTTTTCCGGCCTGAGGCCAGGGCGCGTCCTGCTCCCTCTCGATATTCTCTGTGGGTCGCTGCCGTGGAGCGCAACTTCGGGATGCGCCGGGCACACCGCCGCGAATCCGGTCACCACCGATCAGGTCTTCCAGTTTTATCCGTGGCACAGCATTGTGCGCGCCGGCGGATGGCGCGCCCTGCTCTGGAATCCGTACGCATTTGCCGGTTCGCCTCTACTTGCCAACGGGCAGTCGGCCATGCTCTATCCGCCGAATTGGCTTCACGTCCTGCTGCCTCCGACGTGGTCCTACGTGCTGTTGGCATTGTTGCGGACCATCGTGGCGTTGCTCGCGACCTGGGCCTTTGCGCGACGACACATGTCCGAGCATGCGGCGATGCTCGCTGCCGTTTCCTACGCCTTTTCGTACGTGTTTGTTTTTTCCATCGGCTATCCGCTCGGCGACGCGATGTCCATTTTGCCCGCGCTTTTCTGGGCTCTGGACCGCCCGCTGCTTCTCGCCGCGGCCACTGCCCTGGAGCTTCTCGCGGGTCAGCCCGAAGTTGCGGTCGTAGCTTTCCTGGCTCTGGGGATCTACTTCTTCTCGCGACGTCCGAGTCTGCGACAAACGGCGAGCGCCGGGGCCGCAGTGCTCGGCGGCGCGGTTCTGGCGCTGCCGCAGCTCCTGCCGCTGCTGCAATACGTGTCGTTAGGGGCCGCGTCGCGACTGCGCTCCGAGTACACCGGAATGTTCTATTCGGCGCACACGCTGCTCGAATTTCTGACGCCGGAATTCTTCGGCACATCTTCTCCCGCGCATCGTTGGGGATCGAATGACGGCGGCTATTTCGGCCTGCTGCCGGCGCTGCTGGTCTGTTTCTGGATGCTCGTCGGCGGGAAAAAGAGTTCTCAAAATCCATTTACTTGGATTTTTCTCGGCAGTCTCGCGATCATTTACCGGATTCCACCCTTCCCGTGGCTGATGGAATTGCCGTGGCTGCGGACGGTCTTCGTCACCAAGTTCTGGATCAGCGCCACGTTTTCGGGCGCGATGATGGCAGGCTTCGCTCTTGACGACTGGGAAGCGAATCCCGGGCGGCGCCGGATGTTGTCGATCGCTCTGCCCGCCGTCTTTTGCGTGGCGCTTCTTCTCGCGCGCTGGCACTTCCGCGACTTCATCGATGCGCTGCACCTCGGGTCATTTGAATGGGGCGTGATGGGGAGTTTCGCGCTGGTCCTCGCGGTGTCGATGGTGGTGATGCGCTTCCAGCCGAAGTTTGCGGCGGCCGTTGTCTTCCTCGATTGCCTGATGTACCTGGGCGCTTACAACACCGCCGCGCCGGTGAATTTGCTCTATCCAAAGACCGGCGTCATCGACTTTCTGAAGGCTGATCCCGAGCGCGCGCGAATCATCGGCAGCGGCGTGCTCCCGCCGAATACCGCCGCTGTCTATGGCTTGGAGGACGTGCGCGGATACGACGCCATCACCTACTGGCCTTACTTCAAGTACATGACGGCGATCGACTCGTCGTTTCCCGATCTAGCGGCGCGGATCGATCTGACCGACCGTGGCCTCTATGTGCGCGATCGCTTCCTTCGGCCGATCGAGGAGTGGGGCGACGGCTACCGCGACTATCTCAAGCGAGTCTTTTACTGGAACGACGAGCTCACTCGCTTGGAGCGTCCGGCGCTGTTCGATTTGCTGAACGTGAAATATATCCTCGTGCCGCACGGAGCGAAGCCGGTCGCGGATTTTCCTATCGCCTACGCCGGCGAAGTAGACGTCTACATGAATCCGAACCGGCTGCCCCGCGCGTTCGTCGTTGGGGCTTGGGACGTTGTCCCCGATGCCGAGAGCGCGCTCGCCGCGATCCGGCGTCCCGGGTTCGATCCGCGCGAGACGGCCGTCCTGTGCTGCGCCAGTAGGGCAGGTTTCCAACCTGCCAATGGCACAGGTTTCCAACCTGCGCGAATCCTCAGCTACCAACCAAACGAAGTGGTCGTCGAAGCCACCGGCCCCGGCGTGCTTGTGCTCACCGACACAAACTATCCCGGCTGGAGCGCAACTCCCGGCCGCCTCTACACCGCCGATTACCTTTTTCGCGGCGTCGTGCTGAGTCCAGGCGTGCAGGTGGTCGCCTTTCACTTCTCAGTGCTAGAATCGCGTGCATGGAGACCCTGAGCGCAAGGTTGGTGGACGTCAGCCTGCCCGATTCCGATGGGAATTTGGTGAGGCTGGGATCGCTTTGGGCGCAGGGACCGGCGGCCGTGGTCTTCTTGCGGCACTATGGTTGAATCTTCTGCCGCGAGCACGTCGCGCAGTTGCGCGAGCACGAAGCGGAATTCACTCGCAAAGGGGCGCGCGTTGCCGCCATCGGGCTGGGGGACAGGGCCTATGGCCGCATCTTCCGAGAGGAGACCGGCATCACTTTCCCGCTGCTCATCGATGAAGAACGAGTCGCCTATCGCGCTGCCGGACTCGGTTCGGCCGGAGTGCTTCACATTTTTCGCTCGGACAATCGAGCTGCCCGCAGCAGGGCCAAGAAGAACGGCCATCGCCAGCACATGGAAAGGCTGGGCAAGAATCCGTTTCAATTGGGCGGAAGCTTCGTGTTCTCACCGGACAATCGCGACCTCTTCGCGCACGTCAGCCAAACATTCGGCGACAATGCCCCCATTTCGGATCTGCTGGCCGCGATTCCGTCTTAGCGCTAATCCTTCACTCCAAGCCAGCGCGACAGCCCGTCGCTGGGCATGTCGGGGACCAGGAATTTCTGGTCGCGGCCTAGATGCCCCGAGACCAACTCGGCGGCGCGGTAGCCGCTGCGGACCGCGCCTTCCATCGTCGCGGGCCAGGTGCTTTGCACCCAGTCGCCCGCGCGCCAGCAGTTCGGCCACGCCGTCTGGTGCGGCGGACGTTTCGCGTCCGCGCCGGCGGACGCGGAGTAGGTCGCGCGCACTTCTTTGATCACCGCCGACTTCACCAGTTGCGCATCCTTCACCGCTGGGAAGAATTCGGCCAGCTCACGAACCGCCGTGGCCACGATTTCGTTGCGTCCCTGCGCCACCAGATTCCGCGACGCGCTCACGACGCACTGCACATAGTGATCCTCGCCGGGTTTGCGGAAAGCCCATTGGATGGTCCGGCCGAGCAACGCGGTAAAAGGCTTCTCGACGACGGGACGATCGAACCACAGGTGGATGCCGGTGATCGGCGAATGTTCGAGGGGCGCCACGAGCTCGGGCCGCAATTCGCCCAGCACTTCGAACGGCGCGGCCAGGACGTAGGCCTTCGCCGTGCACCGGGTTCCGTCGCCGAGCCGCGCGCCTGCGACGCGGCCATTCTCGACATCGATCGCTGTGACCGACGCCCGCAGGCGTAACCGCGCGTTCGGCAGACTATCGCCGTACAATTCGCTGAGCGGCACGCGAGGCAGTCCAACGCGGTATCCGCCCCAGGACGCCGCGAAGCTTTTCCAAAAGACGCGCAGCCCGTGCCATGCCGAGACGCGTTCCAGGTCCTCATTCAGCGCGCTGGTCAGGACGACGCGCCAGAACTTCTCGATCGCGCCGGTGGTCTGCTTGTGCGAGGTGAGCCAGTCCATCATTGTCTGGGTATCGAGAGCCGCCGCGGATTCGCGGCGCAGCGCGAGGATCATCGACGACATCCCCAGCGCGATCGACCAGCGATCGCGCCAGGTGAGCGCGTGAAATCCGAAGAGCGAAGGTGCGAGATGCAGCGGCGCCGGAAGAAGACTCGCCGAGACCACCGACTCCTGCCCGCCGGGCGTACGAAAGGGGATGCCGCCGTAGAAGCGGATCTTACCGGCGACGCCGAGGCGGCGGTAAAAATCCATCAGGTTGGTGCAGCAGGCCAGCAGGACGTGCTGGCAATTGTCCACTTCCGCTTCCGTCCCGCCGGGGATTTCCCCGGGGATTTCCCATGACGACGCGCGTCCTCCCAGATGCGGGCGGCGCTCGAGCAGCTCGACGCGGAATCCCGCTGAGCCCAATGCGACCGCTGCGGCCAGGCCGGCGAGGCCGCCGCCCACAACGAGAACGTCGTTTTCTTGAGACTCGGCCACGGGAATCAGAAGGGCACGGGCAGCGGATGACTCGCGCTCCAGGCGAAACGCATTCCGAGTGCGCGCGCCACGATTTGGAATTTCTCGATGTCACTCAGCTCCGCGCGCCGCTCGAAGGCGCGTAGCGGCGCGGCCTGAATACGCTTCAAGATGCTTCCATAGAGCGCCATCATGGCCCAGAGCGCGGGACGGCTGTCACGCGAAACGATGTTCACCAGCGGCCACGCCTGCCGGTAATATTCGAGCGCGCGTTGCGATTCGAAAAGCACGAGCTCCGGCAAACGCTCGCTGCCCGCCAGGTCGTCCGGACGACACGCGAAGCGCATCAGATCTTCGGCCGGAAGGTAAACGCGTCCGGACGCCGCATCTTCTTTCAGGTCGCGCAGGATGTTGGTGAGTTGGAAGGCGATGCCGCAGGACTCCGCCAGACTTTCGGCGCGTTCGGTCTCGGCCTGCGGAAAGCCGAAGATACGGATCGAAGTCAGCCCTACAACTCCGGCGACGCGGTAGCAGTATCGGTAAAGATCGGTGAAGGTGTTGTACACCGCGCCGTTCAAATCCATCTCCGCGCCCTTCAGCAGCTCGAAGAAATAATCAGACGGGATCGAGAATCGCCGTAGCGTGTCATGGAAAGCGGGCAGCACGGCGCTATTTCCGTAGTCGCCTTCCATGGCCTTCGCCAGGCGCTCGCGCCAGGCAGTCAGCAGGTTCTGGCGCGTGGCCCGGTCGCGCGTATCGTCGTCGGGAATGTCGTCCGAGTGGCGCAGGAAGGCATAGACGGCGCAAAAGGCGCGCCGCTTCTCGCGCGGCAAGACCAGAAAGGAGTAGTAGAAGTTGCGGGCCTGCTCGCGCGCCACACGCGCGCAGTAAGAATAGGAATCCGCGAGAGACACCGCCTCGTTCACGCCCCCATTCACGCGGAGGCCCTCAGGTGGGCGAGGTGCTTGAAGGTGGCAGTGGCGACGAGGCGCATCTTGCGAAACTTGCCGAGCGCAGGCCGCGAGGCGAGGACGTTGAAGCCGCGCTGCTCGATGAGGTTCAGAATCTCCAGTCCGCCGCGGCTAAAGAGTTCGATGTCCATCGCGAGGCGGCCGTCCACCATGTTCACCAGGGGCAATCCGGCCTCGAAGAGTCCGCGGGCGCGTTCGACCTCAAAGCGCATCAACTCGGCGAACGCGGGATTGAACTCGCGCCGCGCGATCTGCTCTTCGGTGCAGCCGAAGCGCTTCATGTCCTCGAGCGGGATGTAGATGCGGTCCTTGGCATAATCCACGATCACGTCCTGCCAGAAGTTGGCGAGCTGCAACCCGGTACAGGTGAGGTCGGAGAGGCGTTGGCGCTCTTCGTCGCGGTAGCCGCAGAGATAAAGAACCAGATGTCCCACCGGATTCGCGGAGTTCCGGCAGTAACCGAGAAGGTCGTCGTAGGTGGCGTATCGGCCGACTTTCTGGTCCTGAACAAAAGCCTTCAGCAGATTGCGGAACGGATCGATGGGAATGTTGCGGCGCTTCACGGTCTCGGCCAGGGCGCGAAAGACCGGATGGCGCCCGCGGCCGCTGTAGCACGCTTCGAGATCCTGTTCCCACATCTCGAGCAACTTCAGCGATCGCGCGCGGTCGCCGGTCTCGTCCGCCAGATCGTCAGCCCACCGGCAGTAGGCGTACACGTTGTAGAAATCCGCATGGAGATGCTTGGGCAGCAGAAAGCTGACCACGTGGAAGTTCTCGTAGTGCGAGCGGGCCAGTTGCGAGCAATAGTCGCCGGCCTGCACTGGAGTCATGGCAGGCGGCGATTCAACCCACTCTAGGGGAAGGGGCATGTTAATCTAGGGCAAGATCGCGGTCTTCAAATCCCCGTTGCGGTTTTGCATGTTCCGCAAGACGCGGGGCAGGTCGGCCAGCGGCGCTTCGCTCGTGACCAGGTCCGACGAGTTGATGTCTCCGCAAGCGATGCAGTCGAGCGCGCGGCGGATGTAGTAAGGCGTGTGATGGAAAGTGGCCTTCAGCGTGATCTCGGAGTAGTGCAGCAGCACGGTGTCGAGCTGCACCGTGCTTCCACTCGGGCATCCGCCGAAGAAATTCACCGTACCGCCCTTGCGCACCATGCCGGTGGCCCACTGCCACGTAGTCGGCGTACCGACGGCTTCGATGGCCACGTCGACTCCGCCTCCACCCGGAGTGAGCGCGCGCACGGCGGAGACGACATCGGTTACCTGGCTGACGTCGAGCACGTCGTCCGCGCCCATTTTCAAAGCTTGATCGAGCTGGCTGCGGCGACGACCGAGGGCGAGCACGCGCGCGCCGCGCAGCTTGGCGAGGCGCACGAACATCATGCCGATCGGTCCGAGTCCCAGCACCACCATGTAATCGCGGCGGTGGACGTTGCTCTCTTCGAGGCCGCGCAGCACGCAGGCGAGCGGCTCGACGAGCGCGGCGTCCTGGTAGGAGAGATGCTTGGGAATCTCGGGCAGGTTCTTTTCGACGATGGGACCAGGGATGCGGATGTACTGCGCGTAGGCTCCGTTATTGAAGAGCAGTTTCTCGCAGAGATTCTCGAGGTCCTTATGACAGAAGTGGCACTCGCCGCACGGAGCGGAGTTCGCCGCCACGACGCGCTGGCCTACGCGGAAGTCGTCCACTTCGTCGCCCACCTGGGCGATGACTCCGGCGAGCTCGTGGCCGAAGACCGCGGGCGGCGTGATCATGCGGGCGTGAAATCCCTGCCGCCAAACTTTCAGATCGGTTCCGCAGGTCAGAGCGCATTCGATCTTGACCAGCACTTCATTCGGGAGCGGGCGCGGGACGTCGATCTTTTCGACGCGCACGT
>CAZRND010000236.1:0-8645 GCA_964601345.1 uncultured Acidobacteriota bacterium | reverse complement strand
CCGGGTGATTTTCCCAGTCCCGAACCGCCGGCACCGCCGGCTGGTGAGCCCGCCCCCTAACCGCAAGCTCCCACGGCGAACGCGGTGCGCATGGGCGGATATCAGCAGCTTGTGCGCGGCGAGCCGTTCCGCGGCAAATTCCGGAACAGCTTCGAGAAGCCGGAGCCGTTCGTTCCCGGTAAGCCGGCCAAGATCGAGTACGCACTGCCCGACGTTTACCACACGTTCCGCAAAGGCCATCGCATCATGGTGCAGGTGCAAAGCTCCTGGTTCCCGCTGACAGATCGCAATCCGCAAAAGTTCATGGACATTCCGACTGCCAAAGCCGCCGATTTCCAGAAAGCAACGCAGCGCGTCTACCGCGGCCGCGGAAATGGATCGTCAGTGTCGGTGCTTGTGGAACCTTAGAACTCTGGGTGCCGCAAGTGTCAGAGCGCCATGGGCTATTTTGTTTCTGAACCCGGCGGCTGAAACAACCGAAACTGCGGGCTGCCGTGCGATCGGATTCTTCATTGACAAGGCGCTTGCCATGAGCGCAGCGGGAAAGAGCATTCGGAGAGGCTTGGAGCAAGCTGTTCGTTACGCCAGAGGGGCCGCCTCGCGTCAAACCTACCGCGTCCATGTGCCGGTACGCGTGAATGTAAGAATGATCCGGCGCAAACTCAAAATGACGCAGGCGACTTTTGCGGCGAGTTTCGGATTCAGCGTGGAGACGCTGCGGCATTGGGAGCAAGGGAAGCGGCAGCCCGAAGGCCCGGCGCGCGCCTACCTGCTGGTCATTCAGCGCGCACCCCGGGCCGTGCAAGAAGCCCTGCGGGCTGCTTAGATCCGCTGCAAGCTCCGGAATGCGCTAGAACTCTGGATTCCAGATTTTAGAAAGCCTCAACACGAAGCGCGGCAATTCCGGATCGGCGGAGACTTTGGCGGGATGGTCGAGACGCTCGACCTTCTTTCCGGGCCGGTAGACATAAACCTTGCGCTCGACGGGATCGATCAGCCATCCAAGCCGCGCCCCGTTCTCCCTGTATTCCTCCATCTTCTCTTGGAGGATTCCCAAACGGTCGGTCGCGGATCGAATCTCGCAAAAAAAGTCAGGAAACAGACGCAAGAACCGCTGCTTTTCCTTCCGGGTAAAGCGCATCAGTCGCGAGAGTCTCACCCAGGCAGCATCGGGGGATCGGGTCGCTCCGTTTGGCAGCTCAAAGCCGGCGTTCGGTCCGAATGCCAACCCCCTTCGATCCCGATTGGCCCAAGCCTCGAGCTGAGCAATAACCTTGATCTCATTCCTGCTGCCTTCTACGCCCATTGGAGCCATAAGGAGAATCTCTCCTTCTGCGGTTCGCTCGATTTGCAACTCGTCGTTGACTTGGCAGAATTCGAAGAATTCGTCCCGAGTCATCCTTCCGCGAGGAGGAAACCGGAGCGCCAACGGCTTGCCGATAAGACTCTCTTGAACGGTTGTATGCGAGGCTGCCATGAAACGATTATACTGCTCCGCTACTTCGCAGCGTTTCGATTTCCTTTTGGCTCATTCCCAGTGACTCCAGAATCTCCGCCGTGTGCGCGCCGAGGAGCGGTGGCGCGGAGCGCACCGCTCCCGGCGTCTCAGAAAGCTTGATCGGAATGCCCGTCGTCCGGATTGGACCGAGCTTGTCGTGCGTCACTTCCTGCACCATTTCGCGGAACAACACCTGCGGATCGGTCAGCACTTGCTCCACGGTTCGCACCTGGCCGCAGGGGATCTCCGCTTCGCCCAGCAGGCGGAGCCATTCGCCGGTCGTTCGCGCGGCCATCCGAGGGATCAAAATCTTCTCGAGCTCGGCGCGGCGTTCCACACGTTTCCGGCTGGTGTCAAAACCTTCGGTAAGCGGCAGGTCCACCAGTCCGCAGAACTTCTTCCACATGCCTTCGTTCCCCACCGCGACGATTACGTAGCCGTCGGCCGTGCGATAAGTTTCGTAAGGCGTGATCATCGGATGCAGGTTCCCCATCCGCTCAGGACTCTTCCCCGTCGCAAAGTAGATCCCCGCCTGGAACGTGAGCAGCCCGACCTGGCCGTCGAGCAGCGCGACGTCCACCCACTGGCCCTGGCCGGTGCGATCGGCAACGCGCAGCGCCAGCAGAATGCCGTGGAACGCGAGCATGCCCGCGACCATGTCCGCGAGCGAGACGCCGACTTTCGTCGGCGGCCCGTCGGGAAATCCCGTGAGCCCCATGATGCCGCCTTCGCCTTGCATCATGGCGTCGTATCCGGGACGTTCGCGCTCGGGTCCAGTCTGCCCAAATCCTGAAATCGAGCAGTACACCAGCTTTGGATTCAGCGCCCGTAGCGCCGGATAACCGAGTCCAAGACGATCCATCGTGCCCGGACGGAAATTCTCTACCAGGACATCAGAACGCGCAGCGAGTAGTTTTGCCACATCGAGACCGCCGGGAGACTTCAGATTGAGGGTAATGCTCTTCTTGTTGCGGTTAATGCTGAGGAAGTACACGCTCTCGCCGTCCTGGAACGGAGGACCCCACGCACGGGTGTCATCGCCCTTCGACGGATCTTCAACTTTGATGATTTCCGCCCCCATATCGCCCATCATCATGGTGCAATAGGGACCGGCCAGGACTCGCGAGAAATCTAGGACGCGCAAACCCTCCAGCGGTGAGGTCATCGCTGGAGGGTATCACTCAGTTAGTCCAACTGCCACGGTGTTCCTCGCACGCAACGCAGTACTTAGCCCAGGGAACAGCCTGCAGCCGCTTGGGACTAATGGGCTTCTCGCACTCCGCGCACACGCCGTACGTGCCTTCGTTGAGCCGCTGCAGAGCCTCTTTGATCTGCCGCAACTGCGTGGCATTCGCCGCGTTTCGGTTCAAAAAGAGGCACTCTTCGTGGCTCTGTTCGGCCATGTCGCCGGAGTCGTTGGGCTCTTCCCGGCGCGCTACGACCGCAGCCGTGGTGGTCCCCATGTTGTCCATCAACTCGCGAGCCTTCTCTTCCAGGAGCATCTTAGAGGTATTCGATCTTGCTTTGCTGCCTTTAGCATGTGTTTTTGGCATAGTACGCCTCTTTCTACTCAGATTAGACGATCTCCGTCTCGCCTCGTTTCCCACGACCGTCACCTTTTGGTAACACGTTTCTTATCTGCAACCTAGCGCCTCCAACCGGAGTATCGTCGACTCTTCGACATACCCTTAGACGATACACCCCGTCCATTAGTTGCAAAGCACTTCGGTTGCCAAAGGGGTCCCCTCACACGCCCTTTGGCTTACTGGTAACTACTTCCCACCCCGCGGACCCCGGTCAAGGCCCCCGCGTTGATTAAAACGATGCAAGCTATCATAAAACGCCCCTCCAGAACAACTGCGATTGCTTTTTTTCTTGCGCGGAAGTACTATGGCCTGTCGTAGTTAGAGAAGTTGTTATACTGCTCTTTTCCGCAATCTTGGGGAGGGAATGGTCAAGAAGGGGCGCTTGAGTCTCGAAGTTCGTGAGTTGGGTGATGTTCTCATCATAGACTTAACCGGCCGGGTTGCTCTCGGTGAAGAATCGGGGGGCCTCCGCGAGTGTCTGCGGAAGTATCTCAACGAGAAGCGTCCGCGGATTCTTCTCAACTTTCGCTCCGTCGTTTACATGGATTCCACCAGCATCGGCGTCCTCGCCGAGTCGAAGGCCCTTGCTCTCGACGTGGGTACAAAGATCCGTTTGGCGGAGCTTCCCCCCTTCGTCGAAAAGCTGCTTCGTAATGTCGGATTGCATCAGTTCCTGGAGATCTACGCAACCGAAGCCGAAGCTCTCGTCGGCTGGCAATGAGAATTTGCTGTCTCACCTCTAGACGTCTCCACATCCCGCCGATCTCTCTGCTGTAACGTAAACGCATCTGACAAAAGCAACTTAGCAAGCTCAACGGCAAACGGCCATTCAAGTGCCCTGTACGGTGCGTCCCTCAATGGGACAGGAAGAGGACGATGAGAGTGCGATTGGTTGGACAACTCGTGGCTGCCGGCATCTTGCTCGTTGCGATGCCCGCCTTTGCAGTAACGGCCACGGCGACCCAGACGCTGACGGCGAAGCTTTCGCCGATCGGCAAGGTGTCGGTGCCTGCCAGTCTCTCGCTTACGGAAGCGAGCACGACTTTCGTCTCGTTCACGGGATCCTTACCGGTGAGTTTTCGAGTGAGAACGACGCCGGCTGGAAGTGGAGCGATCACGGTACAGGCAACTTCCGATTTCTCGCCATCGGGCGGGCCGTCGGTTGGATCCAATACACTGAAGTACACGTGCTCGGGCGCGACGCTCGGCACCGGATGCTCCGGAACGCAGACAGTCAGCACGGCATCGCAAACCTCGGTCTTAACGATTCCCGCCAGCGCCTGCACGGGCGGCGGTGGATCGTGCAGCGGGTCCGACCCGAATTCTGTTTCTATCGACTTAACGCTGAGCAACGACGTTAGCTTTGCTACCGGAACGTACTCGGCACAACTCACGTTCACTATAAGCGCAACATAAATCATACAAGGAGAAAGAAAAGCACCATGAGCAAGAAACTGTCTTTATTCGCAATCATCGGCATCCTGAGCTTGAGCATTTCGGCGCACGCGCAGTTTGCCGGCACAGGTACGACCACCGTCTCGGTAACCGTCGGAGCGGAAGCGGCCATCCAGGTCAATACCGCCACCACGACCCTGACCAACGTCGGCACCATCTTCAACAACTACACGGGCTCGACCAGCCTCAGCTACAAGATCCGGACCACCAAGGTTGGCGGCTCTGGTTCCATCACGCTGAAGGTCACCAGCGACTTCGCGCCTGCCGGCGGTCCTTCGGTGGCTGTGCCTCCGACCGCGGGCGATGCCCTGTCCTACACCTGCACTGCGGCTGCGCCGGGAACGGCCTGCGTCGGCTCGATCACCTCGAGCACCGCGGCTTCCACGAGCGTGGCGACGTTCGGTGCGGACGCGCACTCGGCTAACGCCGGCAATGCGGCTTCCGTCAACTGGACGCTGACCGACGATCCGACGTACCAGACCGGTTCCTACTCCGGTACGGTGACGTTCACGATCAGCGCTGCATAAGCTGTAGATCTGAGTTCCTCCTCTAGGCCGCCGCGTCTCAAAACGCGGCGGCTTTTCTCGTTTCTGGACGCCTGTAGTACCAGGACCTTGAAAACAAACGGCTTTGTTTGGATACCGGCATGCCCTTTCCAGAAGCGATGCGAAGCAAATTCACGATCGTCGTTGTTATCCTTCTCCTGGTTGCCGCGCTCGTGTATGGCGACACCAAGCGCAAGAACAGCAAGGTATCGAACACGCCGCCCCCTGCGTTTGCCTCGACCATCACGACTATATCGGTAGTGCCCGCGAACATCAATTTCAACGCCACCGATCCGGACTTCCCCTCGGTCTCAGGATCGTCGGCGGCGACAGGTACGTTCTCGATGACGGGAGGCGCGCCTTCGCGCAACTGGACGTTCAGCGTTCAGGCCGGCGCGTCGAACTTTACGGGATGCACAACGGTCCCGGCGTCCGCGGTTACCGTCACATGCAGTTCGGCCACAAATTCGAATTCGGGCGGGAGCGCGGGGACCGCAGTTTGCTCCGCGCCCTTCTCCCTTTCCACCACTGCCCAGCAGGTGGCGGGAGGGAGAGAAGGCTCGTCCTCCGATAGCTACACCATCACCATCAACTACACCTTAACCGATAGCTGGAAATTCATCGCCGCAACGGCACCCACATGTCCAATCACACTTACTTACACTGCCGACGCGCCGTAAGCCGCGTCCTCGTCCCGGCCCTGGCTTTCGCCATGGCCTCGCCTTTGTTCGCCCAGGTGGGCCTGGGCCTTTCCCCCATGCGCGTGGAACTGCGTTTTGCCGCAGGCGCGCAGCACTCCGGTCCGCTCACACTGACCAACGATTCGCCGGTCAAGCTGCGGGTTCGCGCGGAGATCCTGGATTTCTACATCGATCCAACCGCGACGCCGCAGTTCGAGCGGAGCGTCCCGCAGGAAAGCGAGTTCTCTTGCCGCGACTGGCTGACCGTCAATCCGATGGAAGCGGAGGTTGAGCCGGGCTCCACCCTGCTGGTGCGCTACACCATCAAGGCGCCGGCGACGGCAACGGAGCGCAGCTATCACTGCGCCGCGGGATTCACGACGATGACTCCGGCCGAACAGGCCAAGGGTACGGGACTCAAGACGGCAGTCCGCATTGTCTCGGCGTTCTACGCGATCATCGGCAATCCCGGCCTTGCGGGCGAGATGAAGGGCATCACGATTGAGCCCGTCGTCAAGACCAAGGACAGCAAACCGGATGACGCGGACTGGCAGGCTGTCGTGCTGGTCGAGAACAGCGGGAAAATGCATTTCCGTCCGACCGGCGAGTTCGCCGTCCTCGACGCGGAAGGCAAAGTGATCGAGACGGCCAAGTTCAACTCGGTCCCGGTGCTGCCGCAGCGTCAGCAGCGCTTCCTGTTCCCGGTCAAGTCGCCGCTCACCGGAGGTCCTTACACGCTGCGGGCTCGCGTGGATCTCGGCGCGCACGACATTCAAGAGGCTACCGCCACGATCGAGGCCAAGAAGTAGGCGAGGATCATGGCCGCGCCCTCCCCGAAATCGTTCCTGGCGATACTGGCAGCCCTGCTCTGTCTGGGGCTGCCGGTATCTCTTTCCGCTCAGCAGGAAGCGGCCATCGGCACGAGAGGATTCGCGGAAGTGTCCCTTCAAGGCTATTACCTCGGCGGATCGCAACTCTTCAGCGACACGTCCGGAGTCGGCTTCCACTTCCGCGATTTTGTTCCTAAAGTCGGCTTGGTCAGCGGCAGCCTGGAGACCTTCCGGAACAACGGCGCTACGCAATTCGGCGACAGCTACCTGCAATTGCAAGGCTTCGTCTGGGGCGGCCGCCGCTGGACGTTTACCGGCGGCGACTTCCGCGTGTCCTCGAGCCTGGTGGAGTTTCCGTTCACTAACCTGATCGCCCCGGAACTTTCGATTCGCGGCGTAAAGGTCGAAGCGTCGGGAAAGAATCGCAAGTACGGTTTCTTTTTCGGCAAGGAGTATTTGCTCGAAGGCCCGCGGATTCCCTTTCACACCGGCGGGCCGCAGACCGTGCTCGGCCTGACCTTTCACCAGAAGATCGGCGAACGGTGGGAAATCGGAGCGCGCTTTCTGCGTCTCTCGAGCGGGCCGGATGCGATCGACGAAAATCCATTCCTCTTTCCGCTGAATCGAGCGTTCAGCTCGTCGGAAAGCCTCGCGGTGCAGTCGAATTACAAGTTCACGAGCCATCTTCACTTCTTCAGCGAGGCGACGCTGACCGCGGCGCATCGCGTCGACGACGGCCCGAGTCCGGCGCCTGTTTCCCTGCTTGTGGGCCCGGTCTACGAGACCCCGAAAGTGACCGCCAGGGCCAACTATGCCTATCAGGGCGCGGCCTATCTTCCGGTGATCGGCCAATTCGTCGGCGACCGCCGCGGGCCCTTTGGCGAGCTCCGCTATCGCCCCTGGAAGCGGCTCGAAATCTCCGGTACGGCCAGCCGCTACAGCAACAATCTCGAAAACGATCCCGACGTGTCATTCTTGCGCAGCTCGGGCTATTCGCTCGGAACTACCGCGACGCTGCCCGGCAACTGGAGCCTGTCGAGCCAGCTCTCGACGATTTTCTTCGCCGGCTTCGAACCGGAGACGGGCACGCGGCGCGATACCGACAACCGGCAGATCACGATGTCGATCTCTAAGACGCTGGGACGGCATCAGTTGCATCTGAACCTGCGCGACATCCGCATCCTGAATCTGCAGCTCGACGATACCAAGCGTCCCGAGCGGGAACGCTCGGTCGAGATCGAAGACCACGTAAATTGGAAACACCTGAGTTTCGGTGGCGCGGTCCGCACCCAGGGGACGAAAGCCGACACGACGCGCAACAACCTGGTGTTCCGCGGATCGGTAGAGACTCACTTCCGCCGTGTCAGCGCGCACGCGCAAATCGAGAGCGGAAGCGATTTGGCTAACCGATCGGTCTTTTCTACCAGCACCTACAACTCCACGGTCTTCGGGCTGACCGCGCCATTGCCAAGGAATTGGGACCTGCACTTCGAGGCGTTCCGGAACAACCTGATCACAGAGCTCAATCCGGAGAGCATCTTCCTTCTCGGAAATCGCGGAGTCGATCTCTCGACCTCGCTTTCCGGCTTCAATCAATGGAGCGTCTTTTTCCGCGTGACGCGGCAGATCGGCTGGGGAGGCCCGCAGCTTGGCGGCGCGGACCTCGAACGCTTTACGGCCAATCAAATCCAGTTGACCGGATCGGTCGAAGGATTCGTCGCCGAGATCGAGACCGATGGTGTGCGGCGCGTCGAAGGAATCCCCATCACGCTCGATCAATATCGCACCGCGACGACCGACGCGGAAGGACACTACCGCTTCCTGGAAGTGCCGGAAGGCGTGCATCGCGTGGCCCTTTCCACGCAGGAACTACCCGCGGAATACGATCCCGGTCCGGTGGCGCAAGCGGGCGTCAAGGTGGATTCCAAGCGAATCGCGCGCGCCGATCTGAACGTGATTCCGCTCAGCTCGGTGAAGGGCCGGATCACCGGTCCCGCCGGCGTGCCCTTCGACGATGTTGTGATCCGCCTGGAAAGTCCGAAGCCGCGCTA
>CAZRND010000235.1:0-8661 GCA_964601345.1 uncultured Acidobacteriota bacterium | reverse complement strand
GCAAGATCGAAGCCGAACCCTTCCGGCGAGAAGACCTCCAGTCGTGAGTGACCTTCAGCAACGCCTGAAAGACCGGCAGCAGCAGGTGGACGCGCGCCTGCAGCAGCTTCTGCCCCCGGTGACGCAGCGTCCCGAGGTGCTGCATCGCGCCATGCGGCACAGCGTCTTCGCCGGCGGAAAGCGGATTCGTCCCATCCTGTGCCTGGAGACGGCGGCCGCGGTCCGTCCGCGTGGGCCCGAACCCATCGACATGGCCTGCGCCCTCGAGTGCCTGCATACCTATTCCCTCATCCACGACGACCTGCCGGCGCTCGACAACGACGACTTCCGCCGCGGCCAGCCGACCTGCCACAAAGCGTTTGGCGAGGCCAACGCGATCCTGGCCGGCGACGCGCTGATGACGCTGGCCTACCAGATCATCTCCGCGGGCACAACGAATGGCATCGCCGCGCGGCTCATTTCCGAGGTCTCGCACGCTACGGGCACTGTCGACGGCATGATCGGCGGCCAGGTGCTCGACCTCGAGTGGGAGGGCAAGCCGGTGGACGCGGCCACGCTCGAATACATCCACCGCTCCAAGACCGGCGCTCTGCTGCGCGCGTCCGTGCGCACGGGAGCCATCTCGGCGGGGGCGGACGACCGCGCGCTCGAAATCCTTTCCGACTTCGGCGCGCAACTGGGGCTGCTTTTTCAGATCGTGGACGACATTCTGGACGTCGAGGGATCGAGCGCGTCACTTGGCAAAACTGCCGGCAAGGACGTCGCCCAAAAGAAAGCCACCTACCCCGCCGTGCACGGCATCGAGAAGGCGCACGCCATGGCCAAACAGACGGCGGCTGCGGCGCTCGCCTCGATTGATAAACTCGGCGAGCAAGCCCGCTGGCTTCGGGACATCGTGCACTATCTAGGCCAGCGAAAGAGTTAAAGAATCACTTGAAGATTCGCCTGGATCGGCTTGTTGTAGAAAATGATCTTGCGCCAACGCGAGAGAAGGCCCAAGCTCTCATAATGAGCGGCCGCGTACTGGTCGACGGCCAGAAGGTCACCAAGTCCGGCACACCGATCAACCCCGAATCCGCCGTAACTTTGCTGGGAGAGCCCGACCGTTTTGTCGGCCGGGGCGGCCTGAAACTTGAGGCGGCGATCGCGGCATTTGGCATCGATCTCGCAGGCCGCATCTGCCTCGACGTGGGCGCGTCGACGGGCGGATTCACAGATTGCATGCTGCAGCACGGCGCGGCCAAGGTCTACGCGATCGACGTCGGCACCGCACAGTTCGACTGGAAGCTGGGGCAGGACCCGCGCGTCATCCTGCGCGAGAAGTTCAACGCCCGCTACCTGCAGCCCTCGGACCTGGGTGAACCGGTGGACTTCGCCTCAATGGACGTCTCCTTCATTTCCGCCACTATGATCCTGCCGCAATTGCCGGCGGTAATGAAATCGCCGAGCGGGTTGGTGGTGCTGGTGAAGCCGCAATTTGAGGTCGGCAAGGGACAGGTGGGCAAGGGCGGCATCGTGCGCGACCCCAAGCTTCACGACCAGGCGATCGAGAAAGTAACGGCCGGCGCGCTGGCGGCGGGCTTCACGAATCCGCGCTCGATCCCCAGCCCGATTACCGGGGCGGATGGCAATCGCGAGTTTCTACTGTATTATTTACACGCATGATTCAATCGGTCGGAATCATCTCGAAGCCGCGCCGCACCGAAGTCCGCGACGTGGTCCCGGCACTCATGAAGTGGTTCGACGCTCGGGGCATCAAGGTCCATCTGGACCAGGAGACCGCCCTGTCGGTGGCCGCGTCTGAGACCGGCTTCTCGCGCCATGAGTTCCCCGAGGATGTGAACCTGGTTCTGGTGCTTGGAGGCGATGGGACGCTGCTGGCGGCGGCGCGCGCGCTGCACGGCCGCGATATCCCGGTCCTAGCGGTGAATCTCGGCAGTCTGGGATTCCTGGCCGCCGTTGCCCTCGAAGAGATGTACGAGATTCTCGACCTGGTGCTCGTCCAGCGGCATATCGAGGAAAACCGCGCCATGCTGATGGTGGAGGTGCACCGCGGCAAAGAGGTTCGCGGGGTCTATCACGCCTTGAACGACGTGGTGCTGAACAAGGCGGCGATCGCGCGCATTCTCGACTTCGAAGTGACCGTCGACGGGCAACTCGTCTCGAACTACAAAGCGGACGGCCTGATCCTCTCGACGCCGACCGGATCGACGGCTTATTCGCTCGCCGCCGGCGGCCCGATCACCTTTCCCTCCGTGCGCGCGCTCTTGCTCACGCCGATCTGCACGCACACGCTGAATCATCGTCCGCTCGTCCTGCCGGACGAGGCGACGGTGCAGGTGCTCGTGCACTCGCACGAGGAATCGGTCTTCCTAACGGTGGACGGCCAGACCGGCATGGCGCTCGAACATCACGATCGGCTGGTGTGCCGGCGCTCGCCGCACTCCATCCGATTGGTCCGTTCGAGAGAGAAGAATTACTTCGAGATCCTGCGCAGCCGTTTGAAATGGGGACAGAGAAATTCGGGTTGATGGTGCGGGCAGGCAACCGAAGGCAGCTATCTAATTGACGGTGCAGCACGCTTGACGGTGACGCTGTCACCGATCTCAATGGTCATCAGGTCTTCGCCAAGTTCAACCGGGCCGGAATAGCTCTGTCTCACAAGAGGAAGTATCGCCGCCCCGCCGCCAAAGTGTGAGAACACCGCGAGTTTTGGCTTGACCCTCTCGAATATCCTGCCGGCCTCCGAGGGATCCGTATGGTGCTCGGCAACAATCCTCGCCTGCCCGCGCGTTCCGCGACTACCGTTTGCGAATGGCTCGTTTGCCGGGCCTACTAGGCGCGGATCCTGCTTCGACAATCCCACTTCGTGGATCAGCAGATCGGCGCCTTTGGCAAACTTGATTAGATTCTCGGATGGTCGTGTGTCACCGGATAGGACTGCCGAACGATTCCGATACTCGACACGGTAGCCGAAGGCGGGCTTGACGGGGGCGTGATCGACAAGAAATGCAATCACGGTAACGCCGTTGGCTCGATACACGACACCCTCGCGAATGTCGGTCGACACAACCCTGATACCGTCGGCTGAGAACTTCTCATCGACATCGCGTCTGACATGGATGTCGAACGCAAACGCCTTCTGCAGGTTCGCCATCATCGCCTTCGTGCCATCCGGTCCCCACACCTGAAGAGACGCCGACCGGCCCTCAGAGGCCCATGGATACAGATACAGTTCGGGCAAGGCAATCACGTGGTCCGAGTGAAGGTGGGTCAGAAACACCTTCGTCACGTCGGCAGGCACGATCGCCATGCGACTGATGGCAGCGGGCACGCCTCGACCGCAGTCGAACAAGAGCAGTTCAGGTCCAGCCACGATCAGCGTACCGATGCCTACCCGTTGCGCGTCGATTGCAGGCCCGCTACGCGTTCCCAGCAGAATGACCTTCAGGGTTGAGTCGTTGCTCTTCTGGGTCAGATCTTGCGCTCCAGCGTGCAGCGCGACGGTCAAGAAAGAGACGATCAGGATGACAACCGCCTTCATTGAACCTCCGGTTCCGTCGTTCGGCCCACAGGCCGGGCGGCAGCCGTTCAGAACAGAGAACGGGCCCGCTGCATTATTGGGATGGATAGGCAAATCTCAACCTATTGAAAACCTGGTGCGGGGGGCGGGATTTGAACCCGCACGTTATTGCTAACGCCAGCCCCTCAAGCTGGTGCGTCTGCCAGTTCCGCCACCCCCGCAGAAAAAACGCTACTTGTTCGGCGCCTGCGCCGGCGCGACCGGCGCCGGTGTGGACGCCGGCTTCTTGTCGGCGGGCTTCGTCGCCGCCTTGGAAGCGCTGTCGAGCACCGAGGGACCCGAGCCGCGACGGCTGGCGACAATCGCCAGCGAGAGCGAGGTCACCATGAAACCGATCGCGGCGACCGCCGTAGCCTTGGTCAGGATCGTTTGCGCGCCGCGCGGACCGAACGCCGTCTGGCTGCCCATCCCGCCGAAAGCGCCGGCGAGGTCGGCGGCCTTGCCGCTTTGCAGCAGCACGACGCCGATCAGGATGAAGCAAACGATGATGTGAACCGTAGTCAGTAAGTAAATCAGCATCTCAACCTCAGAAATTGACGATGGCCGCGAATGACTTGGCGTCCAAACTCGCGCCTCCAACCAGCGTGCCATCGATATCCGGCTGCGCCATCAAGCCGCGCGCATTGTCCGGTTTCACGCTGCCTCCGTACAGAATTCGCAGCGCGCCGGCAGCTTCTTTCCCGTAATGTTGCGTGGCCTGGGAGCGGATGAACCGGTGCGCCTCAACTGCGATTTCCGGCGTCGCCACTTTTCCGGTGCCGATCGCCCAGAGAGGCTCGTAAGCAATGATTATACGCTCGAATTCCCCGGCGGTCAAACCGCCCAGGCCGCCCGAAAACTTCCCGCGCAGCACCTCGCCGGTGCGTCCGGCTTCGCGCTCAGCCAGATTCTCGCCCATGCAGACGATGGGAACGAGCCCCACGCCGAGGGCGGCGCGAAGCTTCTTGTGCACGGTCTCGTCCGTCTCGCCGAAGTACTCGCGGCGTTCCGAGTGCCCGATGATGCTGTAAGTGCATCCCGCATCCACCAGCATTGCCGGGGCGATCTCGCCAGTGAAGGCGCCCTGCTTCTCCCAGTAGACGTCCTGCGCGGCCACGGCCACGCGCGATCCGCGCGTCAGTCGCGCGGCGGCAGCGAGCGCCGTGAAGGGCGGCGCGACGGCGATGTCGCAGTGGCTCGACTGTGCGACGAGCGGCAGGAACTCTTCGAGAAACTGCTCCGTCTCCCGAATCGTCTTGAACAGCTTCCAATTCCCTGCCATCAACGGGCGGCGCATATATCTCCCAGAAAGCTGCTGCCCTTTTCGAGCTCGCAGCCGAAATTCGCGGCCACCGTCTGTCCCACGTCGGCCAGCGAACGGCGGACTCCCAGTTCCCTGCCTCGCTTCATCGACGGACTGTAGGCCAGCACCGGCACATACTCGCGCGAATGATCGGTCGAGGGTGTCGTGGGATCGCATCCGTGATCGGCGGTGAGCAGCAACAGGTCGTCCGGCTGCATGGACTCTTCGATGCTCGGCAGCGCCTGATCGAACTCCTCGAGGGCGCGGGCGTAACCCGGCACGTCGTTGCGATGCCCGTAGAGCATGTCGAAGTCGACGAGATTGGTGAAGATAAAACCGCCCGGATATTTGGTCATCGCTTCGAGCGTCTTCTCGACGCCGTCGGCGTTACCCTTCATCTTGACGTAGGCGCTGAGACCGCGGCCGCAGAAAATGTCGTGAATCTTGCCGACGCCGAAGGTGAACAGTCCGGTCTGGCGCAGGCGGTCGAGCAGCATTCCGCCCGGCGGCGGAATGGCATAGTCGTGCCGGTTCGTGGTGCGCGTGAAGCTGCCCGGTTTCCCGAGGAATGGACGCGCGATCACCCGGCCCACGCGATGCGGTCCGTCGAGCAGCGCGCGCGCCTTCTCGCACATCTGGTAGAGCTTTTCGATGGGAATCACTTCCTCGTGCGCGGCGATCTGAAAGACGTTGGCGGCCGACGTGTACACGATGGGGAAACCGGTGCGCATGTGCACTTCGCCGAGCTCCTTGATGATCTCGGTGCCTGAGGCCGGCACGTTGCCGAGCGTCTTGCGCCCGATGGCGCGCTCGAACGACTCGATCACGTCCGGCGGAAATCCCTTGGGATAAATCGGCATCGGCTCGTCGAGAATGATGCCGGCCATCTCCCAGTGGCCGGTGGTCGTATCTTTGCCGGGCGAAGCGAGCGCCGCTTTGCCGAAACATCCTTTCGGCGCGTCGGCGGCCTTGATGTGCGCGAACGGCTTGATGTTTCCCAGGCCGAGTTGCTCGAGATTCGGAAGGTGCAAGGGCCGCAGGCGATCCAGATTTCCGAGCGTGTCGCTGCCGGGATCGTCGCCGAACGCCGCGGCATCAGGCATTTCGCCGACGCCCACACTATCGAGCACAATCAGAATGACGCGTTTAAAACAGGCCATAAAAGATTTCAGCTTAACACACGCACCTCGACGCCCGGCGACGAATAGCCGCCGATCGCGACCTTCAGCGTCTGCGCGCCGTTCACGCTCGCCTGCGGAATCGCGGCATTCACCTGCACCGTGTTTTCGACCGAGGGCGTGATCGTATCCACGGTCATTCGCTTCGCGCCGAGCGAGACCTTCAGGTTGTTGCGATCGGCGTTGCGTGGCAATCCCAGAATCCATATGCTCACGCGAGCGCCGTCCGGACCCATGTGAATCACGCCCGGCTCCGAAGTGAGCGCGTCGCAGCAGCCGTGAATCACGACACCCGGCGACTCGACCGGCACGTCGACAGCAATGTTTTTCTGGTTGCTCGCGGCGCTGCCCGCCGTGCGCAGGTCCACCGGATACCAGCCCGGATCGAGACCCGGCGGCAGCCGGAAGTTGCATTGCCAAACGTTCGGGCCGTGTTTTTGCAGCGACAGACAGCGGACGCCGAAACCTCCGACTTCCGGCTCAATGTCGTCGCGCTTCAAATCGGCGCTCGATTCGAACCAAGCGGAGACGTAGGCCTCGCTCGTCCCTCTGAAGTTGATTCCGTAGTCGATGCTATGAACCGCGTCCTTCAGCACCGGCGCGGGCGTGGGATTCTTGGGAACCGGGAGCCACTTGCGATGACAGGCCAGCGTCGCGGTAGGACCGGAAATGTCGAGCAACTCCACGCGAGCGAAACCCGCGGCCCGGCAGAGGGCCATGAGGCTCGCGAGATTCGGTCCGAACCAATTGTCGAGATTCCCGCCGAGCTCGTCGGTCTCGAAAAACTCCAGGCGCGGCACTTCGGCGAGCAATTCCGCGACCGGCCGCGTGTATTCGTCAGTAATGAAAGAGGTGACGATAGCCAGGTCGTTCGCGAACGCGCAGATTCTTTCGAGCGCCAGCAGCGGATGTTTCAAGTGATAGAGCACGCCGAGGAACAGGACGATGTCGAACCGCCCGGTCTCGGCCGGCGAGAGATCGTAGAAATCCGAGATGCGGTACTCGACCTTGGACCGCAGCGTCTGGTGAATCTGGAGGAAATTCGGAATCTCGACGCAGTCGATGGCGACGACCGTCGCGCCGCGGCGCTCCATCTCGAAGCTGAACCAGCCGTCCCATGCGCCGACATCGAGAACGCGCTTGCCCTTCAGGTTCTCGGCGATGGGCATCTTCGAGACACGCCGCTGGAGCTCCGCGAGGGGGATCGCGCCGTCGATCTCGCGCCCGTCGGGCAGCCGGTAGCTGTGATACCAGCCCTTTTCGGCCAGCACCGCTGCGAAACTGAGTTTTTGCCGCTTAGTCCTCCACGACTCGAGCTCTGCGGGCATCTGATCTCCGGGCGGTATTCTACCTCGGCGCTCTTGTTATAATCAAAGTCTGGGCATTTCCCGCATGGCCACTGCAGCAAATCCCGTCGAAACATCCATCGAGGTCCGCGGGGCGCGTGTCCACAACCTCAAGAACGTCGACTTCGAGATTCCGCACAACACGCTGACCGTGGTGACCGGCGTGAGCGGGTCGGGCAAGTCGAGCCTGGCCTTCGACACGATCTATGCAGAGGGTCAGCGGCGCTACGTCGAATCGCTCTCCGCCTACGCGCGCCAGTTCCTGGAACGCATCGAAAAGCCCGACGTGGATGAGATCGTGGGCATCGCGCCGGCCATCGCCATCCGACAGAAGAACACGACGCGGAATCCGCGATCGACGGTGGCCACCTCGACCGAAATCTACGACTACCTGCGACTGCTCTTCGCCCGCGTGGGACGCACCTATTGCGGCAAGTGCGGTCTCGAAGTTCGCAAAGACACGGTGGACGAGGTCGCGGCGCGCCTGCTCGATCTGCCCGAGGGACGTCGCTGCCAAGTTCTCTTCCCCGTCGAACGCGCCGGACAGAAGCTCGAGGGCGAAGCCATGAAGGCGCGCCTCTTCGACCTGCGGAAGCGCGGCTTCTCGCGCCTGTTCCAGAAGAACAAGATCTTCGAGTTCTCGACGCCGGAGTCCCTTCTGGACCTTGATTTCTCCGAGACGGTTTTTGTCCTCGCCGACCGTTTGGCGATCTCGCGAAGCGCCGCCGGAATCCGGCAGCGCATCATCGACACGCTCGAAACCTGTTATCGCGAGAGCGGCGAAAGCGTGTGGGAGATGGAAGAAGCGCGCCTGCGCTTCAGCGAGCGATTCGAGTGCAAGAACTGCGGGCTGGCGGCCGAGGAGCCGGAGCCCCATCTGTTTTCGTTCAACAGTCCCTTCGGCGCCTGCTCACGCTGCCAGGGCTTCGGCAACACCATCGACTTCGATCTCGACCTGGTGATTCCCGACCGGTACAAGACGCTCGACCAGGGCGCCGTCGAGCCCTGGACCAAGCCTAAGTACCGACAGTTCTTTCTCGACATGAAGCGCTACGCGCGCTCGCTCAACCTGCGGCTCGACGTTCCTTACGCGGAGCTGACGCCGGAAGAAAAGCGCATCGTCTATGAAGGCGGCGGGCGCTTTCCCGGCATCAAGGGATGCTTCGACTATCTCGAGCGGAAGAAATACAAGCTGCACGTGCGCGTCTTTCTGAGCCGTTATCGCGGTTACACGCTCTGTCCCGTTTGCCAGGGAGCGCGGCTTCGGAAAGA
>CAZRND010000234.1:0-8664 GCA_964601345.1 uncultured Acidobacteriota bacterium | reverse complement strand
CCCAGCCCGGGGAGATCCGGAACCAGCCAGGTAGCGTTGCCCGGCACCGTGAAGTGGAAGCTCGCGGCCGTGCCGTTCGAAAGCGAGAAACGGTAAGCCGTATTTTGCCCCTGCATCACTCCCACGGATGCATCCATCGGCTGCATCACGGGGGCTGTGGGGATGTGGGCAATGGACGCCACAAAAACGCCGCGTCCGTAAGTCGCCGCGCGCAAGGCGCCGTCCGGACGCCGCAGATTGATGTCGCTCACCGGAACACTCGGCAGCCCGGTGTTGATCGCGATCCAGCTTGCGCCGCCGTTGAAGGTCGCAAATACGCCGAGGTCGGTGCCGATGTAGTAGGAAGTCGCGCCGGTGGTCGCGGCGCCGCTTTGCGCGTCGATGGTGAGCGAATTGATTCCGGTGTCCGGAAGGTTGGCGGAGATGCTGGAGACGGTTACGCCCGTCGTTCCGCCGACCAAGGTGATTCGCAGCACACCTCCCGCGGACGCTTGACCGGCCACTTTGCTCGGTCCGGCGGGAAACGACCCAATCGCCGCGTAAAACGTCGTAGGCAGGCGAGGATCGGGAACCAGACGATTCACTACGCCCGACACGGTAGTGAGCAACGTCCACGTCGAGCCCGAGTTCGCGCTGACAAAAATCTTCGTCCCGGTGGAACAGGTTGCTCCGGCCACGTCGGGAAGACAGGCCGTTGCCGCATACATCACCTGGCTGGCCGTCGGCGCGGCGGTCAAAGCGACGACGACATTCTGGGCGGCGGAATCGATGGCGGCGCTAAAGGCCGCCCAGGTTGCGCCGCTATCCACGGAACGGAAGATCCTCTGCCCGGCTGTGTAGACAATGTTCGGACTCAGCGGATTCACCAGCATCGGCGGATACGGCGCCCGCAGTTCCGTCGTAGGCATGGCCGTGACCGTGGTGAAGGTCGTACCGCCGTTGGCGGAGCGGAGGAAGACGCCGTTCGCCGACGCGTAGATGTTCTGCGGATTCGTCGCCGTGGCCTGAGCCTGCCCGGCGGCCGTCGTCGAGACTTTTCGCCAGCTACCCGTCGCGGGGAGATAGAACAGACCGTCGTCGCCTCCCGCGTATGTCACCGAGACGTTGAGGGGATCGCTGTTCACATCGAGCATCAGGCCGAGGGCGGGCAGAGGGAGCGCGGTCGCCGCCGTTCCGTCGAGAGGCACGATGTCGATGCCGGTATCGCCGGCCGCCACCGCCACCGGAGGCGCGGCCGAAGCGAGGACCAGCAGGCCGTTGATCGGTCCGCTGCCGGAGGTCTTGAGCGCGGGAAACGACTGCGCCGCCGGCAACGAGCGGCCCACCGACGTTGTTCCGAGATAAAGGAACTTATTGTCAGAGTCGAAGAACAATGGGACACGCCCGCTTCCTGTAGTTGAGCCGTTCGCAACCCGGGTATTGACGATCCAAGTGCCTCCGCCGTCGGCGGAGGTGTAGGCATCCACAAAGACCGAAGAAACGTTTTTGTATTGAATGGCCAGGTAAATGGTCCCGCCGCTTCCCACCGCGGCCGAAGCGTGGAGAAAGATGCTGCCGGACACATTCGTCGGCAGCGCTACAGGATTCCACGTTGCTCCGCCGTCGACCGACTTCACGAGCAGGCTCGGCGCCTGGCTGCTGAAGAAAAAATTCGGCGAATTCACCGTGGCGTAGACGATGCCGTTCGCCGCGGGGTCGAAGGCGATCTCCTGCACCGGCATCGATGAGACCTGCTGAAACCTCGCGCCGCTGTCGGTCGAAAGGAAGATGCCGTCGAGCGACGCCGCCAGGACATTCGTGTGATGGGCCGGGTCGACGGCCACGGCGCACACCGGCTGCGCGGCGAAGGAGGCGAGGCTCCAGGTCTTTCCGCTGTCGGTGGAGCGCATCACGCCGAGGTTCGGGCGCAGGCTTCGCGGGTCGCCGGTGCCGGCGTAGAGGTTGTCGGGATTCACGGGATCGAGCGCCAGCGAGCAGACTTGCAGCGTGGGCGCGCTATCGGTAAGCGGAGCCCAGTTGACGCCTGTGTCGAGACTCCGCCAGATTCCTCCGCCCGGGGAGCCGAACAGAATCGTGCCTGTCGATCGCGGATCGGCGACGAGCGAAGTGACACGGGCTGGGAATCCGAACGGCCCGGCTGAATACCAGCCAAACGCGGTATTCCCCCCAAATTGAGCCGCGGCCGACGCGGTGAGGAGCATCGACGCTGCGAGCACGCGGAGGAAATTCCGGGCCATCAGCGAATGGAAGTAACGGGCGCCCCGGTCGTAGATACGTTCGAGCAATCTGCTGTTCCCATGGTCAGCACCACCGGCAGGTTGTCGCCCTGCACGCGGTCTCCGGGGACGTACAGATTGAGCTGGTACACGCCCACGAGTCCCGGCGCCAGGCCGGAGAATTCCACCACCATGGGATGCCGGCCGATACAGACCTGCACCGGCCCCGTGACCGCCAGCGGCGAAGAGGGCGGCCCAACTCCGGCCGCCACCTGGGGCGTGGTCGCGCCGAGTCCGGTGGCATACAACACCACGCGCTGATCGCGCGAAGGTGCGTTGTTCTGGGTCACCAGCGAAAAATCGGCCACGTTGAAGATCGCCGCGACGCGGCGGCCGGCGGAGTCGGTGACGGTAAAGATTCCCGGATTGGACGCCTGTGTGCGGATCGCCACGCCGCTGCTGCTGCGCCCGCTATTGAGCGAGCGGACCGTCAGCGTGTTGCTCGTGGTTCCCACGATCGCCGTGGGCGGCAGTTGCGCGTTAATCTGTCCGGGCGAAACGAAAAAGAGCGGGAGGGGCACGTCGTTGTCCAGGACGCACGTTCCTCCGAGTGTCGTCGGTAGCGGAACGCTGGGAGCGGCGGACAAATCGCCGAGCGCCGTCCCGAAAATACTGATGATCGATCCGGGAGCCACGGCCGCGCCGGAGGCGAAGCTGGCGGCATTCACGACTTGCGTGGCGGTGAAGGTGGGGCTGCTGCCGGAGGTGACCGCCAGGGGCACGACCGACAACCCCGAGACCGTCAGCGCGTAGGAGTTGCCGGTGGGAGAATCGATGGACATTGCTCTCGGCAACAGTTGCACCGTCCCGCGCGGCGCGTAGGGCGAAGCGATCACGGCTTCCGGCATCGGCGAGGACTGCGTGACGGAAAGATTGGCGTTCAACCGCTCGAGCTGAAAGCGCGTGTCGGCGTTGGCGCCGGTGGCCCCGGTGCGCACGCGGAACAGTACGTTGCCGGTGCTTCCGACAACGCCCTGCGTAAACGTACCGGTTGTGCCGGTGATCGTTCCGGCTACGGCGAGCGAGGACGAGAAGACGGTCTGATCGACGACGAAAGCGCTGCCGTCGGGCATCGCGGTGATCGCACCGCGCAGCGTTGCGAATTGGTTGGTGCGGGCAATGGGGAACGCGTCGGTGCCGGGATCGTACAGTCGCAGCGTGCCTCCCGTTGCCGCCGAGACAAGCGCAATGGACGATCCATTCGATGGAGCGACCAGCGCCGTCCGGCTGTCGACACTATTGACGGTGGCCGTGCCGTTCACGATGCCCAGGTCAAGGCGCGGGTACGCCGTGCGCGAGGCCAGGCTGAGCTGCCAGATGTTGCCGTTGCCCGGCGTGGCTCCCGCCGGCGCCAGCGGTATGGTCGAGAACAGGATGGCATTCGAAGACACGGCGACGGAGTTGGGGAACAACGGAGCCGTGGTGATCGCCACGGGTCCCAGGGGGATCAGATCCACCTGCTGTAGCAGGTCGAGATCGATCACCGAGACATTCTCCGAAGAATTGTTCGCCACCACCATCAGGTTCGATCCCACCAGGGCCATGGAGCGCGGCGAGGCGCCGACTTCGATCGGCGGCAGGAACGTTTGCGAAGCGATGGAGAAGATCTCAACCTGATTCTTCACCGAATTCGAGAGATAGACGCGCCCGCGCGCGGAATCGACGAGCAGGTCGGTGAGTCCGTGCGCTTGCGTCGAACCGGAGACCAGACCGCTCGAAGGATAAATGGCGCCGTGCTGGTCGACGTCGCGGAAATTCAGCGAGACGGTGATCGTCGGCTCGATGTTCACCGCCTCGGGCGCGACAATCTGGATGGTGGCCAGCGTGGTGCCGCGCGAGGCCGAGGTTAGCGAGCGCGGATCGAAGGTGATGCGCAGCGCGGCCGGGGCTATGCCGGTCGCCTGGGAGAGCACCGCCGGCGGAGCGGTGGCCGGATTCGCGGTGAGCGCGCCGAAGGCGAGGACCTGCGCGGAATACGTCATCCGGCCGCGTCCGGCGTTGGTGATATTCACGTTCACGGATTGCACGGTGCGATTGCAGATGTCCACGGCCAGGACCAGGTTCTCTTTTTCGACGGCGGCGATGGGCTGGGATGAGAGCGTGCCGATCGGCACCCAGAGCAAGCCGGTGTTGGATATGGCGAAGAGATTCTGCCCGTCGGCGGAGAGAATGACCTTGTCGGCGATGATGTCCGGCATCCGCAGGCCGAGCTGCTGCGTCAGGTTGCTGGACTTGAGGACCTGCAGAACGCCGAGCGAACGCACCGTTCCGGCGGGTACCACGGCTCCGGCGATCTGCGGGTTGTTGGGATTGAAGGGATTGATCGCCGTCTGCGTCGAGAAGGAAGCGTAAACGGAATTGCCGTCCACCGAGAAAACGCTGCCGCCGGTGAGATTGGCCGCGACGAGTCCCGCCCGGCCGAGGATCGTCAGTGTCGCGGTGTCGAAGAGAAACGGCCCGGCCATGAATCGCGATCCGTCGGGAGCGACGGAGACAGGGGAGTTCAATCCAACCACATTGCGGCTGCGAAGCACCGTGCCGGAAGCAACTTCATAAATGAAGAGACGGTTCGCGGAGAGTCCGAAGACGAGATTTCCGTTTGGCGTTCCCGCCAGACGCGCCCGGAAATTTGCAGCCGGCGTTCCGCCCGGCGTGGGCAATCCCGGCGGATTGGCGGGTGGCGGCGAGATCGGCACCGGCGTCACGACGCGCGTGCCGGGGTTGAGGCGAAGCAATCCGGCTGTCCCGATGATCACCACCTGTCCGTCCGATCCGACGAAGAGCGAGTCGGGACGGGAGCCGAGCGAAACCTCGTCCTTCAGCGCGCCGCTGGCGAGATCCACCGAGCTGATGCTGCCGAGGTTGACGCTGTTCGCGATGTACAGCGTCGAGCGGTCGGGCGAAATCGCCAGGCCCGCGGGCGTGTTTCCGATATTGATCGGCGTGAGCATTCTCTGTCCGGGGATGGAGAACACTTCAATCCGATTCGCGTTCATGTTGGAGATGTATACGACCTGTCGCTGATCGTCGAAAGCGATGTCGCCCACCGCGCCAATTACTGGAATCGCCGTGCCGAAATTGGCGGCCGAGGCCAGACCGGCCAAACCGACAATCATTGCCCCCCAAAGCAACTCTCGCCGCATCGAAATCTCCTGGAGTCTCTCCTTAAAAGAGTATACTCTTCCATCGTTAAGGTAGCTGTCAACCAAAACACGGAGTCCCATGCGGAGTTGTGGGACCCCGCGCAGCTTTGAATTGCAGGCGTGTAAAAATTTTGTAAGAAGCAGAGGCAAGTGTTGCTGGGGATCAGAAACTGTAGTAGAGGAACCGTACTCGGCTCTCGTGTTCGCCTGGCTGACGACACGTGGAGCCGGCTTGCCGGCTTGCTGACGCGCTCGCGGCTCGAGCCAGGCGAGGGACTGCTGATTCCGAGCGCCGCGATCCATACGATCGGGATGCGTTTCTCCATCGACGCGGTTTTTCTCGAGAAGATTCAGGTAGCGAAGCGGCGGCGCGTCAAAAGGATCTATCACGGTCTGGCTCCCTGGCGGATGACGCGATATGTATGGGGAGCCGAGAGCGTTCTGGAACTGCCCGCCGGAACGGCGGAGGCCAGCCAGACTGAGGTTGGAGATGAACTCGAAATCGAGCGGCAGGAATAGAGCGCGGTGGATCGCCGCGGCCTGTGCCGTGGCGATACTGGCCACGTCTACGGCCTGCGTCAAGAGGATCGTGAAGGCAGCGGCGTTCTGGCGAACTTCGCCGGCGCAGCGTAAACCCGCGCCGACCCAGCCGCAGAGCGGCGTGCGCGCGGCCATGCAGCGACAGACCGAAGGCGCCTTCGATCCCGCCACCGGCGACCGCCGCATCCAGACGCTGAACAGCAAGCTGCGCGTGGATCCGCAGGACATCGAAGCGCGGCTGGAATTGGCGCGCCACTTCGAATCCTATTCCATGGAGGAGCCGGCGCTCGAGCAGTACACGCGCGTATTGAATCTCGATTCGGAGAGCCTTGCGGCCGTGCAGGGGATGGCCCGGCTGGGCGGCGCCGATTCCGTGGCTTCCGTCCGAGCGTTTTTGAAAAACCATACAGAGAGTATAGAGGCGATGAGCGCGCTCGGCTCGCTCCTCGACAAGACGGGACAGTTGGCGGAAGCCGAGACGCTCTACCGCCAGGCCCTCGAGCGCGAGCCGGACGCGGCGTATTTGCACAACAATCTTGGATACAACCTGATGCTGCAGAATCGCAGCGCGGCGGCATCGCTGGAACTCCGGCGCGCCCTGGAACTGAATCCGCGGTCGACGGTCGCGAGGAATAATCTGGGCCAGGCGCTGGCCCAGATGGGCGACCGGCAGGGAGCCTTCCGCGTATTTCTCGATGGCGGCGCGGATCGCGCCACAGCGCATAACAACGTCGCGGCGGTGCTGCTCGAACAAGGTCAGCTCGACGAGAGCCGCGCCGAATTGCTGCAGGCGCTGGAGGCAAGAAGTTACTTTGCCCCGGCCCTCGATAACTTTAAACTAGTGTTGGAAAAAGACCGTGAGCGTCACCGGCTGCCCGGCGCGGCGCCATTCCGCCCGGCGATTCCGCCGGATTGGATGCTCGCGTTGCCGGAGCCCCCGGCGCCAAGGGAGAAGAGGCCATGAAACTACTCATACGGCTGTTTCGTGAGGAAGAAGGACAGGATCTTGTGGAGTACGCCCTGCTCGTGGCGGCCATTGCACTCGGGCTGATTGCCGCTGTTCAGGGCGTCGCCCAAGCTCTTTCGAGTATTTATACCAGCATCACCACCGCGCTCGGAACCGTTGGACAGTAAGCTCGCCCCCTTATGTCTACAGTGCCGGGCACAGGCGTGCTATCGCGCGAAGAGAGGATCCCCTCCCGCCTGGCGAACGTGTTCCTGGCCAACCTGAACGCCGCGATTTTCGCGGCCGTCCTGCTGCACGTGCTGCTCGTCTCAGGCGGCGCGCATTCTCTTTTCCGCGATAGCGACAGCGGATGGCACATCCGCACCGGAGAGGACATCGTCCGCGCTTTCCGCATTCCGCGCGTTGATCCTTATTCCTTCACGCGCGCGGGACAGGAGTGGTTTGCCTGGGAGTGGCTCTCGGACGCCGCGCTCGGGGCAGTTCATCAATCGGCGGGACTGCCGGGCGTGACGCTGCTCGCGGCCACACTCATCGCGGCCGCGATCATGGCTTCCTGCGCGCTCGCGCTCCGTCTCCGAGCGAATTTTTTCCTGGCCGGAGCCGGCGCCGCGCTGCTGATGGGCGCGACGAGCATGCACTGGCTGGCAAGGCCGCACCTGTTCTCCTGGCTGCTGGCCATTGCCTTCCTAGCCGCCGCCGAAAAACGCAAGCTCACGTTCCTGCCGCTCCTCGCCGTCCTGTGGGCAAATGTACATGGGAGCTTTCTGCTCGGGCCGGCGATTCTCGGCATCTACGCGCTGGGATCTGCTTTGCGCAAGGATCGGGAACAGAGTCGCAGTTTTCTTCTCTTTGGGGGGCTCACGTTTCTCACCACGTTCGCAAATCCTTATGGATGGCGGCTTCATCAGCATGTCTTCGCTTATCTGGGCAACGACTACTTGCTCGATCATGTCTCCGAGTTCGCGAGTTTCAATTTCCACTTGCCGGGTGCGCTTTACGTCGAGGGGTTTCTCCTGGTTGCGCTTGCCGGCGGCCTCGCGGCGCTCCGCCAGGGAGCATATGAAAGAGCTCTCTTGACTCTGGCCATGCTCCACCTGGCGCTGTTTTCCGCGCGGCACATGCCGCTCGCCGCGCTGACACTGCTGCCGCTCGCGCTCGGTTCCATCACCGCCGAGCTGCGCGGATTCCAGAGCGCGCGCATCGCCGCGTTTCTGGACTATTCGGAACGGCTACGCGACTGGGACCGGCGCGTCCCCGGAATTCTGCCGGTCGCAGCGGCCGTAGTACTCGCGGCGGTTCTCGTTTCCTTCAGCACGACGGGCTTCGACCCGCAGGTGTTTCCAGTGAAGGAAGTTGGTTACTTCTCGGGGCGCGAATCCACGACGCGCGTTTTTTCGAGCGACCAGTTCGGCGGCTACCTGATCTATCGCTTCGGCGGACGGCTTCGCGTCTTTTTCGACGGACGCAGCGATTTTTACGGCACGGATTTCCTGAAGCGCTATGCGGAAGTGGCGGAGGTGCGTCCTGGATGGGAGCGTGTCCTCGAGGAAGAGCGTGTGAATGCCGTGCTGGTGAAGCCCGACCAGGCTCTGGCGGAGGCGCTGAGGGCGAATGGACATTGGCTCTTGGCGCAAAACGGAACGGTAGCTTGGGTGTTTGAAAGGGAATGACTCCTGGCGGGCATATTTTGTTTTTGGGGTTACTCTAGGTTGGGGCCGGTGAGGCTCGGGGCTAGAAA
>CAZRND010000233.1:0-8665 GCA_964601345.1 uncultured Acidobacteriota bacterium | reverse complement strand
TTCCGTGGTATGGTGCGGTTCTGCCGGAAGCGATGGAACTGAATTCCTATTTTCAACAGGTGCTTGCCGGGCTGCCAGGTCAGGTCGTCGCCGTACTGCAGCTTGTTGTCGACGGTGCTTCCGTTCGACGCGCCGGCTCCGACGCTGCTCAAGCCGTTGCCCATGATCACGCTGCTCAACCCGGCGACCGGTTGTCCGCCGCCGATGCCGAGCTTGGCGTTGCCGTCCGCTCCGAGCTTGCCGCTCCAGTCGATGGGCACGCCTTCGTCAATCGCGAATCGCGTGTAGCCCAGCCGGACTTCGTTCACGATCGCCGACGAAACCGTGCGCGTCCAGGTGAGGACGGAGCTGGTCGGCGGCGCCACGTTGGCGCTGGTGAGGAAGACGGGAAGCGCCGCGGCGCTCCCGAAGTTCTCATAGCGGTCGATCGACCAGCGCATCATGATGCTGTCTTTGTCCGTGAGGCGGATGTCGCCCTTGACGTCGGCCTGGTTGTTCTTCCAGGTGGTTGCCGAGGTCGCCAGGTAATTGCTGGTGACGCCCAGTGCGCCCGTCCCGGCGATGTTCGGCAGCGGATAGAGATCGGTGCTGCTGAAAAGCTTGTTCGCAACCGGATTGACGATGCGCGCCGTGGGAATGATGTTGCCCGGGAACGCGGCCCCGGTCAGAGGGTCTCTTACGGTGATCCCGCTCTTCGTCAGCAGGTCGGAGAGATTGCCGGTGCGCCAGGCCGCGGGTGCCAGCGAAGCCGTGGCCGCGCCGGACTGCCGCTGCTGCATGCCCTCGTAGTCCATGAAGATGAAGATCTTGTTCTTGACGATCGGACCGCCGAAGGTGGCGCCGAAAATATTCCGGCGGAAGGCCTGCTTGGGAACGCCGTTCCGGTTGTTGAAGAAGGTGTTGGCGTCGAGCTTTTCGTTCCGCAGGAACTCGAAGGCGTTGCCGTGGAACTGGTTCGTGCCGCTCTTCAGCGTCACGTTGACGATGCCGCCGCCGACGTTGCCGAATTCCGACGAGCCGTTGCCGGTGATCACTTTCACCTCCTGCAACGCGTCGACGTTCGGCTCGTAGCCGATGCGGTTATCGATCGAGTCGTTGTTGTCGGTTCCGTCGAGCAGGAAGTTGTTGGTCTGCTCGCGGTTGCCGTTGATCTGCGGACGGCTGCCCGATCCCTGGTAGCGCGCCGCCGTGTTCATGGCGTTCGGGCTGGTGGAGATCGCGCCGGGAATCAGCATGGTCAGGCTGGCGAAATTGCGCCCGTTGAGCGGAATCCCGGTCACCTGCGTGGAGGTCAGGGCCTCGCCGGTCTGCGTCGATTCGGTCTGCAGGATCGGAGCGAAGTCCTTGATCTCGATCGATTGCGACACGTCGCCGACCTGCAGCGTCACGTCGACACGGGCGATCTGGTTCACTTCCAGAGTGAACGGTCCGAGCACCGTCTTCTTGAAGCCGGTGCCTTCCGCCGTCACGTTGTACTCTCCGACGGGAAGGAATCGCAGATTGAAGACGCCGGAGTCGTTCGTCATCGCCGGATAATTCAGGTTTGTCTGGACGTTCTTGGCCGTTACCTTGACGTTCGGCACGACCGCTCCGCTCGCATCGGAGACCGTCCCGGAAATCGACGCGGTAATGACCTGCGCGGATGCGACCGCCGACAAAAGCAGAATCGCAAAGAGAAGACGAATCTTCATAACCCACCTCCAAGCAAGGGTTTTTACTTTCGCTTAACAGTTTGCCATCGGGACGGTGTCAAAGCAAGTAAATCGTTTTTCTTTCTTGCCGCACCATAACGGTTATGACATAAGTCCGGCGTACGGCAACCGAGCGGCCGCGTGATAGACTCGTGCCCGTCTGGGCACGCGCATGATCGCGCCAGGATCAAAACTTGGATCTTACGAAATCGCCGCGCTGCTCGGCGCGGGCGGCATGGGCGAGGTGTATCGCGCGCGTGATACCAAGCTGGGCCGCGATGCCGCGGTGAAGATCCTCTCCGGCGATCTGTCCGATACGGCTAAACGCCGCTTTCAGCGCGAAGCGCAGACGGCCTCGTCGCTCAATCATCCGCACATTGTCACCGTTTACGACGCCGGAGAACAGGACGGACTGCAATACCTGGTCACCGAATACATGGACGGCGGCACGCTGCGCCAATGGTTCGAAGGCGAGCGGCGCGCCTGGCGGCAGGTGATCGAGATGCTTACAGGCGTCGCCGACGGTCTCGCCGCCGCGCATCAGGCCGGTATCCTGCACCGCGACATCAAGCCGGAAAACATCTTGCTGACCAAGAGCGGCTACGCCAAGCTCAGCGACTTCGGCTTGGCCAAGTTCGAGGCGGCTGCCGTGGAAGATCTTTCGGCGACGCAGACCGAGAAAGCCACTCTGCCGGGTATTCTGCTCGGAACCATCGCCTACATGTCGCCGGAACAGGCCGGCGGCAAGAAGGTCGATGCGCGCTCCGACATTTTTTCCTTCGGGACCGTGCTCTTCGAAGCCCTGGCAGGGCGCCGGCCGTTTCAGGGCGGCACGAATCTGGAGTTGCTGCAGAAGATCATCAGCGCGCCCGCGGAGAAAATCGGCGAAAACCTTCCCGCGCCGCTGCGCTTCCTGGTCGAAAAGGCATTGGAGAAAGACCCCGCCGACCGTTACCAATCCATGCGGGAAATCGTCGTGGACCTGCGCCGGCTGACGAGGCACACCTCGTCGGAGATCGCCCAGATGCCCGCGGCCGCGGTTCCCGCGCCAGTGACGTCCAAGTCCTGGCGGTGGATCGTTACGGCGCTCGGATTCGTGGCCATCGTGGGAGCTCTCACCCTCTGGCGGCTCAACACGTCGGACTATTTCTGGAGGAATCCGCTGGAAGGCGCGAAGTTCGAAAAGCTCACCGACTGGGAAGGCACGGAGCTCGACGCGGCCATCTCGCAGGACGGCAAGTTCGTTACGTTTCTCGCCGACCGTGACGGCCCCTGCGACCTGTTCGTCACGCAGATCGGCAGCGGCGAGTTCCGCAATTTAACCGAAGGCCGCCTGCCGTCGCTGCTCCATGAGAGCACACGAACCACGGGCTTCACCGGCGACGGAACGCATGTCTGGGTGCGAGCGGCGCCCGGGGGCAGAGGCGCTACGATCGGATTGATCCCGGTTATGGGCGGCGCGGTCCGGCCCTTCTTGACGCCGATGAGCCTGAATCCCATCTGGACCAGCGACAACAAGCTCATGGTCTTTCACCACAGCACGCCGGGTGACCCGATTACTCTCGCGGACCCGGACGGGCGCAACGAAAAAAACGTTCTCACAGGACGCGTCGGCGAACACCAGCACTATGTCGCGCTCAGCCCCGACAAGAGCTACATTTACTTCGTGCGGTGCTGGCGCAGCACCGAGGCGGACATCTGGCGCGTCCCCTCAGCCGGTGGTACGGCGGAGCGCCTCACTTTCCAAAACGCCCATGTCGGCTATCCGGTGTTGCTCGACAACCGCACGCTTCTTTACCGAGGTACGCGCGACGACGGCGGCTGGGCGCTCTTCGGTATGGACGTCGAACACAAGATTCCGCACCTGCTCACGCAAGGCTCCGAAGAGTATCAATCGCTCGCCGCCAGCGCCGACGGCATGCGTTTGGTGGCCAGCGTGTCGAATCCCGTCGTGAATCTCTGGAAGGCGCCGATTTCCGGCGGCGTCGTGCAAGAGTCCGCAGTGTCGCGCGTGCGCGTGCCCGCCGCCCGCGCTCGATGGGGACGTTACGGCACGGAGCGATCGATTCTCTACGTCTCCGGCAAAGGCGGCGAGGGCGGACTCTGGCAGTGGAAAGCGGGCGCTGCAATTCCTCTGTGGAATGCAGGCTCCATCGCCTACGGAGCGCCCCTGTCGCCGGACGGAAAGTCACTAGCCTTCGTAGTGCGCCAGAACGGCCGGAACGTCCTGCACGTCGCGAACGCTGATGGAACCGGCGCGCGAGCGCTCGCCGAGAAGCTGGAGATGCGCAGTTCGCCCTCATGGTCGCCCGATGGGCAGTGGATCGCGGTGGCCGCCGATGCCGGCGAAGGCTACCGGATCTTCAAGATTCCCGTGGCAGGCGGCGACCCGGTCCGCCTGACGGACAAGGTTACTCTGAGTCCGGTCTGGTCGCCCGACGGGCAAAGAATCGTGTATACCGATGGCGCCACGGGCGGCGCCAATTTTCCTCTGGAATCGGTGAGCCCCGACGGGAAGTCGCTGCCGATGCCGAAGATTTCCTATCGCGGCGACTTCGAAGGTTATCGCTTCACGCCCGACGGCAAGAGCCTGGTGGTTCTGCAGGGAGAATTTCGGGCCCAGGACTTCTGGATGGTGAATCTCGCTACCGGCGAACGCCGCCAACTGACGGACCTCAAGCGCGGCTATTCGGTGCGCAGCTTCGACATCTCGCCCGACGGCCAGGAAATCCTCTTCGATCGCATCCAGGAAAACTCGGATATCGTATTGATTACGCGGCAGCGTTAGCCGCCGATTTCAGATAGACGTCTACATGCCAGAGGAAGGTCCGGCGCCGCGATGCGAGGCGGAATCCGGCTGCCGCGATTACTTCTTCCACCTTCGCTACGGGATGAACGAAGGCGCGGAAAGGATTGCCGCGAACGCGGCGGATGAAATTGTCAAGCCAGAACAGCGCGCGAATATGCCGGAGATCGCGCGGATAGGAGAGCGCCAGGCAGGAACCGGCATGCTGCATCGCTTCGTTCAGCAGCGGCTCATAGGCCGGGAAGCAGCAGAGGACGCGGTCCATCGTGACGATGGACGCTTGAGCCAATTGCGAAGAGACGTGCAGGAAATCAGCCCGCACAAACTGGACCGCCTGAGCACGCTTGCGGCGCGCGGCTTCCTCGGAAGCCGCCGCCAGATATGCAGGCGACGCGTCCACGGCGACGGCGCGCTCGACGCCGCGGTCGAGCAATTCGAAAGTCAATGCGCCGATGCCGCAGCCGATGTCGAGCAGCGACGCGCCGCACGTCGCCTGCTCCACGAGAGCGTCGCGGAGCCGACGCGTCGTCGGGCCGGGGCCTTTCTTCCGATAACTGTCGAGATCGCTCTTTGCTCTGGCAGCATCGAAATTCTGTCCCGCCGCCGCCTCGAAATTGCAGCAACTGTAACTCATACGTCGCAGAGAGAGAACGCTTCCCCGAGTTCTTCGATGGGATCTCGCGTCGGCAGGAATTCCTGTCCGACGTAGCCGGAGTATCCGATCTCGGCAAGCGCGCGCATCACCGCAGGATAGTATATCTCCTGCTGCGCGCCGATCTCTCCACGCCCGGGCACGCCGGCGGTGTGGATGTGTCCAATCATATGCGCGTATTCGCGCAGGTGGCGGATCACGTCGCCGTGCATGATCTGGACGTGATAGATGTCGAAGAGCAGCTTCACGCGCGGCGACCGGACGCGGCGAACGATCTCCGCGCATTCGTCGAGATCGTCGCCATGGTAGCCGGGATGTCCCTTCATGGGATCGGACGTATCGCGCGTGTTGAGATGCTCGAGCACGATGGTGACGCCCTTCGCTTCGGCGTCGCGAGCCAGCGTATTCAGAGCGCGGACAGTATTCTCCGCGCCTTCGGCGCGGGGAATCTCGCCGCTCGCAGGATCGGTGGCGTCGCGCCACTTGTATCCGGTGAACGCGATCACGTTCGGAACGCCCCACTCCGCACAGCGCTCGATCTCGCGCCGCGTGGCGGCGATCACTTCGTCGTGATAGCGAGGGTTATTGAGTCCTTTGACGAAAACCGGATCGGGCATGCCGTTGTGCGCGAGGACATTCTGCAATCCATGGCGCTTCACCACCGGCCAGAATTCCGGCGGAACCAGCTCAACGGCCGGATATCCAAGTTGCTTTGCCGCACCGCAGATTCGCTCGATATCCCAATGCCACTCGCAGGCGTTGAAACACCAATAGGCAATGGACTGCCGGAATCGTCCTTGTTTCGCAGACATCGCGTTTGCGAGTGTATCAGCAATGCCGGGCGCGTCGGCAGAGGTGTACAATGCCCCTATGGCCCGTGACTCTGAACCTCCGCCCGATACCGATGTCGAGGAAGCATGGGCGGCGGAAGCTGAGCGCCGCTGGAAAGAGATCGAATCGAGAACGGTTCAGACGATTCCTTGGGAAGAGGTCAGACGGAAGCTGTTCCGCCGCGCTTTGCCTACTCGGTCCTATACCGTTCGTCCCTACTGATTTAGCACAAACGCGAACAACTGGTCGCCGCCGGTGGCGAGCAAATACTGCTTCCCGTCGAGCATGTAGGTCTGCGGGGCGTTGCCGGCGCCGCCGATGCGGGCGTGCCAGAGCGGCTTGCCCGTGGCCGCGTCGTAGGCCACCAGGTTCTGGCCGTCGCCGCTGAAAAGCAATCCGCCCGCCGTGGTCAGCATTCCCGCGCTGCCCGCGACCTCGTGACGCCACTTCACCGTGCCGGTCTTGTAGTCAATAGCGTCAATGTACGAACCGTAGGAAATGCCGCCGCCGCCCGCCGTGCCGCCCAGTCCCATCGAGCCGCGCGGATCGGGATCGATCAGATAAGTGATGCGCAGCGAATTATTCTCGGGCACGTAAAACAGCCCCGTGTCCGGCGAAAACGACGGCGGCGGATAGTTCGTGACGTCGCCGTTCACCAGCGATCCGGGAATTGTCGCGTCTTTCGTGGGGTTGCGTTTCGGACGTCCCTGCGCGTCGAGCCCCGATGCCCAATTATTGTGCAGACCGAATTTTCCGGTGACCAGATGCTCGCCCGTCACGCGATCGAGCACGAAGAAGTAGCCGTTTCGCTCCGCGGTCATCACCAGTTTGCGCGCGCGTCCGTTGAAGGGCGCGTCCACCAGAATCGGCGTTTGCGTCGAGTCCCAGTCGTGCGTGTCGTGTGGCGACGTCTGATAGTGCCAGGCCATCTTGCCGGTCTCGACGTTCACCGCGATCAGCGAGCAAGTGTACAGATTGTCGCCTTCACCGCGTCCCGCGGTGTACGCGGGCGTGGGATTGCCCGTGCCGAACAAATAGAGATGCGTGTCGGGATCGTACGCGCCGGGGATCCACGCCTGCGCGCCGCCGTGACGCGCGGCATCGAGACTCGCCCAGGTCTTCGCCGCGGGATCCTTCGCATCCATCGGGACCGTGTAGAGGATCCACTGGCGTTCGCCCGTCTCCGGATCGAGCGACTGCAGGAAGCCGGGCGCATCCATGTCGTTGCCCGTTCCCACAAGCACATGGTTGCCGATTATGAACGGCGCAAAGGACGAGAAGTATTGCTGATCGAAGCTGGCGATTTCCTTTTTCCATTTCTCGCGGCCCGTCTTGGCATCGAGGCAGATCAGGTAATCGTCGTGGACCTCCAGGTAAAGATTGTCGTGCCACATCCCCATGCCGCGGTTGCCGGTGTGCGTGCCGCCGCGCGTCTTCCAGTAGTAGTGCCAGAGCACCGTGCCGTCGCGCGCGTCCACCGCCCAGGCGTTGTCGGGCGACGACATATAAAGGATGCCGTTCACTACCAGGATGCCGCCGCCGAGGCGCGGCGCGCCGCAATTGTTCAGATCGCCCGCTCCCAAGCCGCCGACGACCATCGGCGTCGCCCCGCCGCCGCCGCGTCCGCCGAGGCGTCCAAAATCCGCCGCGCCCTCAACGCCGACCGCGCCGGTACCGTTTGGTCCGCAGCCCCCAGAGAATCGCGTGACCCAAGCGAGGCTCAAATTCTTCACCGTGGACTGGTTGATGAGCTTCAGTGCGCTGTGGCGCTTGCCGCTGTAGTCGCCCGAGTAAGTGGGCCACTGGTCTTTGAGCGGCTTATAGATTTCCGACGGATCGAGGCCGCCTTGCGCGAAAGCAAGAAGGGTCGAGAAGAGCAGGGAAGCGACAATGGTGATTCGTTTCATAGGCCTCATTTCCAGCTTCTATTTCAATGTTGCCAGATACGCCGTCACGTCGTGCATGTCTTTGTCATCGAGCGTCGGCACGAGCTTCTTGTGCGCTTCGTACGGATCGTGCACGTCGACTTTCGGAACATCGCCGTCGCGCGCGATCGAGCGGCGCGTGCCGTCCGCCAGCGTGAGCGTCACGATGAAGTCGTCCTTGCGAACCAGGACGCCTTCGAGCTTCTGTCCATCTGCAAGAGTCACGGTTACAGTCGTGGGCTTGCTGCCTCCGCCTCCGCCGCGCCCGCCGCGGCCTCCGCCCGCGCCGCCCGAGACCCACGTGTTTTGCAGCGCGCGCGGATCGGAATACTTCGCGGCAATCCCTTTGAGGTCGCCGTCGGTCGAGTGGCAACTCGCGCACTTCGCCTTGAAGTAAGCTTCGCCGGCCGTGGCGTTGCCGACCAGGACGTTGAGCGCCGCAGGATCGTATGCGGTGCCTCCCGGCGGACGGGCCTGATTGCCGACCTGTGCCAGCATGCTGTGAATGTACTCGGCCACCGCGGTAATGTCCGCGTCGTTGAGATTGAGCGCCGGCATCCCTTGTTCCGCGCGCGCGCCGCGCACGATGGGCGCGACCAGCTCTCCGTGCTGGTCGCTCAACGCCGTGAGCGAGCGCAGCAGGCTTGGACCGCCTTGATCGCCGCCGCGAAGATCGCCGCCATGACACGCCGCGCAGTAGACGCCGTAGACGGCCTTGCCGCGCGCAATCACTTCGGGAGAGGCGAGCTGCCGCGTCTGC
>CAZRND010000232.1:0-8678 GCA_964601345.1 uncultured Acidobacteriota bacterium | reverse complement strand
TGTCGCCGCCGGCGAGATTGTCGCCACATTCGGCAGCGACTTTGGTCCGACGGAGGGCGCGCTTGGCGCGTACGTGGGCGGAAAGCTCACTACCAGCCTGGGCGGCATCAACGTGATGTTCGATACAACCGCCGCGCCGTTGTACTACACCAACGCGCAGCAGATCAACGTCCAGGTGCCGTTCGAAGTCGCGGGGAGGACCAGCACCAGTGTGCAAGTCTTCCGCCAGGGCCTGCCCGGGCCGCAGTACACACTGAGTCTGCGCGGCGCCGATCCCGGTATCTACGTCTGCAGCGGGAGACCCTGCATTGTCAATGGGGCCGGCCACCTCGTCTTGCCGACCGAACCGGCCAGCGCCGGCGACACGCTGGCCATCTACGCGACGGGGCTTGGCGTGCGCGACGCAACGATCGGAACGGGTTCACCCGGGCGGAATTCGCCGCTCTTCAACACGGCAACGAGAGCGAATGTCTCGGTGGGCGGCGTGAACGCCGAGGTCTCGTTCTCCGGCCTAGCGCCTACGTTTGTCGGGCTGTATCAGGTGAACTTTAAGGTGCCGGCGGGACTCTCTTCCGGCGATGTGCCGCTGATTCTGAGCATCGGCAACGCGCAGACCGCTCCGCTGATGCTGGCGGTGAAGTAGCAGCTACACCGGACGCTTTCGGGCGTCCGCCAACTCGGGGAGATCGGCGTCCGCGCGCCGCCAGTAACCTTCGGCTTTCGCGAAGGACTGCCGCGCGGCCGCCCGGTTTCCTTTGTGTTCTTCCACCAACGCGAGCGCGTAGTGCGTGCCGGCATACGCGGCATCATGTTCCATCATTTGTCCGGTCGTGTACTCGGCCAACTCCCAGTCGCCGGCTTCGCGCGCCGCCTTGGCGATGGCTTCCAGGCGGAAGAGCGCCTGACTCCACGCGTCCGGGCCGGGCACGGCCCGGATCGAACGCTCGACTTCTTTCAGGATCGGCCGCGCTTCCGCGCCCTTTCCCGAGCGCAGCAGAATTTCTCCGCGTAGCCCGTTAAGATACGGCGCGATGGACGAGGCATTGAGGCCGGTGAACTTTTCCATCTCTTTCTGAGCCGCGGCTAGCTCTTGTTCGGCAGCGGCGACCTGTTTCTTCACCAGCAGGCAGTGGCCCGCGAGGATGTGGCCTCCCGCGCGGCCCATCGGCCATTTCCCTTTCATCATGGCCTGCGCCGCTTCCATGGCTTCGTCGGTGCGGCCGCGGGCCAGCAGAAATCCGGGCAGCGCTTTCTTGTTGAACTCGGAGTATTCCGAAACCGCCGGGATCGCGAAGGCTTCGCGCATCAACTTCTCGGCGGTCTTCATCTGTCCCTCGTACTGATAGGCCGTGGAGAGCAGGTCGAGATTGTGTTCGTGATGCCAGTCGTAGACCGAGGGAATCTTCTCGCCGTTGTAATAGGCGTGCTCCAGGTCGTCGGCCTTTTGGAAGCGGGCGATGGCGTCCTGGATGCGTCCCACGCGGCGCAGGTCATGTCCGTACATGTGGTGCGCGTGCGGGACCGCCCACGAAAGGCGGACATACGCTTCGCCGTGCGCCAGCGCGCCGGGCATGTTGTTCATGTTCTCGTAAGAATGGATCAAGTAGTGATGCGCAGCGAAGTTGTCGGGCGAGCGGGCCATCGCCGCTTCATAGAAAGCGATGGAGGCAGCCGTGCCGCGCTGGCCGCGTCCGGCGGCGGTGGGCTCCTCGGCGTTTCCGCGCAAGAGCCACAACTCGGTATCGTCCATGTAAGTAGCCAGGGCTTCGTCGAGGGCGCGTTTGTACTCGAGGTGTTTGGCGTTGTTCCGCAGCTCCGCGAGTGCATCGATCTGCTTCGCCCGCACGCCGATGCGCGCGCGCTCCCAGGCGTTGGTGTTCGACGCGAGAGATTGCGCGGTCTTGAGCTCTGCGGCGGCCGCTGCAGGATCCTCAAGACCGGTGTAGACGCGGCTCAATCCGATGTGCGCCATGGCCAGCTTGGGATCGAGACGCAGCGCTTCGTGGAACGAGCGCGCCGCCTCGATCCAGACGTAGGAGTGCAGATAGGCGATGCCCTGGTCGTAAAATGCCTGGGCGTCCTTGGAAGCGGTGGAGACAGTCTCGTGGACATGGCCGACGCCGTCGCGCAGCGCGACGGGACGCTCGAGAATGTCGCGCGGCACGTAGCCGACCGCGCCGTGCTGGGCGTGCGGATCGTCCTGCGCGAAAGCCGTAAAGGATAAAAGCAGCGCGGCGCCGAGAAGAAGTCGCTTCATAATGATGAGATCATAACACCCTATGAAAGCTTTGATTATCGGCGGAACGCGGAACCTCGGTCCATCGCTCGTCGCCGCGCTTCTTGAAGCCGGTTATCAAGTGGCCGTCTTCAATCGCGGCGTGACGCCGGGCGAGCTACCGAGCGGCATCGCACGGCTCCGCGGAGACCGGTCCGATGCCGCGCAGCTTGCGGCGGCGGTGAAAGGCAGGGAATTCGATCTCGTCGTCGATACGACGCTGTACAACGGGCCCGACGCTGTAGCGGTCGCGCGAATCTTCAAAGATCGCGTGGGGCGGTACATTTTTCTCAGCACGGGACAGGTATATTTGGTGCGCCAGGGATTGCAGCGGCCATACAAAGAGGACGATTACGCAGGTCCGGTGATGCCCGATCCCGGCGGGCATGAGCACGAAGAGTGGGTCTACGGCGTCGACAAGCGCGCGGCGGAGGATGTGCTCAATCATCCGCCGTTCACGTCATTGCGCCTGCCGATGATCAACAGCGAGCGCGATCATCACGATCGCATCTATGGATACTGGCTGCGAATGCAGGACGGCGGGCCGATCCTGCTTCCCGACGGCGAGGGACTGCCGTTGCGGCACGTCTATGGCGGCGACGTGGTGAGCGCGGTCCTGCGGCTCGCGTCGGGCAAGATCGGACTCGGCCGCGCCTACAACGTCTCGCAGGATGAGACGATTTCGATCGATGCGTTCCTTGAGAAGATGGCGGCGATCCTGCGCGTGCCGCTGAGGGTCGCGCGGCTGCCGCGAGAGAAACTGAAATCGCTGCTGCCCGCCTGCTCGCCCTTCAGCGGCGAGTGGATGTCAGTTCTCGACAACCGCCGCAGCAAGGAGGAGCTGGGCCTGAAGTACACGCCGCTCGATACGTATCTCGAAAGGCTGATCGCCTATCACGCCGCGCAGCCCCGGCGCGAACCGGCGGGATACAAGCAGCGAGCCGCGGAGCTTCACTTGGCCAGTTTCTGAGCGATGGCTTCGACTTCCGACGCGAGCTTCAAGTCGTAGGTCAGTTTGGCATTCTTCTCGACGGTCACGCTCTGCGCGTAAGGCCTGACTTGCGAGAAAACGTCGGGATCGAACAGGTCATTCACCTCGTCGCCCGGCCAGACCAGCAGGAAATAATTGCCGGGGACGATTCCGTTGAAGAAATAACTTCCGCCCGGGGTAAATCGGCCGGAGCGCAGATGGGGCCCGACGTCCCGCTTCTGGGGATCGGACGACAACAGGATCACAAAAACGTCGGACGGATCTTTGCCGTCTTCTTTAAGGATTCGTCCCTGGATCGAGCCCGGCCTGAAGTCAAAGACCAGTTCCAGGTTGTCGATGCTCCCGGATTCTCCGACTTTGATTCCCGTTTCGGTGATATCGCGACCGGAAAGACTCACCTCACGCAGATAGAAATTGTCGACGCCGGAATACTGGAACTCATATTCCCCCGGCGGAATGCCGGTCGCTTCGAACGTCCCATCAGGCTTTTTGGGGATGGATCGACCGATCGGGCTTGTAGCGCCTTCTCCTCTGGGCGCCACGTTGACTCGCAGAGAGTCGGGCAGCGTTCCGCCGTCCGCGACCATCCGGCCGCGCAGAGTGGTGAGACCGCCCGCGGTGATGACCAGCCCGGTGACGTCCTGAGCGCCGACGTCAATCATGTTGGGAACTCCGCCCGATTGCGGGCCTTGAAAGGCGCCCTGCAACCCTACCAGGATGGAATAGCGACCGGGGAGAACGCCGGGCACGCGAAAAGTTCCATCCTGCGCGATGGCGGAGGACCCGCCTCCTTCCGCAATCCGGTTCAAGAGCGTAAGGTTGATGCTTCCTCCCGCGGCGGCTTTGCCCGTGCGACGGTCGAGTACGCTTCCGCGAACTTCGTATGTACTCCCGAGCGGCAGCATAAAATCCACACCGCTGATTTCCGATTTGGCTCCGCCATCGATTTCGAGCCGCTGGGCGCCGGCGATGTCCGAGGCATTCGGATAGTAGACCGGCAGGTATCGCCGTCCGCTGCCGGAATACGGGCCGTGGTTGACCGCGCGGACGTAGTAGCGGCCCGGCGGGAGGCTGTGAATGCGGTAACGGCCGACGTCGTCGGCGCCCGCACCGCCGCTGGGAAACATCGTCACTTGGCCGCGGGTGTAAGTTCGCCTCATGAGCTGGACTTGGGTGTTCATGAGCGGGTCGCCGTTCTCGTCTGTAACTCTGCCGGTGATGACGCCGCCGCGTAGAAGGTGAACATCAAGATCGTTGACGGTTTGTCCCGATTCCGCCTTGATGTGGGCGCCCGCCCGCGCGTAACCCTTCTGCCCGTAGCCTCCCACGAGGAAGCCGGGCCGCTCGGCGGTGAGGGTGTAGACTCCCGCGGGAACACTTCGGAACTCGAAGCTGCCATCGGGAAGGGTAATCGCGCCGACCGGCTCGGTCGCCGCCGAGTTCTGTGAGTGGAGCGAAACCTGGACGCGAGCAATCGGCGCGCCGTCGCCCTGCGCGTACACGTGGCCGCGCAACGTAGCGCCGGGGGCTTCGACGCCTTGGCCGAACAAGAGGAAGAGGGCGATCGCGAACATATTCAAGACGCTCCCAGACGCCCATCATAAATCAACTGGACGGCAGCAGGTAGCCGTGGCGGGCGCGGACGCGGGCTCCGGGCATGCGCTTCTTCGCGTCGTCGGTGAGATCGACCTTGATTTCGTGGCGCTGGCCGGGCTTACCCGCGGGCATCGGATAGTAGAGCGTGTAGCGGCGGCGGATGCGCTGCATCATCTGTTGGAAATCGGCTCCGGGATTGTTTGCCTTGAGCGTCTCGCCGCCCGTCTTGTCCACAATGTGCGTGATCGTCCCGTTGAACATGACGTTGTGGATAATATTTCCCGGCGTCGGGATGGAGCGCATGACCTGGAAGAAGGCGCTGCGGATAATCAGTTCGCTCAGCAGGGCGTCGGCTTCCCAATAGTGCTCGACGACGTTCTTCTCTCTCCGCGTCTTGGTGCCGATGTCGTCGGTGAAGACCAGGACGGCGCGGCGCCTTGGAGACTTGGGCTCGCGCAAGAACGACTCGGCGACGTTGTCGACAGCGGATTGAATCAGAGTGCCTCCACCGAAGCGGATGTTCAGCAGGTCCTCGGTCAGAGTTTTCTCCACCGCTTTCAGGTCTTCGGTGAACGGCGCAATAACGCGGGTCCTGGTGTTGAAGGTCCAGACTGCGACTCGATCGCCCGCGCGTAGTTCGCCAAGAGCCAGGCCGGCGGCGGACGCAACTCGCTCGATATTCGGTTTCATGCTGCCGCTGATGTCGAAGAGCAGCACGATGTCGAGCGGCTCGGCGTCTTGAGAGAAGTGCGAGATGACCTGCGGGTCGCCATTGTCGCGGATGCGGAAGTCCTCTTTCTTCAGGCCGTCGAGCGTGCGCGTGCCGTCGCTGACCTCGGCGTCCACCCGCACCAGCGATACGCCGGCGCGAAAGACGGGCGTATTCTGCAGCAGGAGGCAGGTCAGCAGAAGGAAAAATGGCATGCTGTGATGATTACGAGCGGCAAGGCTCCGTCGTTTCAGAAAAACTGATATGATCGAGAAAAATGAACAGGCGCGATTTTCTGAAGGTGGCCGGAACGGCAGCTTGCGCGCCGTGGTGCGCCGACGCTGCTCCCCCCAACCCTCCGAACATCGTGTTCATTTATGCCGATGACCTCGGCTACGGCGACCTGGGCTGCTACGGATCGGCGATCCGGACGCCGCACCTCGACGGGATGGCCGCCGAGGGCGTGCGCTTCACGCAATTCTATTCGGCGAACCCGGTCTGCTCGCCCTCTCGCGCCGCGTTGCTGACCGGGCGCTATCCGACCCGCGCCGGCGTTCCGCAGGTCCTGTTTCCGACCGATACGACCGGCCTGCCGGACTCGGAAACCACCATCGCCCAGGTCCTGAAGCCGCTCGGGTACAAGACGATGTGCATCGGCAAGTGGCATCTCGGCCACCTGCCGAAGTATCTTCCGATGAGCCGCGGATTCGACGAGTACTTCGGAATCCCGTACAGCAACGACATGAAGCCGCGTCCGCTGCTGCACAATACCGAGCAGCTCGAAGAACCGGCCGTGCTCGAAACGCTGACGCCGCGGTACACAGAACAGGCCGTGCGCTTCATTGAACGCTCGAAGGATGCCCCATTCTTCCTCTACATGCCGCATACCTATCCGCACATCCCGCTCGGAGCGTCGTCGCGCTTCCGCGGGAAATCGCCGCTCGGTCTTTACGGCGACGTGATCGAGGAACTCGACTGGAGCGTCGGGCAGGTGCTTGGCGCGCTCAAGCGCAACGGCGTCGATGGGAACACGCTGGTGATGTTTTCATCCGACAACGGTCCGTGGTATCAGGGCAGTTCCGGCGCGCTGCGCGGACGCAAGGGGGCGACCTATGAAGGCGGCGTGCGCGAACCCTTCCTGGCGCGGTTTCCGGGACGCATCCCGAAGGGTAAGGTGTGCAAGGGCGTTGCGGGGACCATCGACATTCTTCCCACGGTCGCGAAACTCACCGGCGCGGCCCTTCCCAAGCTGCCGCTCGATGGCATCGACATCTGGCCGCTGCTGAACGGCCAGAGTGCGAGCCTGGAACGCGAGGCGCTGCTCTACTTCGACGGATGGAATCTGCAATGCGCGCGGTGGGGCAAATGGAAGTTGCACTTCGCGCGCTACAACACGATGGCCTACAATCCTGCGCCGCCGGGAGGACGCCGCAATCTGGCGCTGCGCCCGCCCGAGCTATACGACATCGAGGCGGATCCGATGGAGTCATACGACGCCGCGCCGGAGAATCCGAAGATCGTGACCGAGATCCAGCAGCGTGTGGCGCGCTTGCTGAAAACATTCCCGCAAGAGGTAACCAAGGCATGGGAAGAGACGCAGGCTCGCGAGACGCTGGAGATTCCAGCAGGCGCGCTGCCGAGGGCCAAGCCGAATGAGTAATTCCCTGATCCCACGCCGCGTGTTGTTCGGCAATCCTGAAAAGGCGCTGCCGGCGCTTTCGCCCGACGGCGCGCACATGAGTTATCTCGCGCCCGATCAGGGCGTGCTCAACGTCTGGGTGCGGTCCACCGGCAAAGAAGACGATCGCGTGGTCACGCAGGATCGCGGACGTGGCATCCGCTCCTATTTGTGGGCCGAGGACAGCCGCCACATCCTCTACATCCAGGACAAGGGCGGCGACGAGAATTGGCATCTCTACTCCGTCGATCTCGATTCGAAAGAGGTGCGCGACCTGACGCCATTCGACGGCGTTCGCGTCGAGGGTGTCCACACCGATCCCAAGTTCCCGCAGCAGGTGATTTTCGGGATGAACAAGCGCAACCCCGAGGTAATGGACTCTTACCGCTGCAACCTGGCGACCGGCGAGGTGACGCCCGAAGCCGAAAATCCCGGCAGCTTCGTCGGTTGGGTGCCGGACAACAATTTCCAAATCCGCGGCGGCGTCGCGGGACGTCCGGACGGCGGCTTCGAGCTGCTGTTACGCAAAGACGCCCAGTCGCCCTTCGAGCTCTTTCTGGCCTGGGGGCCGGAGGACGATCAGGAGGTCCTCGGCTTTACGCCCGACAACACCGGTCTCTACATCGAAGACAGCCACAGCTCGAATACCACGGAGCTTTACGAAATCAACATCGCGACGAAGGCGCGGAAAGTCATCGCTGCCGATCCGGAGGTCGACCTCGGCGTGGTCATGATCCATCCCACCAAGCGTCATGTACAGGCCGTCGGCTGGGCCAAAAAGAAACTCGAATGGAAGGTGCTCGATCCATCGGTTGCGGAAGATTTTGCGGCTCTGGCGGCGTCCGCGCCGGGCGAGTTCCGCATCGGCAGCGGAGACCGCGCCGAGAAGACCTGGATGGTGGCGCGCAGCGCGGACACCAATCCGGCGCGGTATTACGTATACGATCGCGTCTCGAAAAAAGCGACTTTCCTCTTTACGGCGCGGCCCGAGCTCGAGAAATACAAGCTCGCGGAGATGCAGCCGGTGACAATCCGGAGCCGCGACGGCCTGGACCTGGTGAGCTATCTCACGCTGCCGCCGGGCAAGGAACCGAAAAACCTGCCGATGGTGCTCGATGTGCACGGCGGTCCATGGGTGCGTGACACGTGGGGCTACAACGGCGAGGCGCAGTGGTTTGCCAGCCGCGGGTACGTGAGCCTGCAGGTGAATTATCGCGGCTCCACGGGATTCGGCAAGAAATTCAAGAACGCCGGCAATCGCGAGTGGGGCGCCAAGATGCACGACGACCTGCTGGACGCCGTGGACTGGGCCGTCGGCCAGGGCATCGTGGACCGCAAGAAAGTCGTGATCTACGGCGGGGCCTATGGAGGATACCCGGCGCTGGGTGGGCGGGCTTTCACGCCGGACGTCTTTCCCGGCGGCAACCCC
>CAZRND010000231.1:2832-8722 GCA_964601345.1 uncultured Acidobacteriota bacterium | reverse complement strand
AACGAAGAAGGCCACGGGAACTCCCTGCAGCAGGTTGCCCAAGGAATCGGTTACCTGAAAAACGAACGCCTGTGTCAGCGGCGTCGGGACCACCGCGGTCTGGCCGCTTCCGCTCACGATGATGAACGAAGCGGGAGGCCCGGCGTTGGCGGTCAAGCTAAAGGTGAGCGTGGGCACGCTGGACGTCGTGGCTCCCACGCTGACCGGACCCGGTTTCGAGCCCAACGTCAAAGTCGTCTTGGCCTGACCCGCGGCGTCGGTGGTGGCCGAGGAAGGGCTCACTGTGGAGTTGCCCGAAATCACGGAAAAGACCACCAGCGCTCCGGAGAGCGGATTCCCCACGGTGTCGGTGAGCTTCACTACCAACTGTGTTGGGAGCGCCGTTCCCACAGTGCCGGCCTGGCCGTCTCCAGAGACCTTCACGAAGCTGCCGGGCGCTCCGACAAGCGCCGTCGCCGAGAAAGTCGTATTGAGACCGCCGACCGCCGCAACAATCGTTACCGAGCCGGGATTGTTGCCGAGCTTGATCGTAGTCGACGCGGTTCCCGTGCTTGACGTATTCACGCTAGGCGTCACGGTGGCTACGCCCGTGATCACGGTAAAGGTAACCGGCGAGCCCACCACGTTGTTGCCGAGTGCGTCGACGACCTTCACCGTAATCGGCGACGGCAGCGTCGAGCCGACTTGCCCGGATTGACCATCTCCGGAGACCGGTGTGATCTTGCCCGGAGGTCCGACGGTTCCTGTCGCATTGAAGACAACAGGCGCCAGACCCGAGGCGGTTGCCGAGACAGTATTCGCCCCGGCCGCAGCGTCGAGCACAAATGTAGCGGACGCCTTGCCGGTGGCGTCCGTGATCACCGGAAGCGGCGTGGTAATCGTCCCCGCGCCGGCGGTGACCGCGTAGCTGACGCCGAGTCCGGAAACCGGAGCTCCCGTGGAATCGGTCAACTGGACAACGAGCGGCTGCGGCAGCGTGGAACCGGCTGGACCCGTTTGGTTGTTTCCGGAAATCAGGGTGATATTGGAGGCCGTGATGGCAAACGCCAGCTCGGTGAACACCACGGGACTGCCGGTCAGCGATCCAGCGGAAGGAGTAACGTTGACGGTGTTATTTCCGGGCAGAGGCCCAAGTGTCATGATGGATGAAGCTTTCCCTTGGGCGTCCGTATTCACGTTAGTGGCCGTAAGCGAGCCGCTTCCTCCCGTGACAGCAAACGTGACGGAGAAGCCCGGCACAGAGTTCCCCAGCGCATCACGGACTTGGACAATCAGGGGCAACGGGATCGTTTTACCCACGGTTCCCGATTGTCCGTTGCCGGATACCAGCGTGATCTGTGAAGCGGGTCCGATGTTCGCCGTGGCGTTGAAGGTGACTGTCTTCGCGAGCCCTGCCGCGCTGGCCGTCACGGTGATTGCGCCGGCAGTAGCCGGCAAGGTGAGCGTGGCGGATGCCTGTCCCGAAGCGTTCGTGAGCACCGGCTGCGTGGAGAGCGTGCCGCCTCCCGCGGTCACGACGTAAGTGACCGACGCCCCATTTACCGGGTTCGACGAGCTGTCGGTTACCTGCACCACGAACGGCGATGCGAGAGCAATGCCGACGGTCCCGGTCTGGTTGTTGCCGGAGACGACGGTGATGTTGGCAGGACCCAACGAAACCGCGGTGGCGTTGAACGTGATCGTGGTAGCAACACCGGTGGCCTTGGCGGTGATCGTCGCTGCGCCGGCCGTCGAGAGCAGCGTCACGGTTACCTGCGCCTGTCCGGACGCGTTGGTTGTCAGGACCGCGGGCGAAGAGAATGCCGCGGGACCGGATACCACCGTCCATGTCACGCTGACGCCGGAGACGGGATTGCTGCCGCTATCGGTGACTTTCACCACCAGAGGCGTCGCCAGGGTCGTGGAGGTCGGTCCTGTCTGGTTGTTGCCGGACACCAACGTGATCACGCTGGCTGCGCCGCCGACGGCGGTGGCGTTGAAGGAGACCGCCGGCACCGCGCCGGACGTGACCGAAACTGTGTTGGTCCCGACGAGCGATCCCAAAGTCAGCAACGTTGAGGCCAGTCCATTGACATCGGTAACCGCTGAGGCCTTGGATAGCGTCCCGCCTCCCGCGGTAACTGTAAAATTCACAGTGATGCCGCTCACGCCATTTCCGCCGGCGTCTGCCAGCTTCACTTGAAATGCGCTGGTCAGCGCCGATTGGACCACGCCGGTCTGCGCATCGCCCGAAACTTTCGTCAGCACCGACGGCGCGCCGGGCGTCGCGGTGAGGTTGAAGACTTGCGGACTGCCGATGGCGCCGGCCGCTGTAGCAGTAACCTGGACGGGTCCGATGGTCGCTCCCAATGTGACTTTGGTGGAGGCCGTGCCGGTCGCGTCCGTCGCTACCGAGGTGACCGACAGCGTTGCCGAACCGCCGGTTACGGCGAAGGTCACCGGAGTTCCGACATCCGCCGCCCCGCTGGACTGGGTCAGCTTAACCGAAAGATTCGTCGCTAGCACAGTGGACACTTGCCCGGTCTGCCCGTCGCCGCCGACCTTGGTCATGGTGCTGGTTACAACACCCTGTGTCGTCACCTGGAACTTGGTGCCCGGCCCTGTCTCGAAGTAGATCGTTCCGTTCGCGGAAGCCGGTATGCTGCTGCCGATCTTCACACTGTCCTGGAAGATATTGTAGGTGCCCGGAGCTAAGTCGGTGATCAAGTGCCGCCCGGTGCCGGAGTACACCGCGTTGTAAGTCACATCATTTTGCGCGGCGCCGCTCTGGGAGAACATCACGATGCGAGGATTCGTAGGAGCTTGAATCAGCGCCCCGACCATGTTTCCCGTCGCGGAGGTGATCAAGGTGGTCGTCGGCAGTCCCGCTCCGAGCGGAGTAGCGGAGAGGACATGCAAGGCATTCAGGTCGGTCCCGGCAACCGTGTCGGAGACCTCGACCCGAGGCGTGGACGGTGAGAGATCGCCAGGCGGTTCCGTCGGTTCGATGACCGTGGCAATGATTGGAGCTGTCGGCATCAGCGCCTTCACATACATGGAGGAAGTGCCGAGATTACTGGTGATCAGATTTCCGGAGATCGTTGGCTGCGCCGCGGGGTTGAAGTGCCAGAGGATCTTCTTCACATACGTGGCCTTGGTTCCCCTAGCGCGGTCGAACACAACAAAGAAATTCGGGTCAAAATAGACATAACTGCGGAAGAAATAAGTCAGTGACGGAATCTTGCTGGGGCTCTTGTTGTCGATCGAGAGGTCGTACCCAGACGTGAGATCCGACTTCACGTACATGTAGGTTGTAGCGTTTTCATTCGCCAGGATGACATCCCCGCCGTATAGGGAGCCACCCCCGTAGGTAGCGACATTGATCGCTTGGTAGTCACCGAAGTCGTTGAAGAATAGAGTGTTGGCACGCTGGCTCGTGGCATCGCGTACTTGCGGGCCGCCGTTGGCGCCGTATGGTCCCGGCCCCTTCCAGCGCGCCGTCATCGGCATGAGGTAGTCCTGCCCTCTTTGAATGGAGATATGCCCCATGGCCGGGGTAACTACTCGAAATGCCCTTGCGCCAGCCTTGAAGGAGGACCACACCGCGGTATCCGACCAGTCCGACCTGACATAGAAGTGCTCATCTCCCGTGGAGTGGAAACGAGTCGGCTGCGTCGCGCGGTAATCCAACTCCGGTCGCGAGGCGTTGTAGTAGAGAAACTTATCGGTGACAACTACGTCCTGTGGCGAACCACTGGCCGCAAAGGGGATCGGAGCAATGTGGTTGTACATGTACTGCATCCACATGCCCTCTGTGGTTCCGCTCAAAAAATTGGCCAAAGCCACCAGGAGCGAACCAGGCAGAACCCCGGTGGTGGGCCCTGGATAATCTCCTTCGTCGGTCACCTGCCAGCGGTTGGGTTTGAGATTGTATAATAGATTAACCGCCATCTTCTTGGGATACTCTAGAAATCCAGTCGGTTGCGTTCCAGTGGCCGTATTATTGGCCAACAGATAGACTAGAATATACTCAAAAGTGTCAGGGCCATAATTGTACGATTCGGTCGGATACCCGCCCGAATATCCTCCCAGCACCGTGATCGGGGGATTCGCCCCGAAAAAGCCCGCCGCCGATGTCCCCGACAGACCAGAGGTGAAGGCGGGAACGATGTGCGTATTGTACAGGCCGAGCATGTAGGCGTTGATTTCGGCGGCCCTGGCATTGTCGCCCATGGAAGCAAGGCCCCACAGCCCGAACCCCTTCAGATAGCCTGCGAAATAGTTGTAAGGTGGACCGTTAGCGGAATAGCCACCGGTCTTGAACCAGTCATACCACCAATTGACCATATTGATCGTGGTTGTTCTGGTAGCAGAATCCATCCGGGGGTAACACCAATCGAAGGCCAAAGCCATACCGTAAACCATGTTACGGGCTGGATATCCCGAGTCGTTCGACATCGGCGTCAAGTTTCCCGCCAGATACGTGGCATTCGCTGCCTGGACGACCTGAATCACCTTGTCGGCATAGGCGTTGTTACCGGTGACGAGGTACGCCAGACCGAGAAACTCAATAGGCGTCTGCCAGCCGTAGCCTTCATAGGTGTAGTAAATGGTGCCGTCGACGCGGGCAACGGGATCAAAAGGTATGACGGGATACGTCAGATAGGCATCCGCTTGAGCCTTTACAGCGACCCAATCCGGGTTGTTTGCCGCCGCCTTCGCCTTGAGAGAAGCGAGAAGCGTGGGAGTCATCAAGATCCTAGGATGCGGATTCTGGGCGAGCGCCGCGACTGGCCATAAAATCACGGCCCCTATGACTAGCGACACAACAGCCCTGAGGCGGGTTGTCATATCAATACCTCTCCTTCTGCTCTCGACACGAAACAATCGTAGCATGGTCAGACCGGCGGGGGGACACGTCCAACTGAACCCAGCACCACGATGATAAACAATTTCAAGTACTGGGTCAATAGCCAAGGAGGACTGGGCCTAAAGTTTGCCGGGGGCCGTTTTCCTCACAGTTTCAGCATGTTGGAGGACGCTTTACAACACCTGGCGACGAGGATATACTCTGTCCGCTTGCCAACTTGCTCCATGCCACCTCGCGTTGCGGTCTTGATTCCCTGTTACAACGAGGCTGAGACCATCCGTTCAGTTGTTACGGACTTCAGGAAGACCCTTCCGGATGCGGCTATATATGTCTACGACAACAACTCAAGCGACAACACCTCGGTCCGCGCGCTGGAGGCGGGAGCCATTGTCCGGAAGGAGCCAAAACAAGGCAAGGGAAACGTGGTTCGGCGGATGTTCGCGGACATCCAGGCGGACCTCTTCATCCTCGTAGACGGAGACAATACCTACGACGCCTCGGCCGTCCCGGCCATGATCGAGATGGCGCTGACGCAGGAGCTGGACATGGTGGTCGGTTGCCGGGAGAGCACTGAGCAGGAAGCCTACCGGCCTGGACATCGCCTTGGGAATTGGGTGTTCACGACGAGCGTCGCCAGGGTGTTCGGAACACAGTTCAACGACATCCTCTCCGGCTACCGGGTGCTTTCCCGCCGCTTTGTGAAATCCTTTCCCGCGCTCACTCAGGGGTTCGAGATCGAGACGGAAATTACGATCCATGCGCTCACTCTCGGTGTGCCCACCGGCGAGATTCTGACAAAGTATGGCTCACGGCCCAAGAGTTCGCCCAGCAAGCTCAGAACTTACTCGGACGGGATCAAGATTCTGATCACCATCATCCGGTTGTTTCGCGGAGAACGCCCGCTGGCTTTCTATTCCACGGTTTCCGCGATCCTGGCGGTGCTTTCCGTGATCGCCGTCGTTCCGGTTATCCAAACCTACCTGGAGACGGGACTCGTGCCTCGGTTCCCTACCTTGATCGTGTCCGCGGCAGTGATGTTGC
>CAZRND010000231.1:0-2822 GCA_964601345.1 uncultured Acidobacteriota bacterium | reverse complement strand
GGCCTCGCGTGCGGTTGGATTCTGGACACGGTGACGCGCGGGCGAAGAGAGCTCAAGAGACTTGCCTACCTCGCCATCCCGCTCGACCGGACGGACGCGGGTCCGCGCTAAGTATCGTTTCCCAGCGGCATCCACTCCCACACTTGTTCGGCTGCGGCAAGAATGAGGATGGGATAAATCGGGAGTGTGTATCTCTGGAGAGGCAGCAACACCATGTGCATGCCGATGAAATAGAGTACGACCCCTCCGAATACGAATAGAAGACGCCGCCGGGTCGCCCACCATCGACAGATTTGCCGGAGTCCAAGGGGAACAACGGCCAGGGAGCAAAGACCCAAAGCCAACTGCATTTTGAACTTTGCCATATCGGTCGCATACCACAGACGGACGAACTTCAAGAAAAAGAGCGGAACGAAAGATAAGGGCCGGGTCCGCGCCCGTTCCTTGTACTTCAGCAAACCCATTTGGAAAAAGTACCCGTCCACTTTGGACTCCATAGGTTCGGACGGCTTCTGAATTCCCACGGCCGCGGCTTCCCTCACGGCCGCGGCAAAGAACTTGTCCTTCTTCTCGGGCGGTTGGACTTCGTCTTCATCCGTGCCCAACAAGAACGGGCTGCCCGTGCCGGTCGCCACAACGATGCGATCCTCGAGGACCATCCAGTTTCGAACGGTCCACGGAGCGATCAGGACGGACATCGCCACTAAGAACACAAGAGCATTCGAGAGCCGCTTTTCGGAAATCCAGAATGGCAGCAAGAACACAATCAGAAGAAGGGTCGTAGGACGGAACAAAGTGGCCAGGCCGATCAGAAGGCCGGCCGCGCATGTCAATTGCCACGATCTTTCCGACTCCAGCGCGGCCCGATACACGAAGACCAATCCGAGAATCATGAGAGCCGCAAAGATGGTGTCTGCCGTTATCCACGTCGACATCACGATTGCCGGCGGATAGAGGAGCCATCCCACGGCCGCCAGCCCCCCGGCGGCGCCTTGAGAAACGGATTGTCCCAGCCGGTACAGGCACGCAGCGACGACAAGATCGCCCAGCATTTGTAGCCAGACAACCACAAGCAGATAATGTGCGGGGGTAACGAATTTCAGGGCCGCTAACAGGAACGGATACGCCGGTCCAATTTTGCTGTCCGGGCGAGTGTCGGGCCCATTGAATCGGTGCTGCTCTAGCATTCGGTCAGCAACCGGAAGATAATGATCCACCGCGTTCGCTCCCACAAAGGGCCCCGTCAGACCGACCGCTGAAAGCAGGCCAAAACCAACCATCTTGAGAACCGTCACGCCGAGGAGCAAGCGCATGCCCGTACGGTGAGAGCTGAACAGTCCATTGACTGTTTGGCTTAGCATCGTCGCCTATCTAAGCAAGTGGTTGGATACCACGATGACCCAGACCAGCGCAATACTGGCAAATTCGAAACCGGCGATTCGCTGGGCCCATCCCCCCAACGTGAATCCGGCGATTGGTTTGCCATGCTTGCGGGCCAGGTCTACCACAGCGAGGGAGATCGCCAGGAGCATGAACAGCAATTCGCTGTAAGTGCGGGAGAGAAACCAGGCCGCCGCAAGGAAAGTAAGCAAAGATAAGCGGGACAACGTTGCCCACCTCGCCAGTTCGAAGTCCACCTTGGTTTCAACCGGCAGATTCCTCAGAGAGGATACTTCGACAATCGTGGTCAACAGGATTGATAGCCAGATGAAGTAGCCGATCAAGCCGAGTTCGGCGAAGCAATGCACAAAGGAGTTATGTGCAACCTGGATCATTCCCTGGACGTGTTCAGGGTTGTAATCCCGGAAAGCGTCGTAGCCCACGCCCCAAAGAGGGGACTGGCTCAGCATGTGCATCCCTTCCGACCAGAAATTGATTCGCCCTTGACTGGACTCGTCGGCCATGCTGCGGCCACCCGAGAAACCCAGGACGAGCAGTGCAGCCGCGGCGATTCCCGTGACGATGATCGACTTGGTTCGTCCCATGTTTTCCATCATGACCAACATGAACAGGACCAGGAGACTGATCATGCCGCCGCGTGAATGGGTCCAGTACATCCCAAAAATCAGGAAGGCCCCCGGAGCCAGCACGAAAACGAAGTTTCGGAAGTGACGGCGCGGCCGCCAGGCCAGCCAGAGAAAGGGGAGAATCACGACGATCGCCTGCGCCAGATCGTTGGGATCGTTCAAAACTCCGGCGCCTCGCATCCGCGGAACATAGGGCAAACCTTCGGCATCGATAAAGTTCGGGTCGTAGGCAGCGTCCTCCGGTACCAAGGGCTCGTTCTGCGCGTTGACCAGCTCGATGTGCTGTTTGAAGACAAAAAGCTCGGCGTTATAGCCGTAAAAAGTCGCCATCAAGCCTTGGCAGACCACAATCGAGATCAGCACCACCAGCAATCCTCCGACGATTGCCAGGCGTCGAAACGTCGTCACATGGATAAGGATCAGGAAGAAGACGATGGCCGGAGGGCTCAGGCTCTCGACTGTGTGAACCATTTCCGGCCAGTAATGAGTCGTAAACAAGATCGTCAATACCGCCCAGATCATGAACCCGATCATGAGTGGAATCTGGTAAGCCCGGAAGGTTGGACCTTTGCCCCGGAGACAACGGTAGGGTGAAGCAATCAGTCCCAGGGATCCCGCTACCAGAGACAACCGGTAGACCGCCAGATCCGGATAGAGGTCTGCCGGCCGGAGAAAGTTGAGGGCCAGATACAGAAGCAGGAAAAAGTAACCCATGCCTGGTTTATCGTGAGTGGGCGACTGCGGCCACTGGCGCAGTTGTGGGGGCACGTGTGGCGTTCGGACACCGCCATCCAC
>CAZRND010000230.1:0-8758 GCA_964601345.1 uncultured Acidobacteriota bacterium | reverse complement strand
CCACCACAATCAGCAGCGCGCCGCCGTACGTCCGGCTTCGAGCCCGAGTCCTCGACGCCGCAGCAGTTCACCGCCTTCCTCAAGGGCCAGGCCGCCGAGTGGCGCCGCCTGGTGCAGGAAGGCCAGTTCCCTGTGGACTAATTCCTGCGACACCGGCTCGCGTTGCTCGCCGCGTGCCCAATTTCCACGACAACGCTGGCGAGCTGCCGTTAGATAGCGCCATGCCCAGCTTCAGTGACGCCTTTCGCCGCAAGCCCGACGGCCCGTGGGAGTGCGTCCAGCCGGCCACCCAGCAGGGCCCGAAGGACCGTACCCAGGCTTCTCCGGGGGACCGCTCGTCGACACGCAGGGACGCGTCGTCGGTTTGAACAGCTGGCACCTGGCCGGCGGCCAGGAGCTCGCGATTCCCGCCGCCGCCGTCGGCGCGATCGTCCAGACTCTCGTGACCCAAGGGCGCATCCGGCGCGCCTACCTCGGAGTCACGTCCCAACCGGTCGCGCTCCCGGAGTCACTCCAGCAAAAGCTCGGGTTGAGCCAGAAGACCGGCCTGGTCGTCGTCGGCGTCGAGTCGGGGAGCCCGGCCGAGCAGAGCGGACTCTTGCTCGGCGACATCGTGGTGGTGTTTGCCGGCCAGACGATCGCCGACCCACGCGACCTTCAAACGGCGCTTGGCGCGGCAACGGTGGGCGCCGCGACTGCGAGGGCGCCATTTGCTGCAGGCGGTCCATCATGTCGCAGATCTCGCCGCGCTCGAGCGCCTCGCGAATGGCCTGGCGCAGCGCGTCCATCGAGCGCTCGCCGGGCATCTCGTACATGTTGTAGAACTGCGACTCGAAGCCGCTCTGCAACAGGAAGTCGCCGAGCGCGCGCATCAGGTCTTCGAGGCTGATGCCATCCGCCTCTTCGCCCGTGTACTTCGAGTATTTGACGAACTTCATAAGACGCTTAGTTGTACTGCCTCCGCGGGCGGCCGGGTTCCTCGCGCTCGACCGCCGGCTCGCGCTTCTTCTCTTGCGCGGTGAAGCCGAACTCCTCGCTGCGGTTGATGCGCCGGTGCGCGTACAAACCTTCAAGGATGAACTCGCCCGCCGAAACCACGGCCGGCGCGCCATCGTTCGCGTTCACGCCGAGCGCCCCAATCTTGTCCAGCAGGCCCTGAATCTTCTTCAATTGCTCGAGAACGTCGGACGCCGGAGCGGTGTCGGTGATCTTCAACTGTCCGCCGAGATCGAAGAATTGCACCACGTTCTGCAGGTTCACGCCCTCGAAGTGGCGCATGTGGACCTTGGCCACCGCTCCGCGGATCAGGTCGCGAGCCACGTTTTCCGCGCCGCGCAACTCGCCCTCATATTCGAGCTCGAACTTGCCGGTGAGCGCCGGCAGCCCGGCCATCACGTCGCAGATGCGCGGCACCGTGGGACTTTCCTTGCTGTGCAGCGCGCGGCGCTCGGCGTTCGAAACCGCGTTCTCCAGGCACGTAATCGTCAGTCGCTGCGAGACGCCGCTGCGGCGGTCGATGCGTTTGTCCTCACGGGCGAGGAACGCAATCTCCTCGATGACCTCGCGGATGTAGCCAGGCACGGCGATCTCTTCCCCGCCGCGCGCCGTCCAGGACTCCTGCGATGTAATCGCCATGCCATGGTCCACCGACAAGGGATAGTGCGTGCGGACCTCGGAACCGATGCGGTCCTTGAGCGGTGTGACGATTTTTCCGCGCGCCGTGTAATCGTCCGGGTTCGCCGTGAAGACCAGCAGGACGTCGAGCGGCAGGCGCAGCGGATATCCCTTAATCTGGATGTCGCCCTCTTGCATGATGTTGAAAAGGCCGACCTGGATCTTTCCGGCCAGGTCCGGCAGCTCGTTTAGAGCGAAAATCCCACGATTCGCCCGCGGCAGCAGTCCGTAGTGTATGGTCAGCTCGTCGGAGAGCGCGCGGCCCGTGCCGGCGGCCTTGATTGGATCGACGTCGCCGATCATGTCCGCGATGGTGACATCCGGCGTCGCCAGCTTTTCCACGTAGCGATCCTCGCGCGCGCGCCAGCGAATCGGCGTGTCATCTCCGGCCTTCGCGGTGAGTTCCCGGCAGGCCCGGCAGAGCGGCGCGTAAGGATTGTCGTGAATCTCGCATCCGGCAAGCTCCGGCGACGACGCGTCGAGCAGCGTGCTGAGCGCGCGCAGCAAGCGGCTCTTCGCCTGACCGCGCAAGCCGAGCAGGATGAAGTTGTGCCGCGAAAGGATCGCGTTCACCACTTGCGGAATCACCGAATCCTCGTAACCGAGGATGCCGGGAAACAAGGTCTCGCGCCGCTTGAGCCGGCAGATGAGGTTCTCGCGCAGCTCATCCTTGACCGTGCGGCTGGTCAAACGTTCGCTGGAAAACTCGCTGCGACGCAACTCGCCTAGAGTCGTTGGCAGGGGCATGGCGGGATTATATCAGTTTGTTCAGCGGCCCTGGCCGTTGGCGCCCGCCTTACCGCGAGCCTTGGAGATGAGCTTCAAGCGCACGATGAGCTTCTCCATGTAATCGGCCAGGCGCTCCAACCGTTCGGTCTCGGAGCGCGAGACGAGCATCGTTTGCTTGAAGTCCAGTTCGATGGGCAGCGAGCCGGCCAGTTGAAACGAGACCGTCTCCGATCCGTCGGCAGGCAGGTGCGGAGCACGCTCGTCCGGATCGGGAAAAAGCAACTCGAGAACCCGGCCGTGCACTTCGATCGCTTTGTCGCGCGCCTCCGGGTCGGCGCTTGAATCGTCATCCACGAAGAACTGGCTGGCGGCCCGCAAGTAAGACTTCTCTTCATCGAGAAAGAGCACCTCGAAGCGGCGGCGGCCCATGGTCTCGATGTCCATGCGCCCATCGTCGTGCTTCTTCAGGATTTTCGTGATTTCCGCGGTGCATCCGATCGTCGCGATGGACTTGTCCTTGGACAGAACTACGCCGAATTCGGCTCGGCTCTCCAGGCATTCGCCGATCATTTCCTTGTAGCGATCTTCAAAGATGTGCAACGGAAGCTGCTGGCCGGGGAAAAGCACCACTTCGAGCGGGAACAACGGCAACAGCAGGGAGTCCATGTTATCCGAGGGCCTCGAGCGCCGCTTGCATTTCGGATTGCGCGTGCAAGTCGCCGTTCTGCCCGGCGACGGCGATGCCCCGCTGATAGAGATTGCGGGCATCGGCGATGCGTTCGAGGCGTTCGAGGGTCCGCGCGCCGTGGAAGTACGCCGCGCTGTAGTTCGGATGCGCGGCGATCAGCCGCTCGTACTGCGCAACGGACTCATCGAGGCGTCCAAGGCTGGCGAGCTCCTGCGCGATTCCGTAGTTGACCAGGATGTTGTTGGGATCCTGCGCCAGCAATTCCTGAAGTTTCCCGAGGCGGTTCGACATTGCCTGCCATGCTATCATGCCGACCGGAATGGCCTGTCCGTTCTTCCATCCCACCGAGCCCGTCGCCGGTTCGCCGGCGCGCCCCATGCCGCTCGGCGATGTTTACGATGGCGAGTGCCGCGCGCAACCGGACGGATACCGTCCCACCGCCGAGCAACTCTGGACGCTGTGCAATCTCGGCTACGCGCGGCACGTGTGCCCGCGCTTTCCCGACACCGACGGCCCCGACGCCGTGCGCTTCTCGCTGACCGAGGAGACTCCGGGGACGCTGCGCATCCATCTTGTGCGCGAGAAGGATCACCGTCTCTGGGATAGCAGCGATTTGGAATACGACAAGACGTCCGGCCTGGCGTCGAACCGCCTGGCAGAGGCTTATGCGGAATCGCACCTGCGAAGGAAACAGCGCCGGCATAGCGTCCTTCGGAAGGGCAAGACGAGCCACCGAACCCTTGCCGAGGATATTGCTCGCCGTTATTCTGAAGAATCTAGTGGGCCTTTCCCGCTCGCCGATCTAACGAAGCTCAAGAGCATCGATCAGTTCAATTGGAGCCGTCTCCACGGAGAGCTCGATCTATATTTCAGCGCCATAGCCGGTTACGCAAGTCGTGTGTTGCGCATCGAGAAACTGTCTACGGAGAAGCTAGCTGTGGCGGAGGAGCACCTTTCTCAATGCTTTTTCGAGAAGCATCCTGACTTGGCGCACTATCGGAGCGCCATCGATCCGGTTTCCATGCCAGATCTGGTACGCCGTATTCAGGTGTTCAATAGTCTCCGGGCGGACCTTTTGGCGTTGGTCGAAGAAGTCATTGGAGAGCGTCGAGCAAATTGATAGGGCGGGGCCAGCCTGATCTGTCCCCGAGGTCACAGTTCGCTCCGCTTGTAAGTTGTAACTCGACGAGACGACATGATTCATCACGTTCGGCTCTTTGACGCACCAAACGGCATGCTACGATTGTGCGGAAAGTGAATGCCAAGTCCACGACAACGCCGGACACAGACCATGGGGACAGATCAGGCTGGCCCCGGTTCCCCAACGGTTTCAATCAAAACTACAGCGACAACGACAGGGCGTATGGAACGGGTTGGGCGCCAGGACATGCAAACCACATTCACTTCGGAAAGACGAAGGGTGCCGGGAAATGCGAGATCGGACCATGCAAATAGAGAAGGCTTTCTTCTTGGTTGTCCTGGGGATGACGACGGTCGCGTGGCGCTCGGCGGCTTCCGGAGATCTAGACACGTTGCCGGAGGGAATCGCGTCGCGCATTGAGAGGCTTGGGGACAAATACGAGATCAGTGATCGAATCAACCCCTTCTACCTCAGAGGTGACTTCGATGGTGACAATCGCGTCGACTATGCCGTACTGATTGTCGAGCGGGCGACCAAGAAACGCGGATTCGTGGTGGTCCTAAGTTCCCAGCCAAAGGTGCAAATGCTGGGAGCTGGCACGGCCGTGCCGTACGGAGCGGCGAAGTGGGATGACCTGAACTTCGATTCTTGGCGCGCTTACGGAAGGCTTCCCATTGACGCCGGTACTGGGTTCGACCTTCCTCCCGGCAAAGGGGAGCTCATCCTCGTTCAAAGACGAGAGAGTGCCAGCGGATTCTTTCGCTGGTCGGGAACGCGGTTTACGTGGGTTCAACAAGGTGACTGAACTATGGATAGGACGAGTGTCTGCGGATACGCAGCCCTTGAAACAGTTTCACCGGCAAAGAACGGGAAACGCAACGGTCAGCGCTGCACTGACACCGACTTTCTTTACAGGCGGTGGTCACGCACCTCACGAGTTCTCACACGTCTTAGGCCTCGATGACAACCATGGCGAAGCGCTCTCTATGTCTTTAGCAACATGATTGAGCACGGAAGGTCTCAAGCTACGCAACAGGATTATTGGTGGGCTTTCGGCCCCGAGCTTTCAAAACAGCAACCAAGGTTTAACGTCGGTCAGCGCGAAGGCCGGTGGTGTCTGGTCTGCAACAATCGCGGGAATCGAAGGTGGTACGAGATCTTTCCGCAGCAGTCGAAGCAGCCGTGAGGCGGATCGCAGGGGGGGTGCAATATGGGCAGACTTCAACGCGTCTTAGTCGAAACGGGGATCGTACTCCCAGCCCTCTTCATCCTTTCGAACATTGTGTTCTACAACGCCCATTACCATACAGGTTGGCGGGAAGCGTCCGCGAGCGCCGGTAAGGTGAGTCTTCTCTTGGAAGTGTTTTGGCTTTTGGCAGCCATTTCTTTGGCGTTGCGAGGCTGGAAGCAAACGGGCAGAAGTTTTCGCTTCACGCTCGCCGCCAACCTGTTCCTGGCATTGGCTTTTGTGGTCACGAGCCTGCTCAACTGGCCCTAGCATTCTTCCACATGATCGAGCCGCCTATTGTTACGATTCAGGAAGCGATACACTTTACCGGCAAAGAGCGGGATGTCGGCGGACTGCGGCGTCCCGGCTGTCCGCTCCCCTTCCGAGGCGGCCTGCCATCTTCGTTCTAGCTTGCCTGGGTGGAATGGAACGGCGTCCGAACTTAGCAGAATCGAATCGCCTCGCGCAGGGCTGCGTGGAGCCCGCCAACGAAGGAAGCGTTAATTCTTGCCGGGAACCTTCCTCCGCAATTCCTCGAAGAAGTTCAGGACCACGTTGATTTGTGTCGGCGCGGATTCTTCGTTGCCCTTGATCATCAGGAAGTGCTCGCCGTCCGCGGCTACGTCGTAGTTCGTGGTGTAGAGTTGCGGCGTTCGCTCGAAGTCGCCTTCAAAGAGCAGTTGCGGCTTGGCGACTGAGAACTGCGGCTCGGTCCGGATCGCCGCCGCCATCATCTTGTTCCCGACGCGATAGAAGAGCTCTCTCCCGTTGCGAGCCCACACCGGCTCAGCGCCGCCCCCGGTGGAGATTTGAATCTTCGGGCCGGGACCGGGAAAGGGCTGGACATATACCTCTTCGCGCCTCGATTCGTCGCAGGTGTAGGCCAGCCAGCGGCCATTCGGCGAAAAAGTCGGCGCTCCTTCGTTGGCCTTGGTCTGAAGGAATGGTTTCTTCGCGCGCTCTCCCTCGAGCGGCATCACAAAGATGTCTGCGCCCGACTCCAGGTTCTGATCCACGATTACCATGAACTTGCCATCCGGAGAAAGCGCGCCGGTAAATTGCAAACTTTGATCCTTCGTAAGCGCCTCCGGACTCCCGCTGCCGTCCGCGGCCGTCCAGAAGATGTTCAGCCCCGCGCCGCGCCCCCGGAACGCGATCTTCTTCCCATCCGCCGACCAGACCGGATAGGTATTGACCTTTTCGTTGGCCAGCAGGCTCAAGGTGTCCCTGGTGAGATCGTAGGTCCATGCGCCCCGGCCTTCCATGCCCACCGCCACGCGCCTGCCGTCAGGCGAAATCCGCGGACTCAAGTAAGGCTGGGCCGGCGCGGGGAGCGCTTTTGCCTTTCCTTTTCGATCCACCCAAACAAGCGAGCGTTCCGCGGAATGTCTTCCCCCCGGCGCGTACGCCAGCGTTCCGTTGCGCGAGATCGCGAATTGCGAAGAGCCTGTCGTCAAGCTGGACGCTCCCGCGCCCTCCAGAATCGTCACCGGCGGGCCGGTCGTCTCCAGGCGATCGAGATTGAAGGGCACGGCCATCAACTCCCCGGGTCGCGCGTACACCAAATGTCCAGAGTCCGCGTATTGGGCGTAAGTGGCGCCTTGCATGACCGCGTGATGTTCTCCGGTTTTCGAGGAAAACACGCCCGTTGGGCTTTCGCCAAACTGTGTGCCGTCCCAAATGGAAAACAAGATGCCGCGGCCGTCGGGCAGTGCAAACGGCCAGCGATGGCCATACTCGTTCTTGCTCTTCTCGGGAGTAGTGATGGCTTGCGCGTTTCCGGTATCGGATCCATCGGTCCGAACTCGCATCAAGCCGGAAACCAAAAACGGGCCGAACACAATCGTGCCATTGCTGTCCCAAGTCGCCCCGCGAGGACCCGCCGCCTCGATGAGGCTGACCGGCGACCCTCCCGACACGGACACCTTCTTGAGTTTGCGGTCCGCGAAAAAGCCGAGCCACTCCCCATCGGGCGAGAAGAACGGCGAAATGGCGCCATCCGTACCGGGAATGGCCACGGAGTCGAGGCGATCCAACTGGCGCAGATAAAGACGAGTCGCGCTTCCCCGCCCCGCGACAAATGCCAGTCGGGCGCCGTCCGCTGAAATTGCCAGGCTGGGCTGTGCCGCAACCGGAAGATATTCGTTCGGCGGCAGGGACACCGAGAAACGTGTTACCTGTGCCGGCTTCGGCGCGACGCGCCCACGGACGAGAGCCCATATCGCGACCCCAGCCAGGATCGCTGCGAGAGCCCACGGGAGCCAACTTGACGGCCGCGCCTGAGGCGTCGTAACCGCGGGCGCCTTCGCTTCCTCGGCTTCCTCGATGAGGAACAAGTCCCCCATGTTTCGCAGCCGGCGTGCTGGATCTTTCTCCAGACATTTGTGCAGCAGCTTCACCGGACTCCCGGGGGGCAGCGAAGTCCAGTCCGGCTCTTTCGTCAACACTGCGGCCTGGCAATCGGAAGCCGTTTCTCCCGAGAATGCGCGATTGCCGGTGAGCAGTTCGAAGAGCACCACGCCGAAGGCCCACACGTCGGTGCGGCGATCCACGGGTTTTCCGCGCGCCTGCTCCGGCGACATGTACGCCGCCGTCCCGAGGATCACGCCCGACTTTGTCGCCGCTGCGCTCCACGTCGGCGACGCGGAAAGGTCGCCGGCCGTGGAATCGTCCGATAGCGCTTTGGCCAATCCGAAGTCGAGCACCTTGATTTGTCCTTCGGGCGTGACCTTGATGTTGGCGGGCTTGAGATCGCGATGGATGATGCTCTTGCCGTGAGCGGCTGCCAGAGCGTCCGCGATCTGAGCGGCGATCCGCAGCGCGGCATTAACTTCGAGCGGGCCGTGAGGGGATTCGCCTTCGGCCAGTTCCATAACTAGGCAGTCGGAGTTTCCAGCCTTTTCAAGTCCATAAATAGCGGCAATATTTGGATGATTCAGCGCCGCTAACATACGAGCTTCGCGATGGAAGCGGGCGAGACGCTCGGGATCGTTGATGAAACTCGCCGGCAGTGGAGAGTTGCAGAAGCCCGCCGTACTTCTGGCTCAGACCCGCCGCATGCTGGCCGATCGCCGATCCCAGGCGTTCGTCGAGGGATTCCTCGATAGCTGGCTGAATCTCCGCAGTCTCGGCGATATGCCTCCCGACCGCGACGCCTTCGAGCGCTACTACTCGAGCGACCTTCAGACAGCGATGCGGACCGAGACGCAAATGTTTACGCGCCACCTTCTCGACCGCAATGAGAGCATCGCGAACTTTCTCGACTCTTCCTACACGTTTCTGAACAAACCTCTGGCGA
>CAZRND010000229.1:0-8866 GCA_964601345.1 uncultured Acidobacteriota bacterium | reverse complement strand
TACGCCATGGATCGCGACAAACGATGGGAGCGCACCGACCGGGCCTGGAACGCCATGACCGCCGGGGAAGGGCGGCCCAGCCAGGACCCGATCGCCGCCGTTCGCGCCAGCTATGAGCACGGCGTCACCGACGAGTTCGTCGAGCCGGTTGTGATCGAACCGGCGGCCGTGATCCGTGACGGCGACGCGGCGGTCTTCTTCAACTTCCGAGCCGACCGCGCCCGGCAAATGACTCGCAAGCTCTCCGAGCGAAACTTGTTCGTCGTCACAATGACGCATTACGACAAGACGCTCAACGTGCCCTACGTTCTCGAGCCGCAATCTCAGGCCAACATCCTCGCCAACGTGCTCGCCGCCCACAACTTGAAGAACCTGCGAGTGGCCGAGACTGAAAAATACGCCCACGTCACCTATTTTTTCAACGGCGGGAACGAGAAGCCCTATCCTGGAGAAGACCGCGTCATGGTGCCGTCTCCCAAAGTCGCCACGTACGATCTGATGCCGGAGATGAGCGCCTCGGGCGTGGCCGACGCCGTGGTGAAGGCTGTGGATGGCGACGCCGCCGATCTGATTGTCGTCAATTTCGCCAACGCCGACATGGTCGGGCACTCGGGAAAGATCGAGCCCGCCGTGAAGGCCGTCGAGACCGTGGACGCTTGTGCCGGATCGATCTATGCCGCAGTCGCACGAAAGGGAGGAGTTCTGGTGGTCACGGCCGATCATGGCAACGCCGAAATGATGATTGATCCGGTCACCGGCGGCCCGCATACCTATCACACGACAAATCCCGTGCCGCTGCTGCTCATTTCCGATGCTCCAGGCAAGTTGCGCGAGAAAGGGGCTCTGCGGGATCTTGCTCCGACGCTGCTGGGACTGATGGGGCTTCCCAAGCCGGCGGAAATGACCGGCGAGGACCTGCGCGTATGATTCTCACCAAGGGCCAGGAGAAACGCATCCAGGAAATCATCCGCAAGGTGCACGAGTATCGCCTGGCGGAATCGCTGGCGCCGGTGGAAGAGGCGATTCGAAGCTGGCGCGAGGGTACGCTGCCGATTTTCCAGATTGACAACGCCATCCACCAGCACACCATGCGTGCAAAGCGCTATTTCGCCGTTTATGCCAACACGCCGGCGAGTTCGCCCGACGCCGTGGGCATTCTCGACGAAGCGAAAGACCTCCGGTTGATTACCGATCAGGAATTCAAGCAACTTACCGGTGTGTGAGAGATGTCGCTTCTTACCCCACAGCGGGCCGGATTCCTCTGCGGTTTCACCCATTCGCTGAATCCTTACATGGGCTGCGCGTTCGGCAAGAACGGCGGATGCCCGTTCTGCTATGTGCGCGCGCTGCCCGTGGCAATGGCCGGCGGCGGATTGCCGTGGGGCGATTGGGTCAAGCCGAAGACCGACGCGCCGGAGCGCATCAAGCGCGAATTGGCGCGGCTGGCTGCTCGTGGCGTACGCGCGCGGATCTTCATGTCCTCGAGCACCGATCCCTACCAGGGCGCGGAATCGCGCCTGCGCATCACCCGCGGAGTTCTTGAAGCGATGGTCGAGAATCCGTCATTCGAGGCGCTGCTCTTGCAAACCCGCTCGCCGCTCGTCGAGCGGGACATCGATTTGCTCTCCAAGCTACGCGACAAGCTCTGGGTGTCCGTAACCCTCGAGACAGATGACGATCGCGTGCGCGCGCGCATCACGCCTACCAGCCCGTCCGTCGAGCGGCGCTTGCGCACGCTCGAGACTCTTCACCGCGCCGGGCTGCGCGTGCAAGCCGCCGTTGCACCGCTCCTGCCTTGCGATCCCGCGCATTTTTCGAGAATCCTCGAAGGGAAAGTATCGCGGGTCTTGGTGGACACATTCTTCGCCGGCGACGGCAGCGGAGGAGCAAGGTCCACCCGTCTTGGCATGGGCGCCCTGCTGGCGGAGCTCGGCTATGGCGAGTGGTACGCCTCAACGGCGCATGAGGGCCTGATGAAGGCGCTCCGCGGCCATTTCCCCGACGAGAACATCCTGTTCAGCCAAGCTGGTTTCGCTGCAATTACCTAGTGTAGAATGATCCGCAAGGTGGCTCTCTTCAGAACAGCATTTGCGCTTACGCTGGTCGCTGCGTCTCTTTGGGGGCAGGTGACCGGGTCGATCTCCGGACGAGTGGAGGACGCGACCGGTGCGGCCGTCAGCGGCGCCGCGATCACGGTCACGAGTCTCGAGACCTCGGCGACTCGATCCGTCACAACCGACGAGACAGGCAATTTCAAAGTGCTTTCTCTGCCCTTAGGGCCGCAGGAAGTAAAAGTGGAGAAGACCGGTTTCAAGGCTGCCGTCAGAAAAGGAATCAACCTAGCCCTTGGACAAGAAGCGGTGGTGAAGCTGAGCCTAGAAGTCGGCGAGTTCGCCCAGCAGGTGACCATCTCGGCCGAGGCGCCGCTCGTGAATTCCACGACCTCCGCCGTGTCAGGGCTGGTTGGAGAACGGCAGGTAAAAGACCTGCCGCTCAACGGCCGCAGCTTCGACGGACTGATTACGCTGAATGCCGGGGCTATCAACTACGGCCTGAAGAGTCCGCAGACCAGCACCAGCAACGGGAACACGTTCTCGGTGGCGGGACGCCGTCCGCTCGAGAACATTGTTTTGCTGAATGGCATCGAATACACCGGATCGAGCCAGCTCGCCGTCACGCCGGGAGGCGTCAGCGGCTACCTGCTGGGAATCGACGCGGTGCGCGAGTTCAACGTACTTACCGACACCTATAGCTCCGAATACGGCAAACGCGCCGGAGCGCAGGTCACGGTCGTGACGCAGTCGGGAAGCAATGCGCTTCATGGCTCGCTCTTCGAGTTTCTGCGGAACAGCGCGCTCGATGCACGCGGCTATTTCGACCAGGGATCGGTCCCGCCCTTCCGGCGAAATCAATTCGGGGGCGCGGCCGGGGGCCCGCTGAAGAAAGACAAGCTCTTCCTCTTCGGCAACTATGAGGGATACCGGCAACGGCTGGCTGTGAGCAACGTCAGCGTGGTGCCCGATGCCCAGGCGAGACTGGGCCTTCTGCCAAACGCGTCCGGAGCCTATACGCAAGTCTCAAACTTGAATCGCTCGATGCTGCCCTACATGGCATTCTGGCCCGATGCCAACGGTGCGGAGCTGTTGTCGAACGGAATAGCGAGCGGCACGGCACTTTCGTACAACAATCCGAAGCAGGCGATCCGGGAGGACTTCGGAACGCTTCGCGGCGATTACACGATGGGGAATCGCGACTCGCTCTCCGCCTCCTACACGCTTGACGACGGGGACAGCCTGATTCCCCTGGCCGATCCACTCTTCGGATCGGCAGTCATGCTGCGCAGCCAGGTGGCCACGCTGCAGCAGACCCATATTTTCTCGCCGCGCGTGCTGAATACCTTCCGCGCCGGATTCTCGCGCGCCGCGTTCAACTACGATTCGTTCCCGCTGACTTCGTTTTCGCCGGCGCTTTCGTTCGTGACCGGCGGCGGACCCGGCGGGATCGTGATCGGCGGCGGCGTCACCACGACGGGAATTGCCGCGATTACCGCAGCCGGGCCGAACAACGCCGCCAACGTCTGGAATCGCCGCAACCTCATCACCTGGTCCGACTCCATCACGGCCAGCCGCGGAGCGCATCACTGGAGCGCCGGCGTTTGGTTCCAGCGTCTGCGCGACAACGAGAACACGGCATCGCGACGTCTGGGACAGGCGAGCTTCGCCAGCCTGACGACTTTTCTGCAAGGAACCACAACGACGTTTCAAGTCGTGCCCAACCCGAACGAGCTCGGTTGGAGGAGCCTCTTCGGGGCTTGGTACTTGCAGGATGAGATCCAGTTGCGACCGAACCTCAAACTCCTGGTGGGCGTCCGCCACGAGTTCTCGACCGGATGGAACGAAGCATCGGGACGCGCCGCGAATTACATCACCGGCTCGAACGGCGTGCTGCTTACGGCGCCGCGCGTGGACACGTCCGTCTACACGGAGAACAACGCCAAGCGGCTTTTTGGTCCGCGGATTTCTCTTGCCTGGGATCCTTTCTCGAACGGAAAGACAGCGGTTCGCGCGGGATTTGGAACGTACTACACGTTCATCGATGCTTTGAGCTTTCTACTGAATTCGCTGCCGCCCGCGAATGGATCGATTTCCTACTCCGGAGCTCTGTTCTCGTTCCTGCCGATTGTTCCGAACGCTCCTGTTCCGGCCAATACCATCTACGCTCCGCAAGGGATACAGCCCGACGCGAAGATCCCGACTGTGCAGCAGTGGAATCTCACCATCGAGCAGCAGCTCAGCGCGAACATGGCTCTTCGGCTCGCCTATGCAGGATCGTTTGGATATCACGGGCTCCTGAGCGTCGATCCCAACAGCATCCCGGCTCAGATCTGCGCCAGCGCCACCTGCACCACGGGCGGCTCAGGCGCCGCGCGCGGCACCGTGAATCAGGGTGCGCAGTACATCCCCGTGGGTTCGAGACCGAATTCGCAGCTCTCTGGCGGATTTTTTTGGTACACCGAAGGCAACAGCAGTTACCACTCGCTGCAGGTGGATGTGACCCGGCGTTTGAGCCGCGGCTTTCAATTCCGCACGAATTACACCTGGTCCAAGAACCTTGACATGAACTCCGGGCTCACCGGCGCGCAGGCCAACAACCAGGCGCAGATGATTTTGGACCGGAATGACCTGCATCGGGATTGGGGTCCCTCCGCCTTGAACGTTGCGCACCAGGCCAGCATCTCCGCCCACTACGATCTTTTCCGCGGCGTGAAGAACAGGCTGGTGGGCGGCTGGCAGGTGAACGGAATCACGACGCTGTTAACCGGCTTCCCCTTCACGCCGCAGATCGGCGCGAATCGCTCCGGCGACGGCGACACAAGGAATCCCGACCGGCCGTCCCTCGATCCCAACTTTAAAGGACCGATCGTGCTTGAGAAGCAGGGACAGTGGTTCAACCCAAATGCATTCCTGTTCCCCACCGTGGGAACCTACGGCAATCTGGGCAGAGGAGTATTCACGGGGCCGGGATTAGCGGAGCTCGATCTGTCGGTGCTTAAGGACACCGCGATTTCGGAGCGCGTGAACCTTCAGTTCCGAGCGGAATTCTTCAACATCATGAACCACACGAACCTGGGCACCCCGAACGCGATCGTCTTCTCCGGCGCCACGATCAGCCCCTCGGCGGGACTGATCACGGCCATCGCCACCAGCTCAAGACAAACACAATTCGGACTGAAGCTGATTTTCTGAGTTCTACTTCACTGTCAGCGCTGCTTTGAGCGTGAACGTGAGAGCCGTCTCAACCGGATACTCGATGTCTTTCTTTCCGGTGGCCGCTGCTCCTACCGTTCCGGCTCCCGCGCCCGCAGCCGCTCCGATCGCCGCGCCTTTGCCGCCGCCGGCAATGCCGCCGATCACGGCGCCCAGCGCCGTCCCGCCGCCGATGGCTACGGTGTCGCGCTTCTTGTGGCTTTCACCTTTGCGCCCGACCGAGCCGGTGGTGACGTTATAGCTCGTGCCGTTGATATCGATGGAGGTCACCCTCAGATACAGCTCAGCCGGTGTGCTGAGGCGGCCCGAAGCCGCGGCCTTGGCCACGATCCCTTTCACACTTGCGCCCTTCGGGCAGATCGTCTTTCCCTCCACTACCAGCGGCTCGGAGAGCGTCGCTGTGAAAGGCTGTCCCGACTTCGCGCTTGCTGAACTGACCGCATTCTGCAAACGGACCTTCAGAGTGGCGCCAACCGGCACCACGGCGGCGCGTAAAGTAAGACCACCCAATAGCCCCAAAACAGCCATTCCTGCGATGATTCTGCTGACTTTCGAGCTCATTAGCCACCTCCAGGTTGTAGTCCGTGAACAGCATACCATGGGCCGTCAAGTACATTTGTTGCCAAATGCTTACGGCCCCCTTACGGAAGGCCTACGGGGCGAAGTAGGCCCCTCCCAAGCGCTTTTTGTTGATTCTAAAGGCAACCTTTGTTACAATTGAAATTCGGACTTCTGAATCCAAACATAACAGTGCACAGGGGCTAACCAAATGATGACTTTCCGGATCGGTGACAAGGTTGTCTACCCAAATCACGGAGTCGGAACCATCGAGCAAATCAGCAGCCGCACGATAGCCGGCAGACCTGAAGCCTACTATCTGCTGCGGATCAACTCCAACAGCTTGACGGTGATGGTCCCCTTTAGCAACGTGGAAAGCGTCGGCTTGCGAAAGATCATCAAGAATGCGGAAGTCACCCGGATTCTCGAGTACCTGTCGGGCGGCGATTGCGACGCGCACGCGGATTGGAAGTGGCGGTTCAAAGAGAACTCCGAGAAGATGCGCACCGGATCGCTGCTGCAAGTTGCCGAAGTGATGAAGAGCCTGCTGAAGTTGAGCATGCACAAGCCGCTTTCGTTCCGGGAAAAGAAGATGCTCGACCGTTCCCGCTACCTGCTGGTAAGCGAACTGGCCACCGTCAAGAACGTGCCCGACAAAGGGGCCGAGACGCTGATCGACAAGTCCTTGGCAAATTCCCGCCTTAAATTGCCGGAATTGGATTAGGATTAACAGAGAAAGCCCGCACGTCTGCTGGGAGATGGTGTAACGGTAACACAGCAGACTCTGGATCTGCCTATCTAGGTTCGAATCCTAGTCTCCCAGCCAATCTCCCCCTCAGTTCCCGAAAGCGTATAAAAGGCTTGGCGTGCGGACGTAGATCACGCCACCCACGATTGCGGGAGTCGCGAAGAGCGGCTCGGCGACATCGTTCCTTGCCAGCACGTCAAGCTTATCGCCGCCGGCGATCACGGTGATGATGCCCTCGCTCGATGCAAAGTAGATTCTTCCATCCGCAGCGACAGGCGACGCAAAGTAAGCCCCTCCCGCTCCCAGCCGTCCACGGTAGATCCTCGCGCCGGTGGCCGCATCGAGACAGGTGACGATGCCCCCGCCCGCCACCATGTAGAGGCGGTCCCGGTAGATCAACGGGACAGGCACTTCAGGAACGCCGCTTGGCTCTTTCCACAGGATGTTGGTCGCGGTGACGTCCCCTCGGCCGCCGGGTCGGATCGCCAACAGTCCGTGTTGTTGACCGGCTGCGAAGCTCTTCTGGTATGTCTCCCACTCCGACCGCTCGATCTTGCCGTTCCTGTTTGTGTCTGCATCCCGGAAGATGCTGCCGCTGGGCCGGGAGTTGTCGGCGCCCTCGACGCCGTCGAGACCGATTCGATGGGCGATGAGAAGACGGTCGGGGAATTCCCTGGAACTGAGCGTGCCGTCGCCGTCCTTGTCATACTGCTTGAGCAGGGAATCGAAATCGGGGAGCGGTACAAGCAGGTCAGGCTCGCCGGTATTGAACCAGGTACCGACGTAGATCGCGTCGGCCGCGACCGCCGGCGTGCCCGCGCCTTGGGTCTCCGCGCGGACCCACCACTTTCTCGCGCCGGTCGCCAGATCGTATCCCACGATCTCGCCGCGACGATGAAGGATCACCTCTTGCTTCCAGACCACCGGCGTGGCTTTGCTCCCATTTCGGCGCTCGGCTTCGCCCATGTACTGCTTCTGTTTCCAAAGCACCTTACCGGTGTGGCGATCCAAGGCCAGCAAGTAGGAATCGGGGACCTCATCCCGATTGAGGATGACTTTGTCGTCCGCGATGACTAACGACGTTCCGCTCCCATGAGGGACGATATGCGCGACCGGAAGTGGAACGCTCCACAGCGGATGTCCCTCGAGATCAAAGCAGAAAATGCCCGCGGAGCCAAAGTATGCGTATACGCGCTCGCCATCGGTGGCCGGCGTGGCCGTCGCGGGACTGCTCATCGGATGAACCTCTTCCAGTTCTTTGGCCGGAATGGTCCGCCGCCACAGGATTCTTCCAGTCCCACGATCGAGCGCCAGGACTTCGAGCTTGTTTGTTTCTTTCTGGAAAGCCGTCACAAATATGCGATTTTCCCAAATGCTCGGTGAGGAGTGGCCAGAAGGAAGGGGCGTCTTCCAAAGCATCCGTTTCCCGGGCGCGAATTCCACCGGCGGATGGCCTCCAACGGCGACACCGCTGCCTGAGGGTCCGCGATACTGGGGCCACCATTGCGAGGAGTCTTGGCTGCCCCACAGAAAGGCGGCCAGCAGGACAAGGGTCATTTCGTTTTTGACAGATCCTGAATCTCGGCGTCCAGCTTCTTCTGCTGTTCGGGCGTCAATTGCAGGCTGCCGTCGTTACGCGCGGCCTTCTTCACCGACAATACCATCGCCTTTCTTTCTTCGGGAAGCAACGCCGAGTAAGCCAGGACCGCTTTGCTCAGGACATCCTGGTCATCGAACGTACCGGCCTTGTCGGCCGCCGCTTTTCCTCCTCCCTTCTTGCCTGACTTGGCGACGCTTTCCATGTCCGCATCCATCCATTTCTGCTGTTCCGGAGTGAGCCGAGTCCGGATTTGCCGGCGAGCCGCGAGTTTGATCTTGGTCATGAAGCCGGACCGATCGTCGGCGGAGAAGGAAGTGAAGCGCAGAAGCGGCTTGCTGACGGATTCTTCATCGTGCAGCAGAACTTCGATCTTGATTTGCTGTTCGCAGGTGAGGCTCATCCCCGCGGCCATGCGCTCCAGGTTGGCGTGCCGGCCCGGGGGCAAGCCTTCGCACTTGGCAGGCTGATCTTGCGGGATGGCCGGAGAAACCGCTAGCAACAGGATCGCGAAAAACATGAAAGCTCCTTATCTGCTCAGAACTGGTACTTGGCGCCGATCTGCATGACGCGCGCGGCCTTGGCGCCGCCGATGGCGCCGGCATTCGCTTTATCCAGCGTCACGCTGGGAAGCTGGAAATTGGTGTGGTTGGTGACGTTGAATGTCTCCCAGCGAAACTGGAAGCGGTTGCGCTC
>CAZRND010000228.1:0-8869 GCA_964601345.1 uncultured Acidobacteriota bacterium | reverse complement strand
TGACCCCGGTTTTCTACACCTATATGGAATCGTTCCAGAACTGGCTCCGCCGCCCGGCGACCCGAGCGGATCTAGCGGAACCAGTGGCTGAGTAGCGGGTCCACTGGATCTTCGGCATTACTCACCGAAAGTAATCCGAGCCAGCTCGTCCTTGATTCGCTTCCGGTCAGCCGGGGTCTTGGCCGACGACAGTTCTTCGATCAGCTCAAGAAAATGTCGCCGCTCCTGCTCCTGGGCCGCCAGACCACTTTTCACGAGATCGGCGATCACGCGGCTGGTTGAAACGCTGCTGGCTTTGGCGATTCGCTTGACCTGCTTGGCCACAGGCGGAGGAAGAGTTACGCTCTGTCGCAAGGGCTTGTCCAGTGTGGGCATAGATCTATGCTACACCATACTGCACCGCCCTGCACCGCAGTCGTCACTTTAACTTCAGGAACTCTTCCGGCGAGAGGGCGCGGCGCGTGAAGCGCGCCATCCGGACCGCGCCCTTGAAGTAATAGACCTTGTTGACCCGCACGCCGATGGACGATTGCCCTTCCCCTTGCGGCGACAGCTCGAGCTCCGCCGCGCCTTCTTGGACGCCTTCCACGTAGTTCCGAAATTCGCGGCCGTCGTAGACCGCGGCCACGTGATACCACACTCCCAAGGCATGCAGCCGTTGCCGGTTGAGCAAGGCTTTTTCCGCCGCCCCGGACTTGGCGAAAGCGTCCAGACACCATCGTCCTTCGATCACGCGGATCTCAAACAACATGCGGTTGTCGCTGCCGCGCTCCTGCAGATGGAACCAGCGCTGCTCCCGCTCGCCGCCATCCGGACGGAAGACGGCTTCCCAGGTGAACGTCTTCGCGCCCGCCAGCGGATGGACATCGAGAAACAGGGCATCGTCGACGCCGTTGAACTCCACGGCCTTGCCCGCCGGTGAATCGATCAAGCGCGGATGGCCCAGCACCGTTGTGGCGTGTCCGCCAATCTGGTCGAGACGATCGAAGGTCCACAGTTCCTGCTCGGGCTGGTTCCAGGTCATGAGGGCTCCGGCCAGGCCTCTACAGAAATTTCTCCGGGAAGGCATGGCAGGATTATATTACTGGGGTTAATATGGCGGCGATGCCGTTTCTCTGGCTCCTGCTCGTTATTGCTCATCAAGGCGTCCAGCAACACGCCGGCACGATCACGCCGGCCCAGGTGGAAAGCGGATCGCGCCTCTACAGCGCCAATTGTTTCGCCTGCCACGGCGCGAACGGCGACCAGGTCCCCGGCACGGATTTCCGCCGCAGCATCTACCGGCGCGGGTCCTTCGATGAAGATCTCGTCCGCGCCATCAACCAAGGAATCCCCGGCACGGCGATGGTCCCGGTAAAGCTGGGCGTTTCCGAAGTCGCCGACGTGATCGCCTACCTCCGCTCCATGAGCGAATACAAAGTCGCGGCGTCGAAGGCCGGATCGGCGGAGCGCGGCAAGCAGGTGTTCGAGAAAATGGATTGCGGCGGCTGCCACCGCGTCAACGGCAGAGGCGCGGCCCTCGGCCTCGAACTCGGCCGGATCGGCGCCGTAAGGAACGGCGACGTGCTCGAACGCATCCTGATGGATGCTACTCGCTCCGCGCCTCCGCACCGCGTCGTCCGCGCCGTCACCGCAAAGGGACGCGCGATCAACGGACGCCGCCTGAATGAAGACACCTTCACCATTCAACTGGTGGACGAACAGGACCGCCTTGTCTCGCTCGTCAAGTCCGAGCTTCGCGAGCTGGTCGTCGTCAAGACGTGGCGCATGCCGACTTACCGTGACAAGATGAGCGCGGCCGAGGCTGAGGATTTACTGGCTTACTTGATCGCACTGAAAGGTAAGTCATGAAGTTCATGCTGACGTTGTTGCTCGCGGCGAGTCTGTCGGCCCAGGAAGTTACCCGCGAACGGCTGCTCAACGCCGCGAAAGAGCCCCAGAACTGGCTTACTTACTCGGGCGGGTATGCGGGCACTCGCCACACCTCGCTCACGCAGATCGGCGCGGCTAACGTCAAGAACCTGGAGTTGCAGTGGGTATTCCAGGCTAACTCGCTGCAAGTTCTCGAGACGTCTCCGGTGATTGTGGACGGCGTCATGTACATCACGCACGGTCCCAACGAAGTCGCGGCGCTCGACGCCAGGACCGGACGCGTCTTTTGGACCTATTCGTACACATCGAACGCCGATTCCAAGTTGTGCTGCGGACAGGTGAACCGTGGCCTCGCGATCCTCGGACATACGCTCTTCATGGGCACGCTCGATGCCCACCTCATTGCGCTCGACGCCCGCGACGGGCACGCGGTGTGGAACACGCAGGTCGCCGACTTCAACGCCGGCGTGTCGCTCACGCACGCGCCGCTCATCGTCAAGGACAAGGTTCTCGTCGGCACGGCCGGCGGCGAATACGGGATTCGCGGATTCCTCGCGGCTTACTCGGCGGAAACCGGTAAGGAAGAGTGGCGGTTCAACATTATTCCCGGCCCCGGCGAGCCCGGTCACGAAACTTGGAAGAACGACGCCTGGCAGCATGGCGGCGGTTCGGCATGGACCGTCGGCTCTTACGATCCGGACCTCAACCTGGTTTACTGGGGAACGGGCAATCCTGGTCCGGACTTCGCCGACGCGCAGCGTCCGGGCGACAATCTTTACACGGACTCGGTAGTCGCGCTCGACGCCGACACCGGCAAGCGGAAATGGCATTTCCAATTCACGCCGCACGACGTTGCGGATTGGGACGCGACCCAGGTTCCGGTGCTGGTCGACGCCGAATGGAACGGGCGTCCGCGCAAGTTGATGTTGTGGGCCAATCGCAACGGCTTCTTCTACGTGCTCGACCGCCAGTCGGGCCAGTTCCTTCAGGGCAAGCCTTTCATCAAACAGAATTGGGCCAAAGGACTAGACGAAAAAGGACGCCCGATCCTGGCGGCGCTGGCGGATGGCGATGCCGTCTTCCCCGGTATTCAGGGCGGAACAAACTGGTATCCGCCCTCCTACAGCGCGCGCACTGGACTCTTCTACATTCCCGCTTGGGACAATTATTCCTGCGTGATCGTCAAGCAGCCGATGGAGTGGGTGGAGGGCCGGCGCTTTATGGGCGGCCGCGCGCGCTGCGGCAATCCGAATTTGCGCCGCGGTCTCGTGAACACCTGGACCGACGAGGCCGCGCAGGGCGCGGTGCTGGCGCTCGATCCGAAAACCGGCGAGCGGAAGTGGGCATTCAAGATGCACGACGTTACCGACGGCGGCATCCTGACCACCGACTCCGACCTTCTCTTCGCCGGCGGCCGCGAAGGCTACTTCTACGCACTCGACGCGCGCACCGGCGCGCTGCTGTGGAAGTCGTCACTCGGAGGGCAGATCGCCTCCGCTCCGGTCAGCTATCAAGTGGATGGCAAGCAATATATCTCCATCTCGTCGGGTCATGCCTTATTCACGTTTGCTCTGAGGGATTGATTATGCTCTGGCTAACGCTCATTGTTCTCGCCGTCTCCGCCGTCGCACAGCAGCGCCCCGAGTTCAAGCAGACGCCCGAAGCGCCGGCCATGCCCAAGGCTCTCTTCAAGCTTCCGCGCACCAACATCACGCGCGCCAAGTTCCCGGTGGTGGACTTCCATCTTCACGGGTCCTCGCTGCGCACGGCCGACGACTACAAGAAGATGGTTGCCGTGATGGACGCGACCGGCATCGGCGTGATCTGCAACATGGACGGCGGATTCGGCCGGAATTTCGACCGCAACATGGAAGTGGGCAAACCGTTCGCGGATCGCATCATTCACTTCGCGCGCCTGAACTTCGAGGGCATCAACGAGCCGGGCTGGGCCGAGCGAACCGCGTCGGAGCTGGAGCGCTGCTTCAAAGCGGGCGCGGTTGGCCTGAAGATCAACAAGGTGCTCGGACTCGATCTGCGGAACAAGGACGGCTCCTACATCCAGGCCGACGATGCGCGCTTCGACGCGTCCTGGGAAATGTGCGCCCGCTACAACAAGCCGGTGATGATCCACATCGGCGATTCCTACGGGCGCTTCCTGCCGATCGGTCCGGAGAACGAGCGCTATGAAGCCGGCCTGTGGCGCTCGAATCCCGAGGGCAACTACTACGGCACGGGGCAGCCCGGTCCGGAGACGATCGAGAAGGCGCGCGAGAACATGCACACCAAGCATCCGCGCACGCGCTTCGTCAACGCTCACATGGCCATGCTGTATTACGACATGGACAAGGTTGCGTCGCTCCTCAATCGGTATCCAAACGCCGACGTGGAGCTTTCCGCTACCGTGCAGGACCTGGGACGCGCGCCGCGAATGATGCGCGAGTTCTTCCTGAAGTATCAGGACCGCATCCTGTTCGGCTCTGACGGCAATCCCGGCCGCGGCGTCGAGGAATTCTGGATCCCGCATTGGAGGTTCCTCGAGACCTACGACGAGCACTTCGACCATCCGGCGCAGTTGCGATCGGCCACCGGCGCGCCGCTGCACGGCCGCTGGCGGATTTCCGGCATGGCACTGCCGGACCCCGCGCTGCGCAAGGTCTATTACGCGAACGCGCTGCGCTATCTGCCCGAGGCGCGCGCGTCCATCGAGCGCCAGCTCGCCGCGCGGCGGTAGCGAACGCAGACTGACACTATGAAGCTAGCGATCATCGTGGCAGTTCTGGTCGGGCTCTGTGTTGTCGGCCTTATGCTCCGTCGACGGCGGGGCTACCGAGGCGCGATCGGTTTCAAGAATCGCCAACCTACCGAAATTGCCACCATTCGACTCGCGGGGTTCTCTCGGCCCGTGGAATGCGGCTCACTCACGCAGGGCGAGCATTCCTTCAACTACCTGGGGCGTCAGGATATTCCTGCCGAGGTTCAGATTCGATGGCGTCTCGTCGGCGATGATTCGGACCGGGCGGCGACTGTCTCGTTAAGTGGCGTGCCCAAAGACGTATCCGATGGCGAACTCTTCTTTGTGCTCTCCAGTCTGGACACGTGGACGGTTGAGTACGCGCCACAGCTCCAATTGGACAAGCTGCAGCAGGGCGGTTAGAATCCCAGCACACAACAAATCACAAAAGATTACGCCTCTCTCCTTGACAGCTTAGGAGAACGGCCGGTATTCTCCTAATTGATTTAGGAGGGACCATGTCCAATCCGGCTCCGATTCTTCCCGGCACGCTCGACCTGCTCATCCTGAAAGCCGTTTCCCTCGGACCGTTACACGGCTATGGCGTCCTGCTGCGCATCGAGCAGATTTCCGGACAGGCGCTGCTCATCGAACAGGGCGCGCTCTATCCGGCGCTCTACCGCCTCGCGCGCCGCCGCCTTCTGAAGGCCCGATGGGGCACGTCGGGCAACAATCGCCGGGCCAAGTTCTACGAGCTGACGACGAAGGGCCGGCAACACTTGCGCCGGGAAACGGCGGACTGGAACCGCCTGGTCGCCGCCTTTGCCGCGGCTCTCGCCGCGCGGCCGGAGGAAATATGAGCATCCTCTCCTGGATTTTCCGGCGCACGCGGCTGGAGAAGGAAATGACCGAAGAATTCCGCGCGCACCGCAAGAACCGCGCCGACGACCTGGAACGTACCGGTCTCACGCGCGACGAAGCCGAGCGCCGCGCCAGACTCGAGTTCGGCGGCGAAGAGAAGTTCCGCGAGGAGTGCCGCGAGGAGGCCGGTGCGCACCGCGTCGAGGTGCTGCTGCAGGACCTTCGCTTCGGCGCGCGGATGCTTTGGAAGTCGCCCGGCTTTACGTCCGTGGCTGTGCTGACGCTTTCGCTCGGCATCGGCGCGACCGCGGCGATCTTTTCAGTGGTGTATGCGGCCCTGCTCCGTCCCCTGCCCTACCGGGAACCCGACCGGCTCCTGACGCTCGGAGAAACTCGCTCGCGCGAGCAACGCGTCGATCCCACGCAGTGGAACGCCTCTTATCCCGACTATCAGGATTGGACGCGCGAGTCGAAAGTCTTCGAATCGCTGGCCGGCTATGTCGGCGACGGCTTCACGCTTCGCGGGATGGGCGAGCCGCGCTCGATTTTTGCGGGACAGACCACGATCAATTTCTTCTCGACGCTCGGCGTCGCGCCGTTTCTGGGCCGGGACTTCGCTCCGGAAGACGAGAACATCAAGTCCGGACCGAACGTCGCCATCCTGACGTATCAGATGTGGCAATCGGACTTCAACGCCGACCGCGGCGTGATCGGCCGCGTCATCCAGCTCGACGACAAAATGGTCAGCATTATCGGCGTGCTCCCTCGGGAATTTGAATTCGCGCCCAACGGGGCATCCCAGCTATGGGTTCCGTTGCACGTCGGCGAGAACACGATCATGCGCCGGAACTTGCGGTGGCTGCGCGTGATCGGCCGCCTGCGCCCGGGCGCGACCGCCGCGCAGGCCGCGACGGAGATGAACGCCGTCAACACGCGCCTGGCCGCGGCTTATCCCCAGCAGAACGGCGCGATTCAACTGGTCATCGTTTCCCTGCGCGACCGGATCGTCGGCAACCTGCAGCCGCTCCTGCTGGTCTTGTTCGCCGCTTCCGGATTTGTTTCGCTGATCCCCTGCGCCAACCTCCCCCTCCTCCTGCTCGCTCCAGCCGCGGCCCGCCGAAGGGAATTCCACATTCGCGCCGCGCTCGGCGCCAGCCGCGGACGCCTGGTCTCGCAGCTTCTGGCCGAGAGCCTGCTGCTCGCTTCGACGGGCGGCGCGTGCGGCCTGTTGCTGTCGCGATGGATTTTGACGCTCCTCATCGGCGCGATTCCTCCGGTCCAGATCGCCAGGATGCCCTTCCTGAGCAATCTCCAGACGAGCGCCGCGGCGCTGGCGTTCTTTTCCGCCCTCGTGGTCACGACGTCCCTGGCCTTCGGAATTCTTCCGGCGCTGCAGATTTCGCAGGAAGCCATGGGCGCGGGACTGAAAGAAGAGACGCGCGGCTCGGCGGGCCAAATCCGCACGCGCTTGCGCGGCGCTTTTGTGGTGGCGGAGATCGCCCTTTGTCTCGTGCTCCTCACCGGCGCGGGTCTGATGGTCCGGAGTCTGGCCGCGCTTCTCGGCCGCGATCCGGGATTCGATACGCACAATTTGCTCGCCTTCAGCGTCAACTTGCAGCAAACGTCTTATCCGAAGCCGGGAGATGTCCTTCGCTTCAATCAATCCTTCGGCGAACGGGTGAAAGGACTGCCGGGAATCGCCGGGATCGCCTCCGTCAGCATCCGGCCGCTCACGGGCGGCGGGAATAGCATCCGCTTTCTGATCGACGGACGGCCGATGGCCGTGGGCGAGGAGAACGAGTGCAACATTCGCACCGTCTCTGCGGGATTCTTCCCGCTCCTGAAGATCGGAGTCGTGAACGGGCGCAACTTCAACGACACCGACGACACGGGTACGGCGCCGCAGCGCGTGATCGTCAACCAGGCGTGGGTCGATCGCTACTTCTCGGGCGAAAGCCCGCTCGGCAAACGCGTTCGCTTCACTTTTGCGCCCACGCAGAAATTCCGCGAGATCGTTGGAGACATCCGGACCTATGCGGACCAGGGGCTCGATTCCGAAAGCGAGCCGGCCATCTTCGTTCCCTTCCAGCAAAGCATTTCGCAGGGCGGCGGCGCTTTTATCACGTACCTGGTCCGCTCGTCGGACGACGCGGCGCGAGCGGCCGGCCCGATCCGGTCGGCGCTGCATGAACAGGATGCGGACCTCACCATGATCCAGCCCCTCACGATGGACGAGATCATCTCCCGATCGCCGGGCGTCTTTCTGCGCCGCTATCCTTCTTACCTGATCGGCGGCTTCGCCGTGCTGGCGCTGATCCTGGCGATGGTGGGGCTGTACGGGCTCATCTCCTACGCCGTCTCGCAGCGCACCCGGGAAATCGGGATCCGCGTGGCGCTCGGAGCGTCCCGGCGCGACGTGATCGCCCTTATCCTGGGACAAGGCACGCGCCTGGCTTTGCTCGGCGTCACGATCGGCGTCGCCGCGGGCCTTGCCTTGACGCGCCTCATGCGCAGCATGCTCTTCGGCGTCAGCGAATACGATCCTGCGACGTTCTTCGGCGTGACGGTATTATTGTTCGTGGTCTCGGTCGCGGCGAGCTACTTTCCGGCGGCCCGCGCCGTGCGAGTTTCTCCGGTGGAAGCCCTCCGCTACGAGTGAGACGCGATTTGGGCCCGGAAACTTTTTACAATCCATACCTTGACATTCTACCTATGCGCGGCATTCTATAGGTAGACGCTCTAGGCGTCTACCTTATGCCCGCATCGAAGCCCGACCTGCTGCAAGGCACGCTCGATCTGCTGATCCTGAAGACAGTGGCCCTGGGGCCGCTCCACGGATACTCGATCGCCCAGCGCATCCGGCAAATCTCGAAAGAAGTCCTGCGCGTCCGGCAAGGATCGCTCTATCCCGCGCTGCACCGCCTCGAAGAACGCGGTCTGCTGGCCGCCGAGTGGGGAACCACCGAGACTGGCCGCGAAGCCAAGTTCTACACGCTCAGCCGCAAGGGCCGCACGCGACTGGAGCGCGAGACCGCGAGCTGGGACCAGATGGCGCGCGCCATCTATTCCGTCCTGCAGACTTCGGAATGACCATGGGTCGCGACGAGAAACGTCTCGACAAGGAATTGCGCTTCCATCTCGCCGCGCAGGTGGAGGAGTACGTCGCCTCCGGGATGACCCGAGAGGAAGCCGAACGCCGCGCGCGTCTCGAATTCGGCGGCATCGAGCAGGTCAAAGAGGAGTGTCGCGAGTCGCGCGCCTTCTTTTGGATGCAGACCATTCTCCAGGACGTCCGCTATGGATGGCCCGTGCTGCCCAAGAGTCCCGTCTTTACGGCGGTGGCGGTCCTGTCGCCCGCCGTCGGCCGCGGCCCCAAAACCCCCAATTTTCCACCCCCTGTACCCC
>CAZRND010000227.1:0-8876 GCA_964601345.1 uncultured Acidobacteriota bacterium | reverse complement strand
GCCCCGGTCCCAAACTTGATTGTAACCGGCAAGCATGCAGGGGATGTTGTGCCAAACTTGAACGTGATATTTGCCGAGCGGCTTGCGATGCATCATCGAGTAATACCCGATCACTTCGTTGACCTGCAGCACGGTCAGGTCGAGGCGCGCGGCGATCTCGGCGATCTCCTCGTCGGTCAGCGCGCCGGTCTCGTCCTGGGCGTACATCAGCATCGGGACGAGCGCCGACCGCTTCAGCGGATAGCGTTCGGCGAACTTGGCGAAGCGGGCTTCGAGGGCGTCGCTGAATTTCATCTAGCGGTCCACTTCTCCCAGCACGATGTCGATGCTGCCGATGCAGGCTACTACGTCGGAGATCATGCGTCCCACGCACATCGTGGGCAGCGCCTGCAGGTTGACAAAAGAAGGAGAACGGACGTGCATCCGCAGCGGATGCGACGAGCCGTCGCTCACCAGGTAATAGCCCATCCATCCGCGCGGAGACTCCACCGACTGGAAAACCTCGCCGGCCGGCACGCGGAATCCCTCGGTGACGATCTTGAAGTGGTAGATGAGAGCCTCCATCTCCGTCTTCATCTTCTCGCGGTCCGGCATCACGATATGCGGGGCGTCGGCGCGGATCGGACCCTCCGGCATTCCGTCGAGCGCCTGTTTCGCGATCTTGGCGCTCTCGCGAAGCTCGGCGATCCGCACCAGGTAGCGGGCGTAAACATCGCCTTCGGTTCGCGTCGGCACTTTGAAGTCGAACTTGTCGTAGCCGGAATACGGATTCGTCTTGCGCAGATCGAGCGCGGGACCGGACGCTCGCAGCGACGGCCCGCTCACGCCCCAGGCGATGGCATCCTCGGCGCTGATGGCCGCTACGCCCTTGGTCCGCCCCAGCCAGATGGTGTTCTTCGTGAGCAATGTCTCATACTCGTCAACCTTCGAAGAAAACGTCGCGAGGAAGCGCTTGGCCAGCGCGAAGTAGGACGCGGGAGGCTCGAGCGCTAGCCCGCCGACGCGGAAATAGCTGGTCATCATGCGCTGGCCGGAGCACATCTCGAACATCTTCAGAATCTCTTCGCGTTCGCGGAAGCAATAGAGCATCATGCTCATCGCGCCCATGTCCATGGCGTGCGTGCCGAGCCAGACCAGATGGCTGTTCAGCCGCGTCAGCTCGTTGAGCATCACGCGCATGTAGAGGGCCCGCGGCGGCGGCTCGAGGCCCAGCAACTTTTCCGTCGCCAAGACGAAGGCCAGGTTGTTCGTGAGCGGGCAAAGATAATCGATGCGGTCGGTGAGCGTGATGACCTGGTGGAACGTTTTGCTCTCGGCGGTCTTCTCGATGCCGGTGTGCAGGTAACCGATGTCGGGCTTCACGGAGGTCACGGTCTCACCGTCGAGTTCGAGGATCAACCGTAAGACTCCGTGCGTGGAGGGATGTTGAGGTCCCATGCTCAACGTGAGCGTGTTGGGAGCCGTCTGTTCTACAGTGTAGGGGAGTGTCGCCGCGGCCACGGTTAGCGCACCCCCTCGACAGGAAAGTCTTTCCGCAACGGATGACCTTGGAAGGTTTCCGGCAGCAGGATGCGCCGCAGATCGGTGTGACCGGTGAAGATGACGCCGAACAGATCGAAGACTTCCCGCTCGAACCAGCCTGCCGCCGGCCAAACGGTGCTGACCGTGTCGATCTTGGCGTCGTCGCTCGAAACGCTCGCCGCGAGGCGCAAGTTCTCCTTCCGATCGAGACTATATAGATGATAGGCGATGCGGAAGCGCGGCTCGACGGGATACCCGTCGCGGCACGTAAGATCGGCCAGGTAAGTGTAGGCGCGCGTGCGCTTCATCAGGTCGCACGCGCCGACGATTCTCGCGGGCGCGATCTCCACGGTCAGCTCGCCGCGATCGAAACGGCCGCCTACGACGCACTCCGAGTCCCATGCCCCGAGCGCCTGCACGTCGGGAAAGTCCTTGATCTGTTCTGGAATCATGATTTGTCCCGGTTCCAGTCGAGGACGCCCATCTTATAGATGTAGAAGAATCCGGCCAGAATCACGGCCATGTACACGAGCATCTCGAGGAAGCCGAACATCCCCAGTTCGCGAAACACCACCACCCATGGATACAGGAACACCGCTTCCACGTCGAACAGGATGAAGAGCATCGCCACCAGGTAGTACTTGACGTTGAGCGGATGACGCGTGTCGCCCACCGGAACCACACCCGATTCGTACGGCATGCCCTTGATGCGGCTCGGACGGCGATGCCCGATGAAGCTCGAAAGCGCCAGCATGACCAGCCCCAGGCCCACCAAAATCGTTCCGTGAATCAGGATGGGGAGGTAATTTTGTAGGTAATGAGTGGGCATTGAAAATCCTGCCTCACGAAAGCCCGGACGTTATATAATCGCCGTGCCGAGAGACAGTAGAAACTATACTGACGGCGAGAAAACCTTGTCAAGTTATGATCTTTGGCTATAACACCGACGTGAAGACGGGCGACAACGTCTACCACGTCCAGACCGAGGACCGGGGCAAGAAGCATCCGTCGATCGATTCGGTGATCTACTGCAAGGGCCGGATTCTCGACAAGAAGCGCACCAAGTACAATCCCGACGAAGTAACCCCCGAGCAGATCAAGGAGATGGTCACCGCTCAGCACAAGGAACTGGTCGATTCCCTCAAGTCCGGCGAATTCGTTCCGGGCGTCGCCAATCCGACCTGCGAATTGATGAATCCAGAATCTCTCATTGACAACGGTCAGCTTCTGTTCCATATTCGCGTGCCACCAGGTACATTGGTGCAGGCTTACCTGGAGGCGGACGGACAAGAAGTAGTAGCTTCGGGTACCGGGGACCCGTCGGGGGACGCTGCAGTTTCTTTTCCCTTGCCGGACGTGGCTCGTGCTACCGTATTGTTCCGGACCGTAGTCGACGGAGTGGAGCAGAGTTTAAAGTTTGTGCTGAGGCAGCAACAGTGATCGAAATCCTGGTGAACGGAAAGCAGCAACCGGTGGAGGAGGGGACCAGCCTCGCCGCGCTGCTCGATTCGCTGGGGCTGGCCCGCGATCGCGTAGCGGTGGAGCGGAACCGGGAACTGGTGCGGCGCGGGGAGTGGGGGGCCGTGGAGCTGCGCGCCGCGGACCGTCTCGAGATCGTCTCCTTTGTCGGGGGCGGTTAGCTTTCCATTCATTTTTCTGCTAGAGTGTTTGAAACACAGGAATATATACATGTTTAAAACGAACGAGACGTTTTCCAGCGAGGAAGTGGCCGAGCTTTCGAACGTGACAGCCCGGCAGTTGCAGTGGTGGGACGAGCGCGGCGTGGTTTCCCCTCAGCACCACGGCCATCGGCGCCGCTACCGGCTGGAAGAGCTGATCGAGGTCACCGTCATCGCCGAACTCCGGCAAAGAGGCTTTTCGCTGCAGAAGATCCGCAAGGTGCTGCGCTTCCTGCAGCGCGAGCTGGGCCGCCGCCTTGCCGACGTCCTGAAGGCTTCCAGCGAGTATCATCTGCTGACCGACGGCAAGAACATCTTTCTCGAAGACAACCAGAAGAAGATCGTCGACCTGCTGAAGAATTCCCGGCAGCCGATCATCTCCGTCTGTCTGACGGACCAGGTGAAGCGCCTCGCGACCGAGGCTCGCTCGAGCGACCTGTTCAAGAAGCGCGCCGCCCGGGAGACCGACCAGCACTTCGTTCCTTCGCGAGTGGCCCGCAAAGCGGCCGGCTAATCTAGAACTTCAACGCTCGCAAACGGCTGAGCGTTTTCCTGACTTCCTTCGGATCGGTGTGTGTGACCGTCACGTGCCCCAGCTTGCGCTTGGGCACGGGACGCTTGCCGTAAATGTGCAGGTGCGTTCCCGGCAGGTCAAGCACCGCCTGTGGATCGGGCGTCGAGCCAATCAAGTTGAACATTCCCGAGTAGCCGCGACAGGCGGTCGAACCGAGCGGCAGGCCGGCCACGGCGCGCATGTGATTCTCGAACTGGCTCGTCACCGCGCCTTCAATCGTCCAGTGACCGGAGTTGTGGACGCGCGGCGCCATTTCGTTGGCCAGCAGTTTCCCGCGATGCTCGAAGAACTCGATGGCCAGCACACCTACATACCGCAGAGCATCGAGGAGGCGAAGTCCGTAATCCTCGGCCATGCATTGCAACTGGTCCGTGAGTCCCGGGGCTGGGGCAATAGACCATCGCAGGATGCCCTCGCTGTGATGATTCTCCACTAAGGGATAGAAGGCGTGCCGGCCGCGCCGGTCGCGCACAGCTAAGAGCGACACTTCGCGCCGGAAGGGAACGAGAGTCTCGACGAGCAAAGGCACGCCGCCCATCGCGGCCCAGGCTTGGGCCACGTCGCTCTGCTTGCGGATGACAAACTGGCCCTTGCCGTCGTAACCAAACCGCCGCGTCTTGAGCATCGCCGGCAGTCCCGTCTTCTTGAGTCCTTTGCGAAGATCGTCCAGAGTGTCCACGGTGGCGAACGCCGGCGTCGGGATGCCGAGTGCGCGGAAGAGCGTTTTTTCGCGCCACCGCTCCTGAGAGACTTCCAGAGCCGGCGGCGGCGGAAAGACGGGATGCCGCTGTGCGAGATATTGGGCTGTGTCCAGCGGCACGTTCTCGAATTCGTACGTGACCAGGTCCACGGCCTTCGAAAAACGTCGGCGGATGTCGGGATCGTTGTAGTGTCCGGCGATCAGCTTGCCGAGATCGCGCGCCGGCGCTTCGGGAGATGCATCCCAAAAGACGAAGCGCAGTCCGAGCGTATGTCCCGCGAGGGCGAGCATGCGGCCGAGCTGGCCGCCGCCTAGGCAGCCGACCGTCATTGCGGATCGCGGGGATCGGGCGAGGCCAGCACGCGCATCGTCTGCTCGTCGCGGAACCGGCGGACGGCTTCACGGATTTGCGGATACTTGTTGCCCAGGATCGCCGCCGCCATGAGCGCGGCGTTGATCGCGCCGGAGCGTCCAATGGCCATGGTGGCGACGGGAATTCCCGGCGGCATCTGGACGATGGAGAGCAGCGAGTCCATGCCTCGCAAGGCTTGCGACTCGATGGGAACACCGATCACCGGCAGGCAGGTCTTCGCGGCGACCATTCCGGGAAGATGCGCCGCGCCGCCCGCGCCGGCGATTACCACTTCGAATCCTTGCTTCTCGGCGTAGCCGGCGTAGTCCATCAGCAGGTCGGGCGTGCGGTGCGCGGAGACGACGCGCGCTTCGTACTGAATCCCCATCTCCTCGAGGATGGTCGCGGCCTGCGACATCGTCTCCCAGTCGGACTTCGATCCCATGATCAAGGCAACTAAGTAGGGCATAAGCACCGAGTATAATGCGACCGTGAGCAAAGCAAGAATCAGAATCGCCGTGATTCCCGGCGACGGCATCGGTCCCGAGGTGATCGGCGCGGCCGTCCAGGTGATTCGCGCCGCGGCGCCGGAGGTGGAGCTGCAGGAATTCAATTGGGGTGCGGAGAAATATCTGCGCGAAGGTGTGACCGTGCCCGACGGAGGATTCGCGATGCTGCGTCGCGACTTCAGCGCCATCCTGGTGGGCGCGATGGGCGATCCGCGCGTGCCCGATAATCGTCACGCGGCCGACATCCTGCTGGGGATGCGTTTCCAGCTCGATCTGTACGCCAATGTACGTCCGTGCCGCTTGCTGGACAAACGTCTCTGTCCCTTGAAGGACGCGGACGAGAACGCGGTGAACTTCACGGTGATCCGCGAAAACACCGAGGGTCTCTACGCCGGAATTGGCGGCAACTTCAAGAAAGGGACAGCCGAGGAGGTCGCCACGCAGGAGGATGTGAACACGCGCAAGGGCGTCGAGCGCGTGATCCGCTACGCCTACCAGTATGCGCAGGAGCGGAGAATCAAGCGGCTCTGCATGGCGGACAAGTCCAACGTCCTGACGTACGGGCACGGACTTTGGCAGCGCGTCTTCAAGGAAGTGCGCGCGGAGTATCCGGAGATCGATTCGCGGCACCTCTATGCCGATACGCTGGCGATGGAGATGGTTCTGCGCCCGCAGGATTTCGGCGTGATCGTCACGTGCAACATGTTCGGCGACATCCTGACGGACCTGGCTGCGGCGCTCGAAGGCGGACTCGGCATGGTGGCGAGCGGCAACATCAATCCCAGCAGCATCTCGATGTTCGAACCGGTCCACGGATCGGCGCCGCCGCTCGCGGGCAAGAACGTCGCGAATCCGATCGGCGCAATCCGCAGCGCGGCGATGATGCTCACGCATCTTGGACTGACGGACGCGGCGTCCCGCATCAACGATGCGATCCGCCGCGCGGTGGTCGAGCGCCACTGTACAGCCGACATCGGAGGGAAGCTAGGAACTCGGGAAGCGGGGGAGTGGCTGGCTGGTAAGTCCTAATTCGCTTTTCGCCGCCGATGGGTTCGCGTCAAACGTTTCGGTGGAAACGAAACGAGGCGTTCAGAATGCTCTTTTTGCTGCTCTTGAAGTGTCTCGACGATTCTCCGAAGATTGTAGGCATGCTCCTTGGCGATGCTCTCTCGGATTGTGCGCACTTCTTCAAGAATAGGGTCGCGGGCCATTTGTCTAACTCTCCAATTCCTCTGGCGTGCAGATGACCGGGGCTCGGAGTCCTTCGTCAATGCACGTTTGCTCAATTCTACCACGTAGTTTTGCGTTGGCGATGTGAGTGCAGTTCCAAGTAAGCACGAAGAGTTCGAACCAGCTTCTCCGCTTCCACCATCGGCGCGTGATCTGCTGATGGGCCGCGATGAGGACATTCCTGCTGGGCTGGGCCGTCAGATAACTGATGATGCTGGTTTCGAGGTAAACCTTCGGCACGCGGTTCATTGTGCTATCCTACCGGCACTGGAGGGACGCGATGCAGGCAAAGTCTCGGATTGTTGCTTCATTCCTCTTGGTTGCCGGTTGGGCGTACGGACAATCCTTGGGCGACATTGCCCGCGCCGAGCGCGAGAAACGCGCTCAGCAAGGAGGCGCGTCCACGAAGGTCTTCACCAACGACGACTTCGGCGGACCGAGCGGACCAAACGCCACCGGTTCTTCCTCGCCGGAATGCAATGAGGCGTCGGCGTTGGAAATCGTGCGGACCATCAATCAAGCGGAAACCAGCTACATCGTCCAATTCCCGCGCGGATACAGCAAATCCCTCAGCGAACTGGGGCCGCCCACCGGCACAGCTCCAGCGAATGCGGACCACGCCCAGCTTATTCCTACCGAGATGGCGAAGGGGGCCACGTTTGAACTGGCAGGTTACCGATTTACGTACGCCACCGGGCCGCCGGACAGCCGGGGCGTCATTGGAACTTATACGCTGCACGCCCGGCCACTGCAATATGGACAAACGGGAAAGCAGAGCATCTTTGCCGAGAGCTCGGTAAGCGGAATCGCCAAGCTTCATGCCACTAGCCAGGAACGGGCTGGCACGAGCATTGATTCAGAACCTGCCGCGCTTAAGCCTTGCCCAAAACCGCCCGTGAATCGCTATGCCGGAATGTCGCGGAAGGAGCTGGAAAGGGCCGCGACCGAGATCAAGCTGAGCATTTCTCAGTTGGAACAAAGTCCCGAGGTGATGCGCCGGTATGTGGGGCAGTTCGGGTTCACTGCGGACGGCAAGCCCGGGGATCCATTGACCTCCTACCGCAATGAGCTCCAGAAGCTAGGACAGGTTGCACCGGACCTGGCCCGCGAAAGCGGCGGGTCCATCGAGGACAACAAACGGGCTTATTACTCTAAACTGGACGACAAGGATCGACGCGAGCTGATCGCAGTGTACGAGAAAGCCATCGCTGGCGCCGATGAGAACCGGCGAAACCTCTGCGGCAGAAGCAAGGATGCAAGTCTGAATCAAGCTTGCGAGCAAGACTATCGAAAGATGATAGACGGCTTTCGAGCGGAAATTGCTCTGCTTCGCCGGTAATCCTCAACAAATCACTTGCAATGCTTCCGTCAAGAGCCTAAGGTTGTGCGATTAGCGCTAAAGGGGGCTTCGACTATGGTCAAGTTCTTCGCCGTCCTTGCTCTTGCCTGCGGATGTGCTTTCGCTCAATCCACAACGGGAACATTAGTTGGAACGGTCGTCGATCCGAGCGACTCGGCTGTGCCCGGCGCGCAGGTCGAACTGAAAAACGCCGCAACGGGTGCGACCGTTCGTACGGCTACAGGAGCCGCCGGCATCTTCCGCTTCAACAGCCTCGTTCCGGCGAGATACACCTTGAGCATCACGCCGGCGCAAGGCTTCAAGAGCTACACGCAAGCGGATATCGCCGTCACCGCGGACGAAGTGCGCGATCTCGGCAGAATCGCGCTCTCGATCGGCACGGTGTCCGAACAGGTCTCGGTCACGGCGGCGACGGTTCCGGTCCAGACCGCGTCGGGCGAGAACTCCAAGCTGATTGATACGCACCAGCTCGCCAACATCACGCTCAAAGGTCGCGACATGTTCGGCATCTTCGTGACCATACCGGGCGTCGCCGTCACGCAACGGGAAACGACCAGCGAGAACACTGTCGGTTCGGTGCGCATCAACGGCGCCATGTACGCCAGCGCCAACTTTACCGTAGACGGCATCACCAACCTCGATACAGGATCGAACGGCACGTCGCACTTTGAGCCGAACATGGATTCCATCGCCGAGATGCGCATCCTGACAAGCAATTACCAGGCGGAATACGGGCGCAACTCGAACGGCGTGATTAGCGTGGTGACCAAGAGCGGCGGCCAGGAATTTCACGGCAGCGCCTGGGTCAACAAGCGCCACGAGATGTTCAACGCCAAGAGTTTTTTCGACAACTATAACGGACGGCCGAAGAGCATCTACCGGTTCTTTGTCGCGGGATACAGCGTCGGCGGGCCCGTCTACGTGCCGAAGGTCTTCAACACCGAAAAGAAG
>CAZRND010000226.1:0-9015 GCA_964601345.1 uncultured Acidobacteriota bacterium | reverse complement strand
TCCGCAACCGGCAGATCGGTTTCATCTTCCAGGCCTTCAACCTGATCGGCGACCTGACGGTGTTCGAAAACGTGGAGCTGCCGCTGACTTATCGCGGGATGCCCTCGTCGGAGCGCAAGAAAGCCGTGCAGGAAGCGCTCGAAAAAGTCGGCATGACCCACCGCGTGAAGCACTATCCTTCGCAGCTTTCGGGCGGCCAGCAACAGCGTGTGGCCGTAGCCCGGGCGCTCGGCGGAAATCCGCTGATCCTGCTGGCGGATGAGCCGACCGGAAACCTCGACTCGCAGAACGGCGAGCAAGTCGTCGAGCTGCTGCGCGAGCTGCATCGCGGCGGCGCGACGGTCTGCATGGTCACGCACGACCCGCGCTATTCGCGCTTCGCCGACCGCACCATCCACCTTTTCGACGGTCGCGTGCTCGAAGAGAAGGCGGAAGGCGTCGCGGAATAAACGGCGAGTCGCGCTTGTTCAAAGATCTTCAATACGCGTGCCGGATGCTGGCGCGCAATCCTGCGTTTACTTTTGTTGCCGTTCTGACGCTGGCCTTGGGGTTTGGCGACCACACCGCACTCTTCGCCGTCGTAATTTCCTTTGTCCTGCGTCGGCTGCCGTTCAAGACACCTGAGCGCCTGGTGAGGGTTGAGGAGCCAGGCGATTTCTTCTCGAAGCCGGACCTCGCGGATTTCGTCGAGCAGAACCAGGTCTTCGATGCTCTGGCGGCTACGACGCCGCTCTGGCGATTCAACCTGATCGGGCCGAACGAGCCGCAACAGGTGCAGGCGACTTACGCGTCGGCGGGGTTCTTCAGCATCCTCGGCATCCAGCCGGCCCTCGGTCGCGTCTACTCGACGGCGGACGACAACGCCGCCGCGCATCCCACCGTGGTGCTGAGTCACGGGCTCTGGCAGCGGGCATTTGGCGGTGATGCGAAAATTTTGGGCAAAACGATTTCCCTGACTACGCGGCCGTTCACCGTGGCTGGTGTGATGCCGCGCGACTTTCGCTACCTGGACGACACCGACCTCTACATTCCGATGGCCTTCAATCCGTTGGTTGGCCGGAATGTCCGGTTCTTTCGCGTGCTCGGCCGCCTCAAGCCCGGCTTGACGGTCCAGGACGCGCAGTCGGCGATGACCCTGATCGCCGCGCGGCTCGAAAAGCAATATCCCGACAGCAACCGCGGTGTCGGCGTGCGCATCATTCCGCTTCACAGGAAGATCACCGGGAACGTCGAGGCCGCTCTTTTGGTTCTGCTTTCCGCCGTTGGATTGATGCTGCTGATCGCCTGCGCCAACGTCGCCAGCCTGTTGCTGGCGCGGGCGACGGCGCGCCAGCGGGAGGTGGCGATCCGCGTGGCGCTCGGGGCAGGGCGCTGGAGGCTGATCCGCCAGTTCCTGACCGAGAGCGCGCTCCTGGCGATGGCCGGCGGCGCTGCGGGATTCTGGGTGGCCGTCTGGAGCCGTGACGCCCTGATGGCTCTGAGCCCGCCGGATTTTCCGCGACGCGCCGAGATCGGCATCGATGCACAGGTGCTGGCATTCACCTTCGTACTTTCGCTAGTGACCGGATTGATCTTTGGCCTGGTTCCGGCATGGCAGGCGAGCAGCACCAGAATTTCCGCCGGCCGGTTTGGCCGCCAGCCGCTGCGCGGGCTGCTGGTAGTCTCCGAGATGGCTCTCGCACTGGTCTTGTTGATTGGATCGGGTCTGCTCATTCGCAGCTACGAATTCCTGCTGGGGATCAGTCCAGGCTTCAATCCGCACAATCTGCTCACGGCGCAGTTGCTGCTGCCGCCGACGCAGTATCCAACGCCTGAGCACCGGCGGGTATTCTTCAACCAGCTTGAGGAGCACATCGACGGCGTGGCCGGCGTCGAGTCCTGCGGCGTGGTGAGCCGCCTTCCGCTGAGCGGTACCACTCTGACGAGCGTGCTGATCGTCGAGGGACATCCGGCCGCGGGCGGCGTGGTTCCACAAATCGAATATCGCGTGGCAAGTCACGATTATTTCCGCGCCATGGGCATCCCGCTTCTCGAAGGCCGCTCATTCACTCGGGATGACACGAGCGGCGTCGTGCTTCTGAATGACGCCGCGGTGCGGCGCTTCTTCGCGGGTGAGGACCCGATCGGCAAGCGCGTCAAGACGGGCTTTGGCGACAACGTCCCTTGGCAGACGGTGGTCGGCGTCGTGGGCAGCGTGCGCCACTTTGCCATCGACATCGAGCCGCAGCCGGAGATTTACCGTCCTTATCTTGTGAATCCGCTCACGTCTCCGATTCTCGTCGTGCGGACCAGCCGTGATCCGCGGACGATGATCGCGGCCGTGCGCGCGCAGATTCGCATCGTGGATGCGAATCTGCCCGTGTCGCAAATCGACGTGATGGATGACGCCGTGGCGCGTTCCCTCGCGCAGCGGCGCTTCGCTATGCTGCTGCTCGGCCTGTTCGCTGGAGTGGCGATGGTCCTTGCCGCCGTAGGCATCTACGGTGTGGTCTCCTACTCGGTCAGCCAGCGCACGCAGGAAATCGGCATCCGCATGGCCCTGGGCGCACAGGCGCGCGACGTACTGTTGCTGATCCTGGGGCAGGGGATGCGCCTGGCGCTCGCCGGCGCGGGCATCGGACTCGTCGCGGCATTTGGGGCGACGCGCCTCATGAGCAGCCTGCTCTACGGCGTCAGTCCTCGCGATCCCGCGGCCTTCGTCGCGCTGAGCTTCCTGCTGGCCGCGGTGGCGCTCGCCGCCTGCTACGTCCCGGCGCGCCGCGCCACGCGGGTCGATCCTATCTCCGCCCTTCGCCAGGATTAATTTTTCGCTTGACATAGCCCGGCCTTAGTACTAAATCTTTAGTATGCGAAGGCGAAGTCCCACCCTTACCGGCCTGGAACTGGAAATCATGAAGATCGTCTGGCAGCGCGAAAGCTCGACGGTGCGCGACGTCTACGAAGCGCTCCTCGAGCGGCGCAAGGTGGCCTATACCACCGTCCTGACGATGATGAAGATCCTCGAGCAAAAGAAATACCTGAAGCGCACGCAGGCCGAGCGCGCCTATCTTTACCGTCCGGCGCAGCCGCAGCGCAAGGTGATCGGCGCGATGGTCCGCGAATTCGTCAACCGCGTCTTCAACGGATCGGCCGAGCCGCTGCTGGTGCATCTGGTGGAGGAGCATGATCTGAGCCGCGAGGATCTTGCCGAGATCGCCCGGCTGAGGAGGAAGTCATGAGCACCGCGCTCCTCTGCACGAACTTGATCTTCTACAGCCTGCAAATTGGGTTGTTGGTCGGCATCGCCGGCCTCGCCCCCGCATTGCTTCGGATGCGGTCCGCGCGTGCCCGGCTGGCCTACTACCATGCACTGCTGGCCGCGTGCCTGCTCCTTCCGCTCATTCAGAACTGGAAGCGCGAATCAGTTACGGTTACAGCACAAATCGGGCAGAGTACCGTTGCGGTCGGCGCGCCATCCCCGACATCGAGTCGGCGATGGCCTCTGCGAGAGGCGGCGCTTCTGTTGCTCGCGGCCGGCATGCTCGTAGGCGTTGGCCGGCTGGGCGCTGGATTCTGGAGGCTGCGCCGATTGCGCAGAACGTCCCGACCGTTTGAGGGCGCGCTTGCCGCGGACATCGGAGTCACGGTCTTGGTCTCTCCGGAGATCCATAGTCCTGTTACCTTCGGATTTTTCGAGCCCGTCATCCTGCTTCCCGAGCGATTTCCCGATCTCGATTCGCGCGCGAGAGAAGCAATTCTCTACCATGAGTTGTTGCACGTGATGCGGCACGACTGGCCCTATACGGTCGGCGAAGAACTGGTGCGCGCGGTCTTCTGGTTCCATCCAGCGATTTGGTGGCTGCTGGGCGAAATCGGTCTCGCACGCGAGGAGACGGTGGACCGCGAAGTGATCGAGCGAACCGCGTCGCGTGAGGAATATGTGGATGCGCTGCTGGCCATGGCTGGAGCGGGGGATCAGCCCGATTTGGCGCTGGCCTCGCCGTTCCTGCGCAAGGGACATTTGAAGCGACGAGTATTTTCAATCTTGAAGGAGGCGCGTATGTCGAGAGCAAGACTTTTGTCGGCGTTCGTAACGGCTATGGTTGTGCTGGCCTCGGCGGGCTGGCTGGTGACCGCAGCATTTCCGATGATGGCATCGCCGCAGATGGTCGTCGACGGCGCGGGCGTGATCGTGGACTTAGGTGGCGCAACAGTCGTGCACCGGGTCTCGGTGGACTACCCCGCTGCCGCGCGCTCCGGAGGCATCTCTGGAACTGTCACGGTCGAGGCCGCGCTCGACGCGCAGGGCAACGTCACCGACGCGCGAGCTCTCGGCGGACCAGCCGAGCTGCGCCGCGCAGCGATCGAATCGGTGTTGCAATGGCACTTTGCTCGGAGCCTCGGCGGAACTGCGCGACAGGTCAACATCACCTTCCAGGCGGCTGCCGGAGCCGCGGCGTCGCAGCCGCGCGTTCGGTTCCTCGAAGGCCGGAAGATCAAGTCGATTGAGGTGAAAGGCCTTTCTGAAGAGGCAAGCAAAGAACTGCTGTCACGCCTGCCCGTGCGCGCGGAAGAGACTCTGACCACGGACTCCATGAACAGGCTCCTGCAAGTCGTGCGGGAATATGACGAGCACCTGGCGGTCAATATCACGCAAACGCAGCCGGAACAACTAGCCATCCGAATCATGCTGAAGACCGGCGCGCCGCCTCCTCCGCCGCCTCCGCCGTCCCTCCCGTCGGGCGAAAAGCTCGCGCCGCGGCCGAAGATCACCTTCCAGGTGACACCGGCCTATCCGCCGCTGGCAAAGCAGGCTCGCATCCAAGGCGTCGTTCGATTCATCGCAACGATCGAACCGGACGGAAGCGTAGCCGACCTCAAGGTAATCTCTGGACATCCGCTGCTAGTTCAATCGGCTATCGAGGCAGTGAAGCAATGGGTTTTTGAACCCAGCGATGCCCAAGTCATCACCGATCTCGATGTGACATTCACGCTGAGTCAATGAGACCGTAGGAATGCCGACATGTGCGGGCCGTAGCGTTCGCGTAGCGCGGGCAAAAGATAATCGGTCCCTCGGATCGTCCCGCGACAGAGCGGGGAGCGGCATACGCACTCGAAGGACGCCATCGCCGGACCGTAGAACGTGCCATAGTCCATGCATAGCTCCTCGCCCGCGGCGATGTCTCGGCGAGCCACGAGGTCCAGCCCTTCGAGCCACACATTCGGGTCGCAGGAGTGATTCACCGGCCGCCACGCTTCGGGATCGGTGCTCCAGATCGAGTAGACATCGGCGGTGACGGGCCAGGCATAGCGCTCGAACCAACTGCGCTTGATCCCCTGCCAGCGTCGCTGGACGTGATCCTGCGAGACGAGCGTGAAGGGCTGCTCTTCATAGGGCTCGACAACTTCTCCGGCGCGAACCGCGCGCGCGGCATACAACCCGAAACCCATGGCGCGGTCGTAGCGGATCTCCCAGGGACGCATCGCGCGCGCCTGCCTCCGCAGGGCGCACATGATCAGGTGTCGCGCGAATCCCGCGTGGCCCGCTGGATCTTGCGCCAGCACCAAGTCCGCGCTGCCGAATTCTCCCGTCGGACAAAAGACCTCGCAATTGGGATTGATCTCCAGCATGTAAATGCCACCCGCGTCGTCCATGCGGATGTCGCACCGGCCGAAGCCGCTTCCTCCTAACGCCGCGAAGGTCAGCGCCGAAGCTTCGCGGAGACGGCAAGCGAGGTCCGCGTCCTCCACCAGCACGTCGGTGATCTCCGCGTAGCGGACCCATTTCATGTTGAAGTCCTTGAACGTCTCGCCTGCGGGAAAACGAAACTCCACCGGCTGGAATGCCCAGGGCTCGACTTCTCCTTCGCGGGGTTCCGCGACCAGCACGGTGAATTCGCGTCCTTCGATGAATTCCTCGACGAGCGCCGAGCCGAACTGGCCGGCCATGCGCGCGATCTCCCGCCGCAAACCAGCTTCGTCGGTGACGCGCGAATCCTTGGTCAAGCCCACGCTGGCGTAGCTATTCGGGTGCTTGACGATCATGGGGAATCGCAACGACGCCGCGACCTGCGCGGCGTCCGCCTCGCTGCGCGCCACGGCGCATGCCGGAAACTTCACGCCCACCGATTCGCAGGCCATCTTCATCGCCTGACGAGTCGGCTCGTAGAAGAGCGAACCGGCGCCGGTGAAAGCCATGTTGAGTCGCTCGAGCGCCTGCACGACTTCGATCCCTGGGCGATCCTCTTCCCACGCGCCGTCGCAAAGATTGAAGGCCACATCGAAACCTTGCCGCGCGATCTCCGCGACCTGGCGCACCGCGGTGCGCTTGTTGATTTCGAAATTGGTGCAATGCGCTTCCGGCATGTATCGCGCCGGATCGCAGACCGGATCGAGCTCCTTAAAAGGCGACTCTGACTCTTCGTACGAGGGATGCAGTATGGCGATCTTCAAATCTTCGACCGGACGCACCGACCAAGAATAGCAGGTATGTCCTTCCTGCGATAAGATATACCGATGCCGGAAAACCTGATCGAGATGCGCAGCGTGGAGAAGTCTTACCCTGTGGGCCGTGGAAAAGTCTACGTTTTGCGCCGCATCAATCTGGATATAAAAGAAGGCGAATTCGTCACCATCATGGGACCTTCGGGAGCGGGGAAGTCGACGCTGCTGGCCATCATCGGCATGCTTGACGGCGACTGGACGGGAGAATACAACTTCCTCGGCCACCCCATTCATCGCATGAGCTTGAAGGAACGCGCCGAGGTCAACAAGGCCAACATCGGCTTCGTTTTTCAAAGCTATCACCTGCTCGACAGCCTGACGGTCTACGAGAACCTGGACATTCCGCTCTCCTACAAGAACGTCAAGTCGGCGCAGCGCGCCTCCATGGTCTGCGACGCGCTCGACCGGTTTCACATCGTGGGCAAGAAGGATCTGTACCCCAACCAGCTATCGGGCGGACAGCAGCAGCTCGTGGCCGTGGCCCGCGCCCTGATCTCGAATCCCAAACTCATCCTCGCCGACGAGCCGACCGGCAACCTGCACTCCGGGCAGGGCAAGGAGATCATGGACCTGTTCAAGAAGCTCAACGATGAAGGGACCAGCATCATCCAGGTCACGCACTCGGAGAAGAACGCCGAGTACGGGCACCGCATCATCAACGTGATGGACGGCTGGATCGTCTAACGCGCGGGATCAAGCGTAGAAATTTCGTTGCCAGCGATGTTCCCCAAGCCGGTGCAGGAAGGCCGGATCGAGCGGGCCTTTGTCGCTCGCCGCGCAGTTGTCTTCGGCGTGGCGCGCGGAGCGCATCCCGGGAATCACAGTAGAAACGGCGGGATGGCTGATGCAGAAACGCAACGCCGCTTCGGGCAGGCTTCCGGCGTGTCCAGGCAGAATGGCCTGGATCTTCCCAATGCGATCGACGACCTGTTGCTTGCGGTCGCCGTTGAAATAATGGTTGCGGAAGTCGCCCTTGGCGAATTTCGTATCGGGCCGGATCGCGCCCGCCAGGCTCCCTTCATCGAACGGAACACGCGCGATGACGCCGACGTTCTTCTCCTCGCATAATTCCAGTAAGCCGTCGGCGGGACTCTGGTCGAAGATGTTGTAGATCACCTGCACCGTATCGATGAGGCCCGTACGCACGGCGGCCATGGCGGAATCGGGTTGATGATCGTTGATGGATAGGCCGAACGCGCCGATCTTGCCTTCTTTCTTCAGGCGCGCGCAGGCTTCACGCCAGTCGTCGTTGTCGATCCATTCCGGCGACCATACGTGCAATTGCTGTACGTCGAGCTTCTCCACCTTCAGGTTCTTCAGCGACTTTTCCGTGCAGGAGATGATGTAGTCGCGCGGAAAGACCTTGGCGATCGGCACGCCGGGCTGCGCCGGCCATACGTAATTCATCGGCGGAACTTTCGTCGCCACGATCAGCTTGGGATGTTTCTTCAGGATCTTCGAGATGAGCTGTTCGCTGTGCCCGTCGCCATAGGCCAAGGCGGTATCGATGAAGTCCAAGCCGCAGGCAATCGCCTTTTCGAGCGCGGCGAGTGAGGCCTTGTCCTCGGAATCGGCCCAAAGATGCCCGCCGATTCCCCATGCGCCAAATCCTATTTCAGAAACTTTCAGGCCGGTCCGGCCAAGGATGCGGTATTTCATCTTCCATACTTTCGCATGAGTTCGCCGATCTTGTCCACGGGGATAGCCTCGACCACGCGGCCGCCGCGTCCCTTGGTGGTGGTCGCCTGGAGCAGGGAATTCAGAATCGCTTCCTCGGTGCTCTCGATCACGCCTTGAAAGAGCGGCGACAACTCTTCCTCGCCGAGCGCCGGCTTCTTGCGTTCAGTTGAGAAAGCGATCACATAGTCGCCGCTGCCGTGACTGGCGCTCGATCCGGTACGCGCGAGGCCAAAGAGCGCGCGGCGAGCGAGGCGCGCTAGCTGCCGCGCGTCGACGGGCGCATCGGTGGCCACGACGATCATGCACGAGCCGTCGCCTGCAGGATTGGGATTGCGGGTCGGGCCGGGAACGGGGATGCCGTCCATGGTGAGATGTCCGCCGAAATTCGATTGCACTAGGACGCCGACCGTAGCGCCGCCCACTCTGCGTGACGCCGTGCCGATGCCGCCCTTCCATCCAAACGCCTCGGTGCCAGTGCCCGCGCCGACCGCACCTTCTTCCACGGCGCCGTCGCGAGCCTTCTCGATCGCCTGCCGGACGTGTTCCTTGCGCACATGATGACCGCGAATATCGTTCAGTCCGCCGTCATTGGTCTCCCCCACCACCGGATTGATCGAGCGAACATTCTCGTTGCCCGGTTGCGCGAGGACGTAATCCGCAACCGATTCCGCGGCGGTCCATACGTCGAGCGTGTTGGTGAGGGCGATCGGTGTCTCGATGACGCCGAGTTCCTGAACCTGGGTCATGCCGACGAACTTGCCGAATCCGTTGCCGACCTGTATGGCGGCCGGCACCTTCTCGCTAAATGACTTTCCGGAGTGCGGCAGGATCCCCCTAACGCCAGTTGGGACG
>CAZRND010000225.1:0-9020 GCA_964601345.1 uncultured Acidobacteriota bacterium | reverse complement strand
CGCGGCCACGCCGGAGATCGGGCCCGTCAGCACGTAGTCGAACATCAGCGCCGAGACGCTGAATTTGGCGAGGGTGCCGCCCATCGCTTCTTTCACCACGCGATAGACGCCGCCTCGTGTGAACATCGCGCAACTCTCCACATACACGGCGCGCACCGCGTAACTGAAGAGCATGACTCCGAGGATGATCCAGGGGGCGGCCTTGCCGGCGGCTTGCTCGGCAATCCCGCCGGCGTAGTAAGCCGAAGAGGCGAGATCGTTCAGGACGATAGCCGCCGCCCGCCAGAAGCTGATGAAGCTCAGGAGTACGGTTGTCGCAACGACGATCCTGGCCTTCTGCGGAGCCCCCGGCCCTTCCGGCATCCACTGATTCTACTTTTGAATTTCGGCTCTGGACTGTGGAATTTTCGTATCGTCCGGTTCCGCCGCGGTGATGCGGCGAAGCTCCTGTACGATCGCTTCCTTCTCCACGCCGCGGCGCAGGCCGGCGGCGAGGCGGCGCAAGGCCACGGTGATGATCTGATTGTGGTGCAGACTCTGCAAATCGGGGCGCGCGGAAAGCTCCAGCCAGAGGCGGTGCAGCGTCTCGACGTCTTCGGGACGAAGTTGCGGTGCGTGCGGTCCCAAATGAAATTTCTGCACGTCACCGCTCGGACGGACCACCTCCAGGTCCAGCCGCGGGCGCGGGTTCGGCAGTTTCTCCCAGGCCAGGCCTGCCTGCAGAGCCTGTTCCTGTCCGCTCAGTCGGCTCGATGGCCCGAGCACCACGCGGTCGGAACGCATGCGCTGCGCCGTCAGGAGAATCGCCTCAAACGGATCGGTGCCGGGAACGACGGCCAGCGACACCGGCTTGCCCATCTTCTCCGCGAGGCCAACGACGGTGGAGAAGAGCAACTGCTCGTATTCGCTGAAGAGCTGCTCATCGGCGATGAACTCGCCGGCGAAGTCCGCGCCCTGCACGATGCGTGTGGTCATCACGACCACGTCGTGGCTTTCGGTGTCGGTGCGCTCGAGTACGGTGCGGAGATGGTTCAGCGTGTTGTAGTCGCGCACGGCCACCAGTATGCTTCCGGGCCGGACGCCCATGCCCTCCGCCGTGATCGATTCCTCATGATGAAGCTGGAACTGATCCATGCCGACGCGTGCCGCGCGCTGCCGGGCGGTGATGTGCTCGGAGACCGAAAAAACAATGAAGAGCAGGATGCTGAACGCGATCCCCGAAATGGTGGCGACTTCCTTGGTAAGCAGGTTGACGAGCGCCGTGGCCAGCAGCACGAGCGAGATGAGCGCGAGGCCCCACGGGATTTCCTTGCCGCCGATCGTCAGGTTGCCCGGCACGCGCCACTCTCGCGGCCCGGACCTCTTGAAGCGCAACATCAGGATCGAGGAACTCATCAGCGTGAAACTCCAGATCACGCCGAAGGCGTACGCCTCACCGAGCATGTAGACGTTGCCGCGGCTCCCCAGAATGGTGACGATTTGCAGGATCGCGATCATGTTGATGAGTCGCGAGGTCGTTCCGTATTTCGGATGCGGACGGCGGAACCAATCGGTGAGGATGCCGTCCTCGGCCACGCGGTTCATCACTCCATTCGATCCGATGATCGCGGTGTTGACGGCGCCGGAGAGCATCAACACGCCCACGAGCACGACGAAGGCCTGCATCACCAGGCGCAGCTCGACCGGCCCGGCCAGATGCATCGCCAGGCCGCCGATCATGTTGCTGAAGTAGTTGGAACGCACCTCGTCGGGGATCAGCATCACGCCCAGGAACGAGACCACGGCGGTGAAGACCAGCGAGTAAATGAAGATCACCAGGCCGGCGCGCTTCAGGTTCGTGAGCTTGGGATGCTCGATCTCGCGGCTCACCTGCGCCAGCGACTCTTCGCCGCTCAGCGCCAGGATGGAGTGTCCGAAAGCGATCATGAAACCGAAGATCGCGATCTTGGGCCAGGCGGTCCCCTTGAGCCATCCGAGCGCGGTGTCCTGGAAGTGCAGCGTTTCATTCGACGGCAGCGGCGGCAGCGTCCAGTTCCCGCGCAGGACCAGCGTCCAGAAACTCCAGCCTAGGATGAGCACCACCATGACCGTGACCACGTACATGATCTGCAGCGCTCGTTCGCTTGACTCGTGCAGCCCGTGCACGTTCTTTTGCCAGAAGTAGACCGTCACGGACACGGCGAAAATCACGGCGAGCGCTTCGCGCGGGACGGAGAAGCCCCATCCCCTCTCGACGAACAGATGAAACTTGCCGAGATCGTTCAGCCAGCCGCCGAGATACTGCCCCGCCGTCACCACGCTGATGGGACCGGTCAGGATGTAATCGAACATCAGCGCCGAGACGGCCATCTTGCCGAGCGTCGCACCCATGGCTTCCTTCACCACGCGATAAACGCCGCCGCGCACGAACATCACGCAGCTCTCGATGTAGACGGCGCGCACCAGGTAGGAGAAGAGCATCACGGCGAGGATGAACCACGGCGCGGACTTGCCGAAGGCCTCCTCGGCGATGCCGGCCACGTAGTAAGCCGACGATCCCAGGTCGTTCAGCACGATGGCCGCGGCTCTCCAGAAGCTGATGAAGCTCAGCAGGACGGTCGTAGCCACGACGACGCGTGTGCGGGGAATGTTGGGACTCAAGCTCTTTGCCTCGCCGCCTCAAACAATACGATACCGGCGGCCACGGAAACATTCAATGATCCCAATGGTCCCGAGACCGGGATCGAGGCCAGGAAGTCGCATTTCTGGCGCACGAGTTGATGCAGACCGTGTCCCTCGGCTCCGAGCACCAGCGCGCACCCGCCGCGGTAATCGATTTCCCGAAAAGTCTTCTCGGCGCGCTCGTCGAGACCCACCACCCAGTAATTGCGTTCCTTGAGCATCTCGATGGTGCGGGCGATGTTCGTCACGCGGGCGACCGGCAGATACTCGACGGCTCCGGCGGCGGCCTTGGCCGCGGCCGGGGTAAGTCCGGCAGCGCGCCTTTCTGGAATCACGACCACGTCGGCGCCCGCGGCGTGAGCGGTGCGGATGATCGCTCCGAGGTTATGCGGATCCTCGACGCCGTCGAGAACCACGACCAGGCCCGGGCGCGCCAGCCGGTCGAGAACGTCCTCGATCTCGACGTAAGCCTTTGCGGCCAGGGTGGCGATGACGCCCTGATGCACGGCGCCGCTCGCCATGCGGTCCAGCGCCTGGCGCGGCGCGTGGCGCACCGCGATGCCCGCCTTGCGGCAAAGGTCCACAATTTCGGCGCAGCGCGAGCCCGCGCCATCCTGCACGTGGACCGTCTCCACGGCGCGGCCGCTGCGCAACGCTTCCCGAACGGAATGTATGCCGACGATGCTCTGCAATCCCTAGCCCCGAAATTCCTTCAGCCTCTCCAATGGCCCCTTCACTAATCCTATCGCACTGCCGGCCTCGAGAATCGGCAGGAGCTTGTCCAGCTCGGGACCCGAGACGCGTCCGGTGAGCGCCACGCGCACGGGATGAAAAAGGTGCTTGCCCTTCTGTCCCGTCTCCTGCTTCACGGCGTTCATGATCTCTTTGAATCGCGCGCTGAGCGGCGTGGAGTCGACTGCCCGCGCGACGAAGCCGTCGATCACCTGGGACGCGCCGGGCTCGGCGAGCACGGCACGGTTCTCGGCATCTTCTTTCACGGCCCGCGGATCATACTCGAAGATCAGCTTGGCGCGCTCCGGTAGTTGGGCCAGATAATCCACCGACGGCAGCAACAATGCGACGACCCGGCCGAGCCATTCGCGCGCGGACGCCGGCACAGCCGGAAAGTGAGCTGCCGCCAGTCCGAGCACGCGATCGGGCGCCGCTTCTTTTAGATAATGCCGGTTCAGCCAGTACAGCTTTTCGTAATTGAATTCCGCGGGATGCTTCGAGACTTGGTCCATGCGGAAGTGCTCTACGAGCTCCGGAGTCGAGAAGACTTCGCGGTCGTTGCCCGGCGACCAGCCGAGCAGCGCCAAATAGTTGCGCAAGGCCTCAGGAAGCACGCCCATTTCTCGGAAATGGGCGAGCGACGTCGCTCCGTGGCGCTTGCTGAGGCGGGCATGATCGCTGCCGAGGATCGTCGAGAGATGTCCGAACTCGGGCGGCGCGCCGCCCAGGGCCCGGTACACCGCGACTTGTCTCGGCGTGTTCGACAAGTGATCGTCGCCGCGGATCACGTGCGTGACGCGCATATCGAGATCGTCGATGACCACGGCGTAGTTGTAGTTCGGCATCCCGCTCGATCGCACCAGCACCGGATCGCCGATCACCTCGTGAGAAAACTCCATGTCGCCGTGGACCATGTCGTGGAAGCGAATCGGCTCCGGCGGGATGCGCAGGCGCACCGCGGCCGGCTCGCCGCCCTGCCGTCGGGCGGCCGCCTCGGCGCCAGAAAGCTGCGCGCACTTGCCCGAATACTTCGGCTGCGCGCCGGTGGCGAGCGCCGCCTTGCGCTCGGCCTCGAGCTGTTCCTCGGTGCAGAAGCAGTGGTAGGCTTTCCCGGCGGCGATCAGTTCCTGCGCGCGGCGGTCGTAGATCTCGCGGCGCTCCGATTGCCGGAACGGGCCTTCGTCCCAATCGAGGCCCAGCCAGCGCAGATCGTCGAGGAGCTGCTCCTCGAAGCGCGCCTCGGACCGCTCGACGTCGGTATCCTCGACGCGGAGGATGTAGGTTCCGCCTTTTCCGCGCGCAAAGAGCCAGTTGAACAGCGCCGTGCGCGCGTTCCCTACGTGAAGCTGTCCCGTGGGACTCGGCGCAAAGCGCACCCGTACGGACATTCCTCTAATGTTACAATGAATCTTTTATGGCTTCCCCAAATCTAAATGTAGTGAGGCCCTCGCCCGCCGACGCCGATCTCGAACTCGTGCGCCGGGTGCAAGGCGGAGATACCGCCGCCTTCGAGGGGTTGGTGCATCGCCACGAGCGCCGCCTGTTCCGGACGCTCCTCGGCATCACCGGGAACCGGGAAGACGCCGAAGACGGAGTGCAGAACGCCTTCCTGAAGGCCTTCCAGCACGTCGGCGATTTCGAAGGAGCTTCGCTTTTCTCCACGTGGCTGCTGCGGATCGCCATCAACGAGGGGCTGGAGCGCCTGCGGCGGAGGAAGCCGACGGTGAGCCTCGATGAGGACGCCGAGGACAGTGAGGATTTCCGGCCCGTCCAGATCCGGTCTTGGGCGGATGATCCGGAGCAGCATGTTTCGAAAGTTCAAATCAAAGAAATTGTGGAACGGGAAGTCATGAATCTGCCTATGAAATACCGCATCGTGGTCATGATGCGCGACATCGACGAAATGTCCACCGAGGAAACCGCCACGGCCCTCTCACTGGGGATCTCCACCGTCAAGACGCGCCTGCTGCGCGGGCGTCTGATGCTGCGGGAAGCGCTCGCGCCGCACTTCACGCGCAAACGCCTGGAGGCGCCCGGTGTTTAGCTGCGACGATTTGATCAAGGAACTCGGCCAGTATCTCGAAGACGAAACCGCCGTTCACGTGCGCAAGGAACTCGAATCGCACATGGCCCATTGCCGCTCCTGCAAAGTGCTGGTCGATACCACGCTGCAGACCATCAAGATCACCACACACAGCGGATCGTTCGATCTTCCCACGTCGCTCTCTCAGAAAATCATGGCCAAGCTCAAAGCCTAAGAATCCGCGCGGCGTTTCCGATCAGAATCTTCTTCCTTACTTCGGGCGAGAATCCATCCAGGGCGTCGAAATCCGCCATCCAGCGCTGCGGCTGAATGAACGGGTAGTCGCTGCCGAAGAGCATGCGATCCTGCAGGCGCGAGCGCGCCTCGTCCATGATCGCCTTGGGGATGTACTTCGGCGACCATCCGGAGAGATCCATGTAGACGTTCGATTTGTGCGCGACGATCGCCAGCATCTCCTCATGCCAAGGCCACGCGGGATGCGCGCCGATCACGGTGAGCTTCGGGAAATCGGCGGCCACGTGATCGAGCCAGATGGGCCGCGTGTAATCGAGCTTGATTCCCATGCCGCCGGGCATCCCCGCGCCGAGTCCGTTGGTTCCGGTGTGGAAGAGCGCCGGCACGCCGAGCTCGGCAATCTTTTCATAGAGCGGATAGAAGCGCTGCTCGTGCGGATAAAATGCCTGAACGCCCGGATGGAACTTGGCGCCCTTCATGCCGAGTTCGCGCACGGCGCGCTCGATCTCGACGATGGCCTTCTTGCCCTTCCAGGGATCGACGCTGGCGAAGCCGATGAATTGCTTCGGATACTTCGCAACGATCGAAGCGACCTCGTCGTTGGTCAGCGGCGCGAGGCCCGTGGCCGTCTCCGCATCCCACGCCAGGAGCACTCCGACGATGTCGAGCTCCTCGTAGAGGCGCGCGACCTCGTCCATCTGGCGCGTCGGCACAGTGGAGCGAAAGAATTTTTCCGCAGGCGCGCGGTAGGGCTGGATCGTCACGTCGAGAAAGCTCGACGTCGGCAAGTGCACGTGCATGTCGATCGCTTTGGGCATCCGGGAACTTATTCTGCCACAAACGCGGAAAGGCTATAGAATTGGTTCTCCCCCGCTTCTAGATCGATCCATGGCGACGTTCTCCAGGTGTTGCTTGCTCGCGGTCCTCCTTGCCTTGGCGGCTCCGGCGTCGCCTCCAACGGTCACGACCACGTCCCTCACCGCGACGCCCAATCCCGCAGTGCTGGGTCAATTCGTGACGCTCAGCGCGAGCGTTTCCTCTCCCAGCGCCACTGGGAAAATGACTTTCTACGACGGCGTCGCGGTGCTGGGGACGAGTCCGGTGACGAGCGGTGTCACATCGTTGTTCACCGCGCTGGTCCCCGTGGGCAGCCGTTCCCTTCGCGCCTATTACTCCGGCGACGCCACGTTTTCGCCGAGCCTTTCGGCGGCGGCCCCGCTGACGGTGACCTCGTACGCCGAGAACGGATTCCAGCCGATCGTGAACTACGGTGTTGGAACCGGTCCCTTCTGCGTGACGCAGGGCGATTTCAACGGCGATGGGAAGCCCGATCTCGCGACGGCGAACGAAACCACGAATGACGTGAGCGTGCTGCTGGGCAATTCCGACGGGACCTTCCAGACGGCGGTGAGCTACGCCGTCGGCATCCGCCCGCGCTTCGTCACCACGGGAGATTTTAACGGCGACGGCAAGACGGACCTCGCGGTCGCCAACGTCACGGATAGCACGGTCAGCATCCTCCTTGGGAACGGCGACGGCACGTTTCTCGCGGCGGTGAGTTATCCCACAGTTGGAAGTCCTCTCTCCATCGCGGTGGCGGACTTCAACGGTGACGGCATCGCGGACCTCGCGGTCACCGGCGGAGGCAGCCTCTCGGTGAGCGTCCTGCTGGGCAATGGCGACGGAACCTTCCAGGCGACCGTCAGCTATCCGGCGAACGGCGGGGCCTCGGTCGCCGCCGGCGATTTCAACGGCGACGGCAAGACCGATCTCGTCGTAGCGAACGGCAATCCGAGCAACAACGTCAACATCCTGCTTGGCAACGGGAATGGGACCTTCCAGGCGCCGGTCACCTACAGCGCCGGTAACTCGCCGATCTCGGTGGCCGTGGGCGATTTCAACGCTGACGGCAAGTCCGATCTCGCGGTGGCGAATTTCGGCGGCGGCGCGAACAACGTGAGTGTCCTCGTGGGAAACGGCGACGGCACGTTTCAGGCTGCGGTCAACTATGGGACCGGCGCCCAGCCTCGTTACGTTGTTGTGGGCGATCTCAACGGCGACGGCCGGGCGGACCTCGTCACGGCCAACGCCGGCAGCAACAATCTCAGCGTCCTGTTCGGCAATGGCAACGGCACGTTCCAGGCTGCGGTGAACTACCCGGGCTTGAGCGGCCCGGTTTCGCTGGCCGTCGGCGATTTCAATTTTGACGGAGTCAGCGATCTCGCTGTGGCCAACAACGGCTCGAACACGGTGAGCATTCTTTCCGGAATCGCTGTGCCCGACCTGACCATCCGCAAGACGCATGCCGGCAACTTCGCTCTGGGCGAAACGGGGGCCATTTATTCCATCGCCGTCTCGAACGTCGGCCGCGGCGCGACCGTCGGGACTGTCACCGTGAGCGACACATTGCCCACGGGGCTGACGGCTACCAGCCTCGCCGGGCCGGGATGGACCTGTTCCATCGGGACGCTGACTTGCACGCGCAGCGATTCCCTCGGCGGGTTCGGCAACTATCCCGGAATCGTGTTGACCGTCAACGTGTCCGCGAGCGCGCCGGCGTCCGTGACGAACACCGCCACCGTCTCGGGCGGCAGCCAGTTGAACACGACGAACGACACGTCCAGCGATCTCACCTTGATTCGCGCCGCGACCGCAGTGACGCTGGCGCACGTTCCGAATCCCGCGCTCTTTGGACAACCGGCGACGCTGACGGCCTCCGTAACGCCGTCCGCGGCCACGGGCCTGGTGACGTTTTACGACGGCACATCCATTCTCGGACGCGCGCCACTCTCGGGCGGCCAGGCGATCCTGACGACGAGGTCGCTCGCGGCCGGAAGCCGTGTGCTGAAGGCTTACTACGGCGGCGATGTCACGTATGGCCCTTCCTCGTCGCCGGCGGTGAGTCATACGGTGATTGCGTATCGCGGAAGCGGGTTCCAACCGGCCGTTACCTACGCGTCCGGATTCAGCCCGTTCCACGTTGTGGCGGGAGACTTCAACGGCGACGGCAAGGCAGATCTGGCCGCGGCGAACGAGGCGAGCAACACCGTCGCAATTTTTATCGGCAACGGCGACGGCACGTTTCAGGCCGCCGTTCCTTACTCCGCAGGGGCCAGTCCAACGTCGATCGCCGTGGCCGACGTCAACGGCGACGGCAAGGCGGACTTGGTTGTGGCCAACTTCACGAACGTGGTGAGCATTCTGCTCGGCAATGGCGACGGGTCCTTTCAGGTGCCGGTGTCCTACTCCGCGGGAAACACTCCGCGCGCCGTCGTGGTGGCCGACTTCAACGGAGACGGCAAGCCCGACCTCGCGGTGGCCAACGGCAATGGCAGCAACGTGAGCGTGC
>CAZRND010000224.1:0-9038 GCA_964601345.1 uncultured Acidobacteriota bacterium | reverse complement strand
CCGCCAGACCTGCACGCCGGATTACCTGGACATTCGCAAGTGGCAGGTCATCGAAGGCGGACCCTTCACGTCCGAAGACGTGGAGCGCGCTGCAGACGTTTGCGTCATCGGCCAGACCATCAAGCAGATGCTCTTTGGAAGCGAGGATCCGCTGGGCAAGGTGATCCGGCTCGGCAAGCTGCCGTGCCGCGTGGTCGGAGTGCTCGCGCCGAAGGGCCAATCCGTGATGGGCATGGATCAGGACGATTGGATCGCCATGCCCTACACCACGGTGCAAAAAAAGATCAGCGGCAAGACGTGGCTCGACGATGTGATGTGTTCCGCGCAATCCAGCGACGCCGTCGGGCCGGCTACTACGCAAATCGTCTCGCTAATGATGGAACGTCACAAGATCCGCGCCGACCAGACGCCGGACTTCAACATCCGCACACCCGAGGATCAGATTCAGGCGCAGCTCGAATCGAGCCGGACCTTCACGCTGCTGCTCGCCGCCATCGCATCGGTGTCGCTGCTCGTGGGCGGCATCGGCATCATGAACGTGATGCTGGTCTCCGTCACCGAGCGGACGCACGAAATCGGTATCCGCCTGGCCGTGGGCGCGACCGAAGAGAATGTCCAGGTTCAGTTTCTCGGCGAAGCCCTGCTGTTGAGCTTCTTCGGAGGCGGCATCGGCGTGCTGGCCGGGATCGCCGGGTCGGCCCTGCTGGGCCAGATTCTGCAATGGCCCATGCGCATCTCGCTGCAGGGCATCATCCTCGCCGCGGTCTTTTCCACGGCGGTGGGCGTCTTCTTCGGCTATTATCCGGCGCGCAAGGCTTCGCGCTTGGATCCCATCGAAGCTTTACGCTTCGAGTAATGCAGACTTACGACGCCATCATTGTCGGGGCGGGTCACAACGGCCTGGTCACCGCCGGATATCTCGCCCGCGCCGGATGGAAAGTGCTGGTCCTCGAGCGGCGCGCGGTCGTCGGCGGAGCATGCGTCACCGAAGAGCTTTTTCCCGGATACAAGATCTCGACGGCTTCCTATCTCAACAGCCTCCTGCAGTCGAAGGTAATCGCCGATCTGGAGCTCGAGCGGTTCGGCTATCACGTCTATCCGAAACAACCGGCCTACTTCCAGCCCTTCCCCGACGGGCGTCACATGATTTTCTGGCCGGAGCTGCGCGAGACGCAACGCGAGATCGCCAAGTTCTCGGCACGCGACGCCGAAAACTTCCCGCGTTACGAGCAGCACCTCGATCGCCTGGCGCGCTTCATCGAGCCGACGCTGCTGATGACGCCGCCGAACCTGTTTCCTCCGCGCCTCGCCGACCTGCCGAAGCTGGCGCGGTTGGCGCGCGGGCTGCTCGGCTTGGGTCCCGCGGAACTCGCGGGCTTGGCGCGCATCATGAGCCAAAGCGTGGGGCAATTCCTCGACGCCTGGTTCGAATCCTCGCAGCTTAAAGTGGCGCTGGCGACCGATGGAGTGATCGGAACGAACGGCGGTCCGATGACGCCGGGGACGGCTTACGTGCTGTTCCATCACATGATGGGCGGCGTGGGCGGCGTCCGCGGGCTCTGGGGATTTGTGCGCGGCGGCATGGGGGGCATCACGCAGGCCATGGCCGCATCGGCGCAGGCGCACGGCGCGGAGATTCGCGCGTCCGCCGCGGTCGATCGGATCATCGTGAACGGCGGGCAAGCCGCGGGCGTGGCGCTCGCCTCAGGCGAGGAGTTGCGTGCGCGTGTCGTCGTTTCGGGCGCCGATCCGAAGCGCACGTTCCTGAAGCTGCTCGATCCCGGGGCTGTTCCCGCCGAGTTCCGGCGCGAAGTCGAGAACCTGCGGTGCGAGGGATGCTCGCTCAAGATCAATCTGGCGCTGGGCGAGCTGCCGAACTTCACCGCTTACCCCGGCACGGCGCCCGGGCCGCAGCATCGCGGCACGATCCACATCTGTCCCGACATGGAGTACATGGAGCGCGCCTGGGACGACGCCAAGTACGGCGCGCCTTCGCGCTCGCCGATGCTCGAGTGCACCATCCCGACAGTTTACGACGATTCGATCGCGCCGCCGGGCAAGCACATCATGAACATTTTTGTGCAATACGCGCCGTACACCCTGCGCGAAGGAACTTGGGCCGGCCGCAAGGAAGCCTTCGCCGATCGCGTGCTCGAAATTCTGGCCGAGTATGCGCCTAATATGAAGAGCGCGGTCATCCACCGGAACGTGGTCTCGCCGGCCGATCTCGAGAGCGAGTTCGGCATGACGGGCGGCAATATTTTCCACGGCGAGATGAGTCCAGATCAGCTCTTTTTTATGCGCCCCGCGCCCGGCTGGGCGCAGTATCGCACGCCGATCGCGGGACTCTATCTGTGCGCCTCCGGCACGCATCCCGGCGGCGGCGTCATGGGCGCCCCGGGGCATAACGCAGCAAGAGAAATCCTGAAAGACTGGCGAACGTCCCGACTTGGGTAAGACTCAGCGCGCGGCGGCGGCCGCGCGCGCGAGCAGCCCGTCGAGGTCGGCGCGCGTGTAGAGTTTTCCGCGGACGATGACGGCTGAGATTCTTCTGATGTAGCGAATGTCCGTCAGAGGATTGGAGTCGAGCAGCACCAGGTTCGCGACCTTGCCTTTTTCGACGGTGCCGCTGGAATCCAGCTCGCCGAAATACTCGGCTGGATTTCGCGTAGCCGCTTGGAGCGCCTGCATCGGGGTCAGCCCTGCCTTGACCAACAATTCCATCTCATCATGCACCCCGAAGCCCGACATAGCCACATCGGTGCCGGTGAGAATTCGCACGCCAGCCCGGTTCATCGCGCCGAGGATTTCCAATTGTTTGGCGTACAACCGGCGCGCCAAAGCCCGCTCTTCTTCGTTTCGATTCTTGAAGAACCTCTCGAAATACTGGTCCTGAAGGGCTTGAGTCTTTTTCGGAACATACTTCAGCAGGGGAACATTTCGGCGCCGTTCTGCCTCCATGTCGGAGAAGGCGCGCAGGGCTACGACGGTCGGATCCTGCCAGGTTCCCTCGCGTTCCAGCCGCTCGAAGAGGGCCTCGCACCGGCCGGCATCGAAGCTGTCCAGCCACCTTTGGTGATCGATGTCCTTACGCAGCTCCGCTTCCCTTGAGGAGCAGTCCAGGATCAAGCCGCCCTCGTTCAAGTGCTCCATGCTCCGCTGTCCCGCGTCGGACGCTTCGGCAAGGGATACTTCCTGGGTCACATGGCCGGCGAACGGCAGCCGCTGTCTCCTGGCTTCTTCGGCGATCGCAAAGTAGGACTCGCGGGAAAGGTGCGCGTGGACCTTGATGAAGTCCACGTGGAGGCGCGCCAGCGACTGGACCGCCTCGCGCGCTTCGGCGGCATTTCGCACCGTGATGCGCCCCGGATAGCCGGGAGTTGGCCCGTCGAGGATCGGGCCGGCGGCGACGATGCGCGGTCCAACGACGGCGCCGGTCTCGATCTTGTCTCGCCAGGACCGTAGGACATCCCAGTCGCTTCCCATGTCGCGCACGCCGGTCACGCCATTCGCGATAAAGAGCCATAGGGAGGGCTCCGACAGTTCCGTGGGAGCGGACCAGGGGAAAGCCAGGTGCACGTGCATGTCCCAAAGACCAGGGATGAGGAACTTGCCCCGTGCGTCGATTTCGATGGCCTTGATGGTTGGGCGAATCTTCCCGCCAATATAAGTGATGCGACCGTGATCAACGATCACGTCCACGCCGCTTTGAGGTTTGCCGCCGTTGACGTCGATGACCGTCACGCCGTGGAGGCAGATCTCCTCTTGCGCGGCGACGGGCGCCGCGAGGATGGTCAGCAATAGGATCAGGTGTCGCACATTGTTCACTGGATCGCCATCGTAACCGTGTTGCTGGTCACGCCGAGTTGCGTAATCGTTACGGGCACGGCGGCGCCGGCGACTCCCGCAGGCACGACGGCGTTGACTTGATAGAGTCCCACCAGGCTCGGAGTGAGTCCTGAAAATGCGACTTGCGCGGCAATGCCGCCGATCACCACCACGGGCGTCCCGATCGTTTGCGAGAGCGGATTCAAGGGAGACGCCTGCCCGGACGGCGCCGCCGGCGAAACGGCGCCGAGGCCCGTGCAGTAGATCACCACGGTCTGCCCGGCGGTCGCCGACGCCTGCTTGCCGTCGAGAAGCCGGTTCTGCACGTCCAGAATGATGCCCTGTCCCTTGCCGTTGCTCGACGCAGAGAAAATGCCCGGCGCGGCCGGCGACACGGTAACGACTTCGGGCACGGAAAGCATGGAGTTGCCGCCCGCTGTCGTCTTGGCGACGACCGCGACACGAGTCCCCGCGGTCAATTCAAAGGGCAACTGAGCGTTCACTTGCCCGCCGGAAGTGTAGAACAGCGGCAAATCGCGCCCAGCCGCGGTGAATGTCGCACCTCCGAGAACCGTCGGCAAGGGAAGGTTTCCGGCTCCGGCCTGTGCCAGATTATTGCCGTAGATCGCTATGATCGCACCCGGAGGCAGCGTTGCGCCGGTGAAGCTCGCGGCGCTCACCATGCCGCCCGAAAAAATCAGTGGAACGTTGGGGTTGGCACTGACCAGCCCGTTCAACGTCACCGTGGCGGCCTTCAGAGTCCCCTGCGTGGCCGTAATCGTGACGGTGATCGAGGTGGCGGTCAGCGCCGGTTTCCAGGTCCCTTGGTAAATTCCATTGCCGACGAACTGCAGCGCGACAGGCGAATCGCCGTTGGAAAATGTCGCCACGACCAGCGCGCTCGAGGCAAATATGCCGCAATCGTCCACTACGAGAGCTTCCAGCGTCGTCGGCCAGGAGGCCGAGGTTTGAAAACCGGTTCCAAGAGTCCGGTCCACGGCCAGCAGAGTGGAGGCCGTGCATCCGGCTTGCGCCGAGCTTCGCGAGAGCGCCGACGCGGACGTCGCTGGAACCACGAGAACTACCGGCACGTTCAACGTGGTTCCGCTGCTCACGGCGATCGTAACCTGGCCGCGATACACGCCGGCCGCGAGTCCCGTGGTCGCGGCGCTAACCGCAAGCGTCACGGGAGCTGCGCTGCCCAGGGACGCCGAGGTCTTGTCCACCGTAAGCCATCCGGCCGCGCCGATGGTCGACGCGAAGATCGTGATTTGCGCCGCCGCCGGAGAGACGGTTGAGATCTGCACGGTCTGCGAAGGGGGCGACGCTGGCGACGCGACGAAAATCAGTCCTTGCGGACGCGCCATGGCCAATGCCGGAGTCGCCGCCGCCAGCACCGTTAGGTGAACCGAAACCGCCACCGGCGAATTTCCGGCGCCCGGCGCCGACACTGCGATCGAGCCGCTGTATTGTCCGGCAGCCAGTCCCGAGGTCTGCACGGATACGGCGGCCGTGGACGGAGCGCCGGACGCGGCGGCGATCGAGCCGCTGGCCGGCTGCACGTTGAGCCATCCGGCCCCCGAAACCACGGCGGCCTGTGCGGTCCAATTCAAAGTCGAAGCCGGCGTCAGGCCTGAGCCCGAGCGCGTCAGCGTAAACGTACCGGAATCCGGCGGACGGGAGGTCGAATAATCCATATAGCTTCCGCTGGCCATCGTCACATTCGCGTTGAAGGTTCCGCTGCCGACTACCAGATCCCCCTTGTCGCCATTCACCGTAAACGTGAGCGTCGAACCGACGGCCGTTCCCGTAATCGGCTGGACCTTCGCCGATACCGAATCGATGAGCGCCCCGCTAAAGTTGCCGCCGGTCTGGATGAATGTCGCTTGAAATGTTTGAGGGCCGTTGCGGTCGTTCGCCATCAAGGTCCATTGCCCGGTGATGTTGGTTTGAAAGACGGCATCGCTCAGGAGGTTCAAAATCTGAGGCGGAGGCGCGCCGCCGCCGGCGATCGCCGTGAACTGCAATGCAGCCGGAGAAACCCGCAGCGTGGAGGACAAGTTCGTTGTGCCTTGCGCCGTCAGAGTCACCGGAGCCGAGCCGCTGCTAACTTTTTCGATGCACGAGATGGCATCCCCGCTCACGGAAGTCGTTGTGCCCCGTAGAGTGAGCGTGCACGGTGAGGTGGGATCGGGGATCGCCAGAACCATGGTCGTCGCGCCCCCGGCAGCGACGGTGACCGAAAGCGGTCCTCCGCCAGGACTGTCGCCGCCGCTGCAGCCCGAGGCCGTAAAATTGGAAAAAACATAAACGCCGGAGGCGCTGCCGCCCGATGAGGCCAGGGAACTCAGGGATGGCTGAACTACTGCCGAGAGAGCGCCATTGATCGTGAACGGTCCCGGCGTGTTACAACCGCCGCCTAACCTGATGCCGCTGGCATTGAATGTTCCGGTGAACTGTGTTTGATCGGCGTGCAAGGCGGGCGAGACGAGCGCAACTCCCAAGGTGAGCGTAAGGAATGAGACCGACTTCATTTGTCCGCCTTGCTGGTCTGCCGGCGCGACTTTACGGCGCTGTGGATCAGTTTATCAAGAGTTTCTAAATGAACATCCTGCAATTTGCCGATGTGCAAGCAGGATCCGCCCACTTTGTGCTTTCCGAGTTTCTTGAGAAGCTCCTTGGGCGCGCGCGAAGGGCCGAGGCCATAGAGGACCAGCGCATTCTTGCGAGGAGAGAATCCGATCAGGCAGATGCTTCCGGGCTTTCCATCGGAGTATTCGTAATGGAATGTGTCGAAGCCGACGATGACGTCTCCCCACATTTTCGCCTCACACCCCGTCGCCTTGGCCATGAGCGCTGCCACGGCCGCACACTCCTTGCGCATCCCTTCGTCGGGCACGGCGGCCAGGAACGAGCGGACACTCGCATCATTCTTCGTTGTCTTCATGCGTCCTTCTTCGGCTGCAGCTCGCGGACCACTTGCAGGAAGCCTTGCATCACCGGGTCCATGTACTTGTCGCGGTGATGGATCAAGCCGAGCTCGCGCGTCAGGGTGATTCCCTTGAGCGGCAGCACGCGCAGGGTTCCGACGCGCACTTCGCGCGCCACAAAGCTGCGGCTCATCAGGGAAATGCCCAGGCCGCCGGCGACAAATTTCTTAATCGCCTCGACGCTCGCCAGTTCCAGCGCCACCTTCGGCTCCAGGCCGCGGTTCGTAAAAATCCGCTCGAGCAGGGCGCGCGTGCGGCCCGTGCGCGGGAAGATCCAGGGAAACTCCGCGGCCTGCGCGATCTCGACCGCCTTTTGCTTGGCGAGCGGATGTTTCGCGGGAACCACCAGCCCCAATTCGTCCTTGTGCAGCGGATACACCAGCAGCTCTTTGCCCTCGATGGGCAGCGAGACCACCCCGAAGTCGAGCGTGTTGGCCAGGACGCGCTCCACCAGCTTGCGCGTGAAATTGCGATGAATCCTCAGCCGCACGCCGGGATAGCGGGCCGAGAATTCGGCGAAGACCGGCGGCAGGATGTAGAGAGACGTGGCCTCGTTCGCGCCGACCGAAAGGCGCCCGCGGGGACGCTCGCGCAGTTTCTGCAGCGCTTCAAGCGCTTCGCGGCGCGTCCCGACGATCTTCTCGCAGTGTTCCAGAAAAATGCTTCCGGCCGCGGTGGGCTCGATCTGCCGGCCCTGGCGCGAGAGCAGCCGCTCGCCCAACTCCGTCTCGAGCTGGCGGATCTGTTTGCTCAACGCCGGCTGCGTGCGATAGAGACGCTCCGCCGCGCGCGAGAAACTTTTCTCTTTCACGATCTCGAGAAACGCCTGGATTTGGTCGAAGTCCATGGAAACTTCTAGTCTATGATAGCTGTGTGGACTTCGCACAGATTAAAGCCGTGGTGGAAGTCGCGCGGCTCAAAAGTTTTTCGCGCGCCGCCGAAGCGCTCGGCCTGACGCAGCCCGCGATCAGCGCGCAAGTGCGCCAGGTGGAAGAGGAGTGCGGCTTTCGCCTCTTCGACCGACTGGGACGCAACGTGTATCTCACGCAGCCCGGCGCGCTCCTTGCCGACTACGGCCACCGCATGATCCAATTGCGTCGCGAAGCGCATCGCGCGTTGACCGATCTGAGCGCTGGCCCGACCGGAAAGCTCGTGATCGGCGCAACCGAAGCCACTTGCCTTTATCTGCTGCCGCCGATCCTGAAGGAATTTCAATCCCGATATCCGGGCGTGGCGCTGAGCATCTTTCGCCACAATACCGACCGCGTGGTCCGCAAGCTGCTCGAAGGAATTCTCGACGTAGGTTTCATCTCCTTGCCGACGGAGACGGAGGAATTGGTGGTTACGCCCGTGCTGCGCGACCGCTGGATGGTCGCCGTCGCGCCATCGAATCCTCTCGCCAAGTCGCCAAAGGTGCGCATGGAAGATCTGCTCGACTATCCGTTCATCCTGCCGGAGTCGGGACACACGCGCGCGGTCATGAACCGGCTGCTCGCGCCCCATCGGCGGCGGGCCCGCATCGCGTTCGAGGTCTCGGGCATCGAGCTGATCAAGCGCTTCGTCTCGGAGGGCATGGGGATTTCGCTGCTCAGCGAGGCCTATGCCGTCGAGGACGTGGCCGCCGGTCAGTTAAAGATGATCCCGCTCGCCGGATTGCGCATGAGCCGCGAGATTGGAATGGCCGTGCGCAAAGATCACTACCGCCCGCAAGCGGTTCGCGCCTTGATCACCGTCGCCAAAAAAGTGAAGTTGAGAAAACCCTAGAGTTCCGCGTCCATCGCCAAGTGCAGGGGCGGCTCGCAGAGGAAGGGGAAGGACTGCATCTCCTCGACGGCCTGCCGGACCTGGGACGCCGGCGCCTGGTCGAGCGTAATAACGAAGGGCAGCCGCCGCTTGTCGACGGCCGGTTCTTGCAAAACAGCGTCGATGCTGACGCCGTTGCGCGCCAGCACGCGAGCCAGCGCTTCGATGATGCCGGGACGGTCGTCGACGATAAAACGCAAGTAGTGGCGCGAAGGCGGGCCTTCGAGCTCGATCTTCAGCGACGTGTTGCCCTCGGCGTAGCCGAGCGGCGGAACGCGCAGCCGCGCTCCGGAGTTGAGATCGCGCGCCGCGCGGATAATGTCGCCGACCACGGCCACGCCCGTGGGATCGCCGCCCGCGCCGCGCCCGTAGTAAAGCGTGTCGCCGCCGCGCGCGCGCTTCACCCAAACGGCGTTT
>CAZRND010000223.1:8344-9052 GCA_964601345.1 uncultured Acidobacteriota bacterium | reverse complement strand
TTTGTCTTCGATCGCCTTACGGGCAAGCCCGTGTGGCCGATCGAGGAAAGGCCGGCGCCGGCGAGCAACGTTCCCGGCGAGCGCGCCTGGCCGACGCAGCCCTTCCCCACTCGTCCCGCGCCGCTCACCGAGCAGGGCGTCACGCTTGACGACGCCTTCGATCTGACGCCCGAGCTGAAGCAAGCGGCGCAAGCGGAAATGAAGAAATACTCCATCGGCGCGCTCTACACGACGCCGTCGCTCGAGGGCACGCTGATCCGGCCGGGAATCGTCGGCGGCACGAACTGGGGCGGCGGCGCGTACGATCCCGAGAGCCACATTCTCTATGTGCGCGCCAGCAACGAAGCGTCGCTGGTCCGCGTGATGCATCCGGAGAATCCGAACAAGGCGGAGGTCGATGCCGACTACGTGCGCCAGGGAACGACGAGCGCCACGTTTCAAGCGCCCGGCAGCCGCCAGCCGATCCCGCTCACGAAGCCGCCGTACGCGCGCCTGGTGGCCGTGGATCTGAACCAGGGCGAGATCCTTTGGCGCGTGCCGTTCGGCGACAACGGCGAGCTTCGCAAGCATCCGGCGCTCAAGGACGCGGCGCTTCCCGCGCAGCTCGGTGTATCGGGCAATTCCGGCGCGATCGTCACCAAGGGCGGATTGATCTTTGCCGGCGGCGGAGCCATTAACTTCCACGCTTTTCACACAACACACCGCCAC
>CAZRND010000223.1:0-8334 GCA_964601345.1 uncultured Acidobacteriota bacterium | reverse complement strand
CGGTCGCGCGAGCTTCCTACCCGGCGCCAAGGTCACGCCGTGGGCGTTCGCCATCGCGCGCCGCCTGGTCATCGACGCGGCGCGCCGTGACCGGCGCCAAGTCCCCATCGCGTCGGAGGACGAAGTGGAGCTGTCCCCCCCCGCGGTGCGCACCGGGCTGCAAGACGAGCAGGTTCAGTCGCGTCAAGCGGCGGTCCTCGTCGAACGCGAGCTCTGGCGGATGCCGCTCGCGCAACGATCGAGCGGCACGCCGATGATGTATCGGGCCCGGAACGGGCGCGCCTACGTCGTCGTAGCTACGGGAGGAAATCAGGAGGCGACGCTGGCCGCCTTCTCTTTGCCCGCGGAATAATGATGATGCTTTGCCTCTTCCTGCTGCTGCTGGGCGCTCCGCAGCGAACGTTTGTTCTGGCCGACCGCGTGTCCGTGGATCTCGATCGCGATTGGACCGAGCGCCGCGAAGCCCAACCGCCGCCGCACGAAATCCTGCTTCCCTCGGCGCCGCGCATGTCGTTCACCGACATTCTCGTGCTGGAGAACCGGCGCGAGCCCGCCGTGGTGAAGCTCGGCATCTCGGACAATCCGTTCTTCGGCATCACTTCACAGGCTCTCGACGAGCAGATGCACGCGCCTCCTGGACGCAGCTACAACCTGGTGGACGTCCTGTTCTATCTTTTCTTTTCGCCGCCGCCTGCTTGCCTGGTTCAGGCCAAGGGCGCGTGGCAAGACGCGAAGCGCAAACACGAAGCGGCCGAGGAGGAGCTGAAAAAGCTCGACGCGACCAAGAATTTCACGCCCTCGCCGCCGCCCGAGATTTCGCAGATGTGCCGGTTCGCTCCGGCGCCGCTGGACTTTTTCGCGAAGCAGATCAGCTCGCAGGTGATCTTCCGCAATCCGCAGCGCGTCGACGGCGTCCTGCGGGAGTTCTACCAGCCGTCGATGGAGATGGCCGAGTTCGACGGCAAGACGTTCTACATCTTTGAACTGCAGTGCCGCCGCTTTGTGGATCGGGAGGACCTCGACCAGTTCGGCCTGGCCGAAGACCTGCGCGGCGCCCGCGCGCACTTCTTCTGGGCCGTCGGCGCGCCGAGTCCCTTCCCCTTCGTCCGCGACCCGCTGCGCAAGGACCGCCACCAGCTCTACCACGTCGCCGCGGCCATGCTCAGCGTGAACGGCGACGCCGCCGCGCGCTTCCGGAAGCTGCTGGAATCGATTCGCGTCGCGCCGTAGAATACCCCCTATTTGACAGTGGAATCATATCCACATTACAATGTGGATATGGTAACGATCCAAGTCACTCTCGAAGAGAAGCTCCTTTCCCGCCTCGACAAGGCGCTCAAAGGCAGGCGGCGCCAGCGCTCAGCCTTCATCCGACAATCTATTGGCGCCCAACTGGATCGAGAACGCATCCGGCGGCTGGAGGCGCAACACCGAGAGGGCTACTTGAGAACGCCCGTGCGAGAAGGAGAATTCCCCGATCTATCCGTGCAGGCCTGGCCCGAAGACTGGCAGGATGATGCCAAATGGAAGAAATGGAGCAAGCGGTGATTCATGGAGACGTTTGCTGGTACAGTTTTGCCCGGCCCGACAAGCGCCGTCCTGTACTGATCCTTACCCGTACCGAAGCCATCCCTTATCTCAATGACCTCGTCGTCTCCCCCATCACGACCACAATCCGTTCCATTCCCAGCGAAGTGTTGCTGGATACGATCGACGGCTTGCCCGAGGAATGCGTTGTCAACTTGGATCGCATAGCAACCATTCCCAAGCGCTCCGTCGGGCGCACCATCGCGCATCTTGGCCCGGAGCGGATGTCGGAGGTCCGCGACGCTCTGCTATTCGCGCTGCAATTCGAAGAATACTAAAACGTAATTCGTCCGTTGAACTGGATCTCGCGCGCTGTGAAGTTCGACGTCAACGTGCCGAAGCCAGTGCTGTTGATGTTCGGCGTACCCGTCGGGCTGAAGTTCGGGTGATTGAAGATGTTGAACATCTCCGCGCGCAGCTCGAAAACAATCCGTTCGGTGATCTTGGTCTTCTTGACGAAATTCACGTCAATCTGACTGATGCCCGCCTGCGAGCAGGACTTGCGGAGACCGTTGTCCCCAAGCGCGCCTGCCGGAGCGTTGCCGAAGACCGACGAGTTCGCGCCCAAGCTCGAGCCCGAGGCGGTCAAGTTCATGAAATTCGCCGGCAGATAGTAGGCGCCGCCTCCCGACTTGTATACGCCCAACGCGCTGCAAATCGCGCTGTCCGACATCCCGACCGCGACGGCCGGGTTGTTGCCCGAGTTGCCGGCGCGGTTCAGAGTGCCGAGTCCGGACACGAAGGTCATCGGGATGCCGGAGCGCCAGGTCCACAGGCCGCCGGTTTGCCATCCTTCGAGCACGCGTCCCAGCAATCCGCTGGAAACCCAGCGGCGGCCGCTGCCGAACGGAAGCTCGTAGATTCCGTTGAAATGATAAGTGTGATGAATGTCGAAGTCGGCGCGCGCGCGGTTGTAGCGCGGCTGATGGAAGTCCAGCGTGCTGTCCAGCTCGCTCTGGGAGCCGGTGATGCCGGAGTTCGAGAGGACCTTCGCCCAGGTGTAGTTCGCCTGGATCTGCAAACCATGCGACAGCCGCCGGCGCAGCTCCACCTGCAAGGCGTCGTAGCGGGAATGCATGCCGCTGGTGAAGACGCGGTCGAACGCGGCAAACGGATTGGTCATGAAGAAATTCGCCGGCAACGCGCCGAGCCCGGCGCATCCCGACTTGTTCAGAAATTGCTGGGTACAATTGTTGCTCACCAGGAACCAGAACTGGCCGGGCGCAAGCTGGCCGGCGAGAAACTGATTCGTGAACGTGGTGCTGGAATAAAACGCATTGGGAAAGTTGATCGCCGACAGGACCGGCAGGTTGCCCTGGCCGGTCAGGCCGCGATTGTCGAACCGCAGACTCCCTCCACAGGCGGCGAGGTTAGACCTGCAGATGCTCAGGTTGGTGTTGGCCTGGTTGAACTCGGCGAGCAGCGCCGGCGTCAGGTTTGGCTGGCTCATGTCGTCGGCGCGGTAGAGGATTCCGTGGTTGCCGACATAGCGCGCCTCGATCGCCATGGCCGCCGAGAGCTCCCGCTGCACGCCCAAGGTCCACTGCTGCACGTACGGCGTCTTCAAGTTCGGATCGATCGCGTAGATGCCCGAGCCGCCCGTGGAAGAGAAACTGGCCAGAAAGTTCTTATACTGCGCCTGCGGCACGGAGAATGCCGGCGGAGGCAGCACCTGGTTGACGTTGGAATTCAGCACCGCCAGGGCGTCGACGGTCGCCGGACTGGCGGCCACGCCGGTGTGCAATCCGAGATTGGAGGTGGTGACGTTGCTGATGATCGTCAGCGTGTCGCGGGCGAAGCTGATGGAGTATCCGCCGCGCACCACCGTCTTCGAATTGAGCTGCCAGGCGAAACCAGCGGACGGCGCGAAGTTGTTGTAGTGCGTGCTCCAGAAGGGAACGCCGTTGCTGCCGCCTCCGGGTACGAGTTGCGTGGTGTTCGCCAGATTCGCCAGCAGGCTGTTGTAGGTCACGGTGGCGCTCGGCTGGAAGAGCGGCCCGTAAGGAGTGATGTCGCCCAGCTCGTTCGCGGGAACGAGCATGCGCTTGTTGACCATGTCCGGCGCGGGCACAACTTCCCACCGCAGGCCGGCAGTCAGCGTGAGCGTGGGCCGGACCTTCCAGGAGTCCTGGCCGTAGAAATTATAGGAACGCTCGCGGATCCAGAATGCGTCGGTGAGGCCCGAAACGAAGCCTTGTCCCGGCACCGCGTTGTAGGTCTGCGAAACGTTATTCACCAGTCCGGTGATCGACGCAAAGATGTTCTGCGCGCGCGTGCAAATGGTGCTACCTGCGGTGCCCGAGGGCAGACTCGGGAATCCGGCGCAGGAGCTGAGTCCGTCCGGATTCGTAGCGTTCGCGCCGAGCGCCACCACCGGGATCACGCCGCCGTTGACGCCCGCGCCGCCGGCGAAATCGTTGAAGCGATGCGTGGACGCCGAACTGATGAGCAAGCCCAGCTTGAGCGTATGCCGACCTTTGACCTTGGTGAAATTATCGGCTAGCGAATAGAACGGGGAGACTCGCCCCTGGGGATCGAAGGCATACTCCGGATTCGACATGGCGTTGCCGCCCGCGGGATTCGGAGTCTGGTTGGTCACGGTGGGAAAGTACACGTTGAAGGCGCGAGTAAACGGCGGCGGCAGGAAGGTAATGTCCGGACGGCTGAAGCCGAACCGTACTTCATTGAACGCCGTTGCTCCAAACGTAGAGTTGATCGCCAGGGCGCCAAGGGCCTGCCGGAAATTGCTGGCGTCGGAGACGTCGCACACTCCGCCGATGCAACTCGTCGCGATGCCTTTGGGATACTGCGCGTCGGCGCCGGGCGTAGTTGGATCGTGCTCCCAATGCCAATCCACTTCCAGCCAGTGCGTTCCCCATTTGCCGCTTTCGAGCAGCTTGTGATCCACGCGAATGTCGTAGAGCTTGTCGAGCTCCGTGCCGGGAGCGTTGAATCGAATGCCGGTCAAATTGAAGGTGTCGCCGACGGTCGGATTCAGGCTGACGCCGTTGCCGGCCACCGGCAGCGGCGTGGCGTCAATCAGGGTCTTCGTAAAGGCATTCAGCGGCAAGTTGCGCGAGCTGGCCGTCAGCAGGTTTACGGTGTGGCTCGCGCCGTCCGCTCCCGTGTAGGTGAACTGGCCGGTGCGCGCCGGCGCGGTCAGCACGGTGCGGCTGGCCGTGGCCGCGAAATTTCGCTGGAACACCGAATACGAGAAAAAGAAGAAGGTCTTCTCTTTGCCGTTGTACACCTTCGGAATCCACACCGGACCGCTGAAGCTGCCGCCGTAGCGATGCTGGCGCAGATTGGCGATGGGCGTACCCGAGAAGTTGTTGGTCCACGTGTTCGCGTTGAACGCGTCATTGCGATGCGCGTAGAAGCCGGTCCCGTGAAACAGGTTCGACCCGCGTTTCGTCGTCATGCGGATCTGCACCACGCCGTCGCCCGCGTCCGCGCCCACGTTTTGTCCGGTGATGCTGAACTCGCCGAGGCTCTCAAGCGTGATGTTGCTCGCCGCCGAAAAGCCCGACGTCTTGATGAAGGAATCGCGCACGTCAATGCCGTCCTGCACCAGGTTGTTGCTCGACCCGCGGAGGCCGTTCATGATCGAGGTGCCGGCGGTGGCGGCGCCGGTCGAGGTGACTCCCGCCATCTGCGTGGCGAAGTCCAGAGGGTTGCGCGTGCTCGAGGGCAGGTCGAAGATCTGCTTGCCGTCCACAAACGTCTTGATCTCGCTGGAGGTCACATCCACGGGCGATTGCACGCCTTCCACCGTAACCGTCTCGCTGGTGCCGCCCACGACCAGCGAGGCTTTCACGCTCGATTCCTGAGCCGTGATCACCTGGACCCGGGTCGCTTCCCACTGGCGAAAGCCCGTGGCGACAATCTTCACCGTGTACGATCCGAAGGCGAGGCCGGGGACCGTGAACGTCCCTTCGGCGCTGGTCTTGACGTTGGAGCTCGCCGCCGTCGCTTCATCGATGACGGTGACCTGGGCGTTCGGAACAACCGCGCCCGAGGCGTCGGTGACGACGCCGGTGATGGAACCGCGCTGCACCTGCGCGTCTGCGAGCGCGACAGTCAGAAGAATAGTAATGGCGATGACTAAGCTTGGCCGCATGGATATCCCCTCCCAATGCGGCCACTATACACTAACAGCGTTCTTGGCGTGAGCCTTTCCTTCCTCCTCGCGGCAGAGTTGCCGCGTGTGGATAATTCTGTGGATGACGGTGATGTTCGAGAGCGTGGCGATCACCCAGAGCACCGGGGCCATGCGGTCGAAGACCGCGCCGATGATCAGCAGCACGACGCGCTCGGGGCGCTCCATGAATCCCACCTTGCCCGACTCGATCAGCGATTCGGCGCGGGCGCGCACGTAACTCACCATCACCGATCCGGTCATGGCCAGCGCTGTGAGCACGATGTAGAAGAAGCGATTGATGCGCGCGTAATAAACCAGCAGCCCGAAGTAGAGCGCCAGGTCCGAGTAGCGGTCGATCACCGAGTCGAAGAACCCTCCAAATGTCGAGACCTGGTTGGTGACGCGCGCCACGCGACCGTCGGTCATGTCGAAGATTCCGGCGACGAAGATGATGATGCCGCCCCAGAACAGCTCGCCGTATCCGAACGCCACCGCCGCGCCGGAATTCAGCATCAATCCGAAAAAAGTGAGGGAATTGGGAGGGACTTTGCTCAGAGCCAGGCCGCGCACGATCAGGTTGAGGAGTACTCCGCAGGCGCGCCCGATCAGCTCTGTAATTGTCCGCATCGTCAATCGACGTACAGAGTACGCAGCCGCTTGATCTCCAGTTCCTTCGCGCCGGACGGCGTCTTGATTTCGACCACGTCGCCGATCTTCTTGCCGAGCAGCCCGCGGCCGATCGGAGAACTGGTGGAGATCAAGCCCTTCGAGACGTCCGCTTCCTCGCTCGTCACCAGCTTGTATTCCACTTCCGCGTCCTTCCCCGAGTCGAAGACCACCACCGTAGAGCCGAATCCGACCGCGTCGCGAGGCACTTTGCTCAAATCCACCATGGCCAGCTCGGAGAGACGTTTCTTCATCTGCTCCAGGCGCGCCCGCAAAATCTCCTGACGGGCTTTGGCGGAATGGTATTCGGCGTTCTCGCTGAGATCGCCCAGCGCGATGGCTTTCTTCAATTCCTTGGGAAGCTCGTTGTGAAGCTCGTACTCCACCTGCTGGATCTCCGCTTCGAGCTTCTTTTTCACATGCTCCGGCATGGTTTAGGGATTATATCCCAGCCCTCGGGCTTCTCAGCCTTCTTCGAAGGCGTCGGGCGGCGAGCCGAGCGGGAGAAAATACTGCGTCCCCTTCACCGGCTGGGTCAGGCGGCGGAGCAGCTCTTCGAGGTCTTCGCGGCGCTCCACAAAATCGATCTCCGCGGTGTTGATCACCAGCAGGTGCGACGCCTTGTAGTGGAAAAAGAAATGATCGTAGGCCTGCACGACTTCGGCCACGTACTCCTCGGACACCGCCGTCTCCAGTTGCGAGCCCATCTGCCGCGCCTTGCGGGCGATGCGCTCGCGCAGGACAGCGGGCGGCGCTTGCAAGTAGATCACCAGGTCGGGCGTCGGCACCTGCGGGTGCAGCAGGTCGTAGTAGCCGTCGTAGAGTCGCAGCTCCTCGTCGCTGAGATTGATGTAGGCGAAGATCTTGTCTTTCTCGAACAGGTAATCGGACACGATGGGCGCGCGCGATTCGCCGGGATGCAGGTCGCGAAGCTGCCGGAAACGTTCCAGCAGAAAGTACATCTGCGCGCGCAGCGCCGCTCCCGGACGCTCCTCGTAGAACTCGCTGAGGAAAGGATTGCTCTCCGTATCGTGGATCACGCGGCCGCGCAGCCGGTCGGCCAGAATCCGCGCCAGCGAGCTCTTGCCGACGCGGATAGGCCCTTCGATGGCGATGTATTTCGGCGGCTGCGTCATTTCGCCGGGCGCACCTCGCTCTTATCCTTGACGATGGAGAGCATGGCGCGCACCGAGAGATGCGTCACCGGATGGTGCATATCCGGCGCGATCTCCGCCAGCGGTTCCAAGACGAAGCGCCGCCCCGCCAGGCGCGGATGCGGCCGCGTCAGCTTCGGCGTTTCACACAAGCGGGTTTTGGTACACCAAGATGTCGATGTCCAGCGTTCGCGGGCCCATCCGCAGCGACTTGCCGGGCCGCGCACGCCCCATCTTGTGCTCGATCTCCTGCGTCAGGTTCAGCAACGCCAGCGGCTCCAGTGTCGTTTCGAATTCCACGACGCAGTTGAGGAACCAGCCCTCGCCGGCTTCGGAAGGCTTGCCGATCGGCTGAGTTTCATAGACGGATGAGGCTTTCGTCACGCCCGCGCCCAGGTGCTGGAGGGCGCCCTTCACGTTGGCCTGGCGATCGCCCAGATTCGATCCGATACATAGGTATGCTTTCAAAATAGTCCCGGTTGCCCGGACCTCGCTTTCCTTCCCAGATGCTCATAGGCCAGCGCCGTCGCCACGCGTCCTCGCGGCGTGCGGTTCAGGAAGCCGGCCTGGATCAGGAATGGCTCATAAATTTCTTCGATCGCATCCACTTCTTCGGAGAGCGACGCGGCGATGGTGTTCACGCCCACCGGGCCGCCGCCGTACTTGTCGATGATGGTTTCGAGCCCCTTGCCATCCACCTCGTCGAATCCGTAGCCGTCCACCTGCCGCCTCCCAGACCCCCTCAGCGCCACCCCGCCCGTGCATCCCCCCCCCCCCCGCGCCCCC
>CAZRND010000222.1:0-9141 GCA_964601345.1 uncultured Acidobacteriota bacterium | reverse complement strand
ATGAAGCGCGACTTCAACAAGTGGCTCGCGTCGCTCGGCCCATCCGCGCCGGTAAAGTCTCTCACCGAATTGCGGGAATGGAATATCAAGCATACGAAGTCCGGCGCGATCCGCTACGGGCAATCGAATCTCGACGTCTCGGACGAAATGGACGTGGACGCCGATCGCGCGCGATACGAAGCGGACCGCGCCAAGGACATCGCGCTCGCCGGCGCGCACGGCATCGACGAAGCGATGAAGACGCACTCACTCGACGCGCTCCTGTTCCCCGGCCCGAGCGGCGCGGCGATTGCCGCGCGGCCCGGCTATCCCACGGTGATCGTGCCTTTCGGGACAGTTCCCAACGCGCCCGCCGCGCCCGCGGCGCAATTCCCGGCGGGATTCAACGCCAAGCCGTCGCCGTTGGGCGTGAGCTTTACGGGCCTCGCTTGCAGCGAGCCGCGTCTTCTCGAACTCGGTTATGCGTTCGAACAGGCGACGAAGAAACGCGTTCCGCCTCCCGGCGCGCCTTAGACGATTATTCGTAGCGCAGGCAGACGATTGGGTCGAGATTCGCGGCGCGCGTCGCCGGATAGTAGCCGAAGAACAGCCCCACCGATGAAGAGATCAGGAATCCCATCGTGACCCAGAGCGGAGACAGTTCCGCGGGCAACGACGGGATCAATTGGTGCACGGCGAAACTGATGGTCGCGCCGAGCAGGATTCCGAGGATCCCGCCGAGGCTGGTCAATGTCACCGCTTCCATCAGGAATTGCAGACGGATGTCCTGCTTGCGCGCACCGACGGCTTTGCGCACGCCGATCTCCTGAGTGCGCTCGGTGACCGAGATCAACATGATGTTCATCACGCCGATGCCGCCGACGAGAAGTCCGATCGAGCTGATGACGGATGTCAGCAGCACGATCGCGCCCGTCAACTGATTCCAGAGATCGGTGAAGAAATCGGGCGTGGCGATTTCGAAATCGTTGTCCTTATTGATGGGCACGTGGCGGATGCGCCGCACGATCTCGGTAACTTCGTCGAGCGCCCTGGGGATCAGCGTCGGATCGCGCACGCTCACGGCGATAAAGTACTCCTTCGACTCCGGGTAGAGTTTGTGAAACGTGGAGCTGGGCATCACCACGAACTGGTCCACGCCCGGGCCGCCGAACAGGCCGGGATCTTTTTCGAAGACGCCGATCACTTCGAAGCGCAATCCATTCAGCACGACTTCCTGTCCGACGGGATCGCTCATGGGAAAGAGCGAATTGGCGACGCCCTGGCCGAGGATGCATACGTAGCGCGCGTGATCGACGTCGAATTGCGAGATGAAGCGGCCGTCCTTCACGGTGAAGAGCGGGATGGCCAGGCTGTACTCGGGATCGACGCCGCGAATGATGGGATTGCTGGTGTGCTCGTGGCCGTGGTGGATTTCGTTGGCATCGCCGAAGAACGCGGCGCGCGTGCCGAAGGCCGTGGCGAACTCGCAGTTGCGGCAGGCGGCGCGGATCTTGGCGGCATCCTCCGGCGTGAAATATTTGCGAATGCGGACGTACTCCGGCAAGCGGCCGAAGCGCGCGAACGGCAGCCGGCTCACGAAGAAGACGCGCGCGCCGAGCGATTGCACGCGATTGGCGACGTGTTTGTTCAGACCGGTGATGATGGCGGCTACCGAGATGACCGAGGTGACGCCGATGACGATGCCGAGCACCGTGAGCGCGCTTCTCCCCTTGCGCGCCCGGATGGTGTCCATGGCGACGAAGAAGTTTTCCCTGAATTCAGCGCGCGTCATATCAGTTGTCTGTGCGGAGCGCGGTCACCGGATCGAGGCGAGCCGCCTTCATCGCCGGATAAATTCCGAAGAACAGGCCAATCACCGAGGCAAAGAACAGTCCGGTCACGGCCACCCACGTTTTTACGTCCGCCGGAAAAGAGGTCAGGGTCTTGAGCAACACCGCTGCGCCGAAACCGATGGCGATGCCGATCCCGCCGCCCATGAGACATTGCAGCAGCGCTTCGGCCAAGAACTGACGCAGGATGTCCCGCTGCCGCGCGCCGCAGGCCCGGCGTACGCCGATCTCCTTGGTACGCTCCGTGACGCTCACCAGCATGATGTTCATGATGACGATGCCTCCCACTACCGCGGATATCGCCGAGATCATGACGAAAACCATGAAGAATGCGCCGCTGATGCTGTTCCACAGCTCCATGTACGAATCGGGCGTGCCGAAGTAAAAGTCCTCTTTGGCGCCCGGCATGATGTGGCGACGCGCGCGCATCTGCACCCGGACTTCGTCCATGGCGCGGTCGAAGACGGCGTCATTCGCGGCGCGAATCTCGAATTGCAGCGAGTTGCGCGTCCCCCGCAGGCGACGGTAGGTCCCGAGAGGAATCAGGATGAAGTTGTCCTGGTCCTGTCCGAGCACCGACCCGATTTTCTCGATGGTGCCGAGCACCTGCAAGTCTTCTGACCCGTAGTGCACCGTCTTGCCCAGGACGCCCGTGCCGCCGAAGAACTTTTCGGCGATGCCGTAGCCGATCACGGTTACGGGCGACGCGGCGCGGTCCTCGAAGGCCGTGAAGAAGCGGCCCGTCTCGAGAGTCCGCGTTCCGATGAACGACATGTTCGAGGTCTGCCCGATGATCGCGACGTCGGTGAGTTCTTTGTCGCGATAGCGCACGCGTCCGGTGCCGGTGACGATCTGCGCGCCCACCGCTTCGCAGTACCGGCAGGAATCCGCCACTGCTTGCAGATCATCGGGTGTCAGGTCCTTGTTGCGCAGGGCCTTGAACAACTCGTCGAAGTTGGCGATCCAGATGGGCACCTTCAGCACCTCGAAGAACCGATAGCCAAGGTTGGCGACCTTTTGTTCGACGTAAGTGTTGGCGCCCGGCACCAGGGTCATCACCATGATCAGCGTGGCCACACCCATCACCAGCCCCAACAGCGCCAGAAACGAGCGCAGGGGATGGGCGCGCATGGTGGCCCAGGCCATCGCAATGACTTCCCGATTGTTCATGAGTCTTTCTATCCTACGCTATAATCCGCGCATGCCCGATTGCATCTTCTGTAAAATCATCGCCGGGCAGATTCCGGCGCGCTTTGTCCATCAGGACGAACAGGCCGTGGCGTTCGAGGATCTGAATCCGCAAGCGCCCACGCACGTCCTGATTATCCCGCGCAAGCATTTCGCTTCGCTCTCCGAAGCCACTGCAGGCGACGAGCCTGTGATCGGCCACTTGCACCTCATCGCCGCGAAGATCGCGGCCGAACGCGGCATCACCGCCGGATATCGCACGGTCTTCAACAACGGTACGAATGCCGGGCAGACAGTGTTTCATCTGCATCTCCACTTACTAGGCGGCAGGCCCATGAAGTGGCCGCCAGGCTAAAAGAAAACACTTGACATTGTACTATAATACCAGTACACTAGATAACTGGTATGCAAGACGAATTCCACTTCCGGATCGATGCCACTTCGGGCGTGCCATTTTATCGCCAAGTCATTGATTCTATTTTGATTGGCCTGTCCGGAGGGGCCCTGAAACCAGGTCAGAGGCTCCCCACCGTGCGGCAGGCGGCCGTCGATCTCTCGATCAATCCCAACACGGTGGTTCGTGCATACCGAGAACTTGAGATTCGAGGCATTGTCACCACGCAACAAGGAACAGGGACTTTCATTACGCCTCAGTCCGCCGAGCCCTCCTCGAAAGAGGCGAAGGAGCAGCGGCGCAAGCAACTGGATCTTCTGGTGAGCGAGTTTCTTTCGCGGGCCGGCGCGGCCGGATTCCGTATGGAAGAGGTGTGGAGCGTTCTCAAGGAACGAGGGAAATAGGAGGGTGCCATGATTTCCATTGCCGGTGGTCTGAAGAGACGAGGTGAGAGAAGCGGAAAGCAGATGGTCAGCCCGATCGGCGCGGCGGTGGCGCTGGTCGGTTTTCTCTCGACGGTCCTGATCGAATCGCAGTTGCAGATCCAGCCGCCGCCGGTCGTGATTTTCCCGGGATTCTTCCTGGCGTTCTATCTGCTCTTTGCGATCAAGGTCGCCTCGCAGTGGGAGAAAGCGGTGGTGCTGCGCATGGGCAAATTCATCGGCATGCGCGGTCCCGGCGTTTTCATGATCATTCCGATCGTCGATTCGATCAGCGTGTACGTGGACCAGCGGGTGCGCGTCACCGACGTCAGCGCCGAGACGGCCATGACTCGCGACACGGTGCCCGTGAACGTGGACGCCATTGTCTTCTGGGTAGTGTGGGACGCGCAAAAGTCGATGCTCGAGGTCCAGAATTTTCAAGACGCCATCTCCCTCAGCGCGCAGACCGCGCTGCTCGAATCCATCGGCCGGCACGAGCTCAGCCAGATGATCACGCAGCGCGAATCGCTCGGCCGCGAGTTGCAAAAGATCCTCGACGAGAAGACCAACCCCTGGGGCATCACCGTGCAGTCGGTCGAAATCCGCGACGTGCACATCCCCAAGGACCTGGAGGACGCCATGTCGCGGCAGGCGCAAGCCGAACGCGAGCGCCAGGCCCGCATCATCCTGGGCACGGCGGAAACCGAGATCTCCGCGAAGTTCGCGCAAGCCGCCGAGATGTATCAGGACAATCCCGTTGCCCTGCATCTCCGGGCCATGAACATGCTTTACGAAGCCATCAAGGAAAAAGGCGCTATGGTAGTAGTGCCCTCGACGGCGGTCGAGACCATGGGACTCGGCGGCGTGCTGGGCACGGCGGCCCTGAAGCGATCGGGGCCGCAGTAGCGGCAACCTTGCCGGAGGAGGAATTATGCGATTCACAAGATGGGCGCTCTTGGGCCTGGTGCTGGGCGCGGTCTTCGTAACCACTTGCTGCACGCGCATCAATCCGGGCCACGTGGGCATTCAAGTCAACCTCTATGGCCAGGACCGCGGAGTGTCGAGCTATCCGCAGGTCACCGGCTTCGTTTTCTACAATCCGATCACCACGACCATCAAGGAGTATCCGACCTTCGTGCAGACCGCGGTGTGGACGCACGATCCGCACGAAGGCAGCCCGGCGAACGAGGAGATCAGCTTCAACTCCAAGGAGGGCTTGGTCATTTACGGCGACATTTCGCTCTCTTACCAGCTCGAATCCGACAAGGTCCCGGCCTTCTACGTGAAGTTCCGCTCCGACGATCTGAACCACTTCACGCACGGATTCCTGCGTAACATCGCCCGCGACTCGTTCAACGAAGTGGCCTCGACCTACACCGTGGACGAGCTCTACGGCGTGAAGAAAGAAGAATTCCTGCACGCGGTCCGCGACCGCATCAACAAGGAGATCTCGACGTTCGGCGTGCGCATCGAACAGTTCGGATTCATCGGCGCGCCGCGCCTGCCGGACGCGGTGGTGGCCGCGCTGAACGGAAAGATCAAGGCCACGCAGGACGCCATCCGCGCCGAGAACGAATTGCGGCAGGCCGAAGCGGAGGCGCAGAAGCGCATCGCCGCCGCCGAGGGCGAAGCCAAGTCCAACGAGATCCTGACGCGGTCGCTGAGTCCCAGCCTGCTCGAGTGGCGGCGGCTCGAGTTGCAGCAATTGTCCATCAGCAAATGGAACGGCGTCTTGCCGCAATACACCGGCGGCGGAGCGGTCCCGTTCCTGCAGCTTCCGCAGGCGGCCAAGTAAAGTTTTGTAAGGGGCCGCCCCCGCCCGGGGGCGGCCCGGCCTCGCCGTGCTATAGTACAGACGAGAGCCATGCCTACGTCCTACATCTGCAATATGTGCGGCAAGCGCGAGGGAGAATGCGATTGTGTGCGCTACTGCCAGATTTGCAAATCGGACAACGACCCCCGGCTCTGCAGCGACGGCTGTTATTACTGCACCGATTGCCGCGAAGCCTGCGATTTCCAGGCTGAGAATTAACCGCTCGACATGCCCGCAAAGAACACGCCCATACGCTTCCAGATCGACCGGTCCACCACGCGCCCCTTCTTCGAACAGGTGCAGGATCAGCTCATCAACATGGTGCACTTCGGGGCTCTCTCGGCCGGACACCGCCTGCCGACCGTCCGGCAGCTCGCGCTCGACGGCGGTATCAATCTCAAGACCGCTTTCAAGATCTACCGGTCGCTGGCCCGCGCCGGACTGGTCGAGATCCGACCGCAGTCGGGCATCTTCGTGCGATCGAGCCGCGGAAAACTGGAACAAGCGTATCGCCGGAGCGTGCGCGAATTCCTCGATCGCGTGAAGGGCGAAGCCGCGGGACTGAATCTGACGCCGCGTCGCCTCGCCCACCTGCTGGCCATGGAGACCCGCAACGGACACCGAAGCGGCAGCCCCGCCGTCCAAGTGACCTGCGCCGTGCTCGAGTGCAATCGCGAACAGACGCATCTGTTCGCCGCGGAGCTGGAACGCAAGCTCGGCGTCAAGGCCATCCCGCTGGAGTTGTTCGCGCCGAACCCTCCGCGCCTGGCCGCGGATGTGCTCAAGGAAACGGATTTCCTCGTCACCACCGATTTCCACTGGGAAGAGGGCTTGCGCTTTGCGCAGCGCTATCGCAAGAAAATCCTGCGCCTGCGTCTCGATCCCGGCTTCCTGAAGATGATCCTGGCCGCGGCGCGCAAGGGTCCGTTGACCATGATCCTTACCGACACGTCCGTGCAGCAGCGCTTCCGGCAGGCGCTTTCGCATCGTCTCAAGCCTGCCGAGATCGACCGCATTCGCGTGGTGAACGCGGCGAACCGCCCCGGCATCGATGAGGCGCGGCGGCGCGGGGGGAGCTTCTACGTCTCGCCGCTCTGCGAGCCGCAGATCGCGCCGCTGCTCGGCAAAGGCGCGCGGCTTGTGCGCCACGACAACATGATCGCCGGCGATTCCCTTTCCGAGCTGAAGGACAATCTACTCTTCTATCCGCTCGGGCGTTAATCCTTACAGGCCGATTCTCTTCATCAAATCCTGGAAGCGCGGATCGGGACGGACTGCATCAAGTAGCGGATCGACCTTGAGACGCGCCATCCATCCGGCGCGATCCTGAACGGCGCGCTCCGCCCACAGGAAAACGTTGGTCCGGTCGTCCAGGCCCACGTAGACCAGCGCGAAACAGGCCGGCGAGACATAACGCTGCGCGGCAACTTTTTCCAGAGTGCCGATCACCTCGAGCGCTTCCTGGCGACGTCCGGCCAGCGCGTATGCGTATCCCTTGAGCGCAATCGCATTCGGATTCTGCCCGGAGAGATCGATGCCTTTCTGAAATTCGGCGATGGCTTCATCAAATTGTTTCTTCTGAAGAATGGCCATGCCGAGCCAATTGTGCGCCAGCGGAAAGGCCGGATCGCGTTCGATCGTCCGGCGACACTGCTCGATGGCCTGGTCGAAGCGCCGCGCGGTGTAGAGAACGAGTCCGGCGGCGCCGCCGATCAGAGATGAGAGCGGGTCGATGGCCCGGGCTTTGTCGATTTCGGCTTGCGCTTCATCGAAGCGGCCTCGCGACATCAGGTAATTGGCGAACCACTGATGACCGCTGGCGTAACTCGGATTGAGTTCCAGCGCCCGGCGGTATTCCTGTTCCGCGGCGGCAAAGTCCCAATCGTAGATGGAGAGCACATCGGCTAAAGATGCATGCGCCTCGGCCAGCCGGTCGTCGAGCTCGAGAGCGCGCTTCGCCGCCGCCTTCGCCTGCGGGTAGACCTCGGCAGGGGGCAAGACGCTGTAATAGCCGAGCACGCTGTAGGCGTCCGCCAGCCAAGCGTGCGCGAGCGCGTGCTCAGGATCCATTTGGACCGCCGACTGCAGCAGCGCGATGCCGCGGCGAAAACCTTCCTCGGTTCGCAGGTTCCAGTAATATCGTCCGCTCAGGCAGGCCTCGTAGGACGCAGGATGCACCGCCCGCGGCTTTTTCGCCGGCGCCAATTCGATGTGAATGGCGCTGGCGATCGCCGCAGCCACTTCGTTCTGCACGATGAGAATGTCGCTGACCGGACGGTCATAGCTCTCGGTCCAGCGAAGCGTCTGATCGCTCTCGATCAGCTTAGCGACGATGCGCACCTTGTCGCCCGAACGCCGCACGCTGCCTTCGAGAAGGTAGGCAACACCGAGATCCTTCGCGATCTGGCCCACGGTCTTGCTGGTGCGCTTGTAGGGCATCACGGAAGTGCGGCCAATCACTCCGAGTCGCGAAGGATTCAGCCGTCCCAACTGGCTGATCAATTCATCCGTCTGCCCGTCGCTGAAAAACTCCTGCGCGGGATCGCCGGTCAGGTTCTCGAAGGGCAGGACCGCCAGCATCTTTCTCTCCGCCTGCGCTCGCGGAACAGGCTCCGCCGACTCCCCGATAGCTTCCACCTGTCCGACGAATCGGTAGCCGCGGCGCGGCAGCGTCTCGATGAAGCGCGGGCTCTCGGCCGAATCCCCGAGAGCTTCCCGCAGGCGCAGCACGGCCGAGTTCAGGCTGCCTTCCACGTCCACGAATGTGTCGGGCCAAAGGCGGCTCTGGATTTCTTCGCGCGTGACTAGGTCGCCGGGGCGCTCGACGAGCATCTCGAGGACCTGCAGGGGCTGGCCTTGCAGCTTGAGCTTCGCTCCGCTCTTGCGCAGCTCGCCCACGCGAAAATCCGCTTCAAAGTTTCCGAAACGATAACGGCGCACGGGGCGGAGTTTACCATGTTCCTGCGTGATAAAATTCCGCGCATGACGAAAGCCATTCGCATGCACAAGACCGGCGGTCCCGAAGTTCTCCAGTGGGAGGACTACGAGCCCGGCAAACCCGGCGCAGGACAAATTCTTATCCGCCACACCGCCGTGGGCCTGAACTACATCGACACCTATCATCGCAGCGGACTTTATCCGCTGCCGAACCTGCCCGCCGTGCTCGGCTCGGAAGGCGCGGGCGTCGTGGAGCAAGTCGGCTCGGGCGTCAGCGGATTCGCAGTTGGCGATCATGTTGCGTATTCTGGTCCCGTTGGCTCTTACTGCGAGGCGCGCCTGATGCCCGCCGACCGCCTGGTGAAGTTGCCCGAAGGCATCAGCGACAAACAGGCCGCGGCCATGATGCTCAAAGGCATGACCGCCGAATATCTGCTGCGCCGCACCCATCCGGTGAAGGCCGGTCAGACGATTCTCGTCCACGCCGCGGCGGGAGGCGTTGGACTGATCCTCTGCCAGTGGGCGCGGCACCTTGGCGCGACTGTGATCGGCACCGTG
>CAZRND010000221.1:0-9224 GCA_964601345.1 uncultured Acidobacteriota bacterium | reverse complement strand
ACTCGAGGCCGAAGCGCGCGCACACGGTGGCGGTCGCCACGCCGTGCTGGCCGGCGCCGGTCTCGGCGATGATCCGGCGCTTGCCCATGCGCCGCGCCAGCAGCGCCTGGCCGATGCAGTTGTTGATCTTGTGCGCGCCGGTGTGGAGCAGGTCTTCGCGCTTCAGAAAAACCCGCGCGCCGCCGAGCTGCTCGCTGAGACGCCGCGCGAAGAAGAGCGGCGTGGGACGGCCGGCAAACTTGTGCGACAGCTCGTCGAGCTCTTTTTGAAAGGCGGGATCTTTGCGCGCCTCGAGGTAAGCCTGCTCGAGTTCCTCGAGCGGAGCCATCAACGTCTCCGGGACGTAACGCCCGCCGTATGCTCCGAACCGGCTCATGATTCTTTCTTCGCCCCGCGCGCGGCGGCAACAAAAGCGCGCACCTTGGCGTGATCTTTTTTCCCCGGCGACGATTCGACGCCGCCGGCCACGTCAACGCCCCAAGGCTGCGCGCGCCGCACCGCCTCGGCCACATTGTCGGGCGTCAAGCCGCCGGCCAGAATCACGCGGCCATAAGGCTTAGCGCCTGCAACCAAGCTCCAGTCGAATGACGCGCCGGTTCCGCCCGGCGTCGCGCCCGCGCCATCGAGCAGAAACGCGCTCGCCCCGGCGGCTTGGTACGGCGCGAGATCGGCGGCCTTCCATCCGCTATCCATGCGGAACGCTTTCCACACTTCCATCTTTCCCAGCCGCGAGAGATACGCGGGCGGCTCCGCGCCGTGCAGTTGCAGCACGTCGAGCTTCACGCGGCCGGCGATCTCGAGCACCGTGTCGGCGTCTTCATCCACGAAGACTCCGGCCCTCCGAAGACCCGCGGGCAACGCCGCCGAGATTTCCGCGGCGCGCTCCGGCGCGACGTAGCGGCGTCCGGGACGCCAGAAGTTCAGTCCCACGGCGTCGGCGCCGCTCCCGGCCGCGGCCAGGGCGTCCTCGATGCTGGTAATGCCGCAAATCTTCACGAACATAACTCAGGGCTTCAGCAGGGCCCGCAAAGATGCCCCCGGGTCGGGCGATGTCACGAGGTGCTCGCCCACCAGGAAGGCGCGGAACCCGAGCCCTTCCAGGCGCGTGAGATCGTCGCTCGAGCGCAAGCCGCTCTCGCTCACCGAAAGCGTCCGCTTGGCTTTCAGCTTCGGCGCGAGGCGAACCGAGGTCTCGAGATCCACTTCGAAGGTGTACAGGTCGCGGTTGTTCACGCCGACCATCGTGGCGCCGGCCGCCCAGGCCGATTCAAGCTCGTCTTCGTTGTGCACTTCCACCAGCGTGTCGAGTCCCCAGGAGTGCGCGCTCTTCATCATGGCGGCGAGGCGCGCGGGAGGCAAAGCTGCAGCGATGAGCAGCACGGCGTCCGCTCCCGCAGCGGCGGCTTCGAGCGTCTGAAACTCGTCGAGCAGAAAATCCTTCTGCAGCAGCGGCGCGGCACAGGCCGCGCGCGCCAGGCCGAGATGTTCGAGCGATCCCTCGAAGAACTTGGTGTCGGTGATCACCGAGATGGTTCGCGCGCCGGCTTCGAAGTAGGCCTTGGCCAGCGCCGCGGGATCGTAGTCCTTGCGCAGGATCCCCTTGGACGGCGAACTCCGCTTCATCTCGGCGATGACCGAGCGCCCGTGGCGCACCAGCGCCGGGATGAAGGGGCGGCGGATTTGCGTGCGCGCCCTGGCCTCCAGCGCCTTCAGGTCGGCGGCGCGGCGGCGGATTTCGATCTCCTTGCGCTTCGACTCAAGGATCGGGTCCAGTCGGTTTCCGGCGTTAGGCATGAACACTCGATTGTATAATGACGGCGGAATATCTTCATCTCAAATGACGCCCGCCACTCTGCTGCGCTACGTGAATCGCTTCGCCGGACGGCGCATCGCCGTGGCCGGCGACTTCATGCTCGATCACTTCATTTGGGGGCAGGCCGGACGGCTCGCGGCGGAAGCGCCGGTGCCGGTGATCGAAATCGCGAACGAAACGTACGTGCCCGGCGGCGCGGGCAACGTGGCGCGCAACCTCAACGAGCTGGGCGCGCGGGTCTTTCCCTTCGGCCTCGCCGGACGCGACGCCGCGGGACAAATCCTGCGGCGCGAATTCGCCACCAGCGGCATCCCGGTGGAGGGCTTGATCGCCGCGCCGAATCGTCCCACGACGCGCAAAGTGCGCATCATCGAGACGGCGCGCAAGCACCAGGTGGCGCGCGCAGATCAGGAACACACCGATCCGGCGCCCGTGCGCGTGATCGAGAAGCTGGCGGAGATGCTGCTCGCCGGACGCTTCGCAGCGGTAATCATCTCCGATTACGACAAAGGCGTCGTGACACCGGAGTTTCTCGGGCTTGTGCTACCGCGGTTGCGCCGCACGGGCGTTCCCGTCTTCCTCGATCCGCGCCCGCGCCACGCCGCGCACTACAAGCCGGTGACGGTCATCACGCCGAACCGCAAAGAAGCCGAACAGATTTCGGGCTTCGCGATCGACGATTCGGTCTCGCTGCGGCAGGCCGGACGGCGAATCCTGGAGATGACGGAAGGCGAGGCGGTGCTGATCACGCTCGGCGACCAGGGCATGGCGCTGGTCGAGCGAAGCGGCGGCCTGCACCGCATCGAGACGCTAGCGCGCGAAGTCTACGACGTCACCGGCGCCGGCGACACGGTGATCGCCACCACGGCGCTCGCCGCCGCGGCCGGAGCTCCGCTTCCGGCCGCTGCCCAGCTTGCCAACTGCGCCGCGGGTATTGTGGTGGCGCACGTCGGTACGGCCGCGCCGACGCTCGCCGAATTGCGGGACGCCATCCGCAGGAGTTTGTGACATGGCCCTTTCGGCAGGAACACGGCTGGGACCTTACGAGGTGATCGCGGCGCTCGGCGCGGGCGGAATGGGCGAAGTGTATCGCGCGCGCGATACGCGCCTGGGCCGCGAAGTTGCCGTGAAGGTCCTGCCGGCTTCGTTTGCCGCGGATGCCGATCGCTTGCGGCGCTTCGAACTCGAAGCGCGCACGACCGGAATGCTGAACCATCCCAACATTCTGGCGGTCTACGACGTCGGCACGCACGAGGGATCGCCGTATCTCGTGACGGAATTGCTGGAAGGGGCGACACTGCGAGAGGAATTGCCGGTTCCGCACCGCAAGGCGATGGACTACGCGCGTCAAGTCGCCGCGGGACTCGCCGCCGCCCACGCCAAGGGAGTGACGCATCGCGATCTGAAGCCCGAGAATTTGTTTGTCACGACCGATGGCCGCGTCAAGATTCTGGATTTCGGTTTAGCCAAAGTCACCGAGGACGAGGCGTCGTCCCTCACCCGTTCAGCGGGCACTACGCCGGGCGTCGCGCTTGGCACGGCCGGATACATGTCGCCGGAGCAGGCCCGCGGGAAGCCTGCCGATCATCGCTCAGACATTTTCAGTTTCGGCGCCGTTCTCTACGAGATGATCGGCGGGCAGCGCGCGTTCCATCACGAATCGGTGATTGAAACCCTCAACGCGATTCTAAAGGAAGACCCGCCGCCGCTCGCGGATTCGAATCTCGAACGGATCGTCCGCCGCTGCCTGGAAAAATCTCCGGAACAGCGTTTTCAGTCACCAAGCGACTTGGGATTCGCGCTGGAGTCCGCCAGCGGATCCACGACGGCGACGATCAACGCCGTAGCGGCTGCGCAAACGAGTCAGGCGCGGCCGCTTGTTTGGATTGCGGCGTCCGCCATTGTTCTGATTGCGATTGCGGCGGCTTACTGGCTGGGGCATCGCGGCGTCTCCGCGACACTGCCTGCCTATCGCCAGATCACCTTTCGCAGAGGCGCCATTGATACGGCGCGATTCAGTCCTGACGGGCAATCGGTCATTTATAGCGCCGCCTGGGAAGGAGGTTCGCTGCAGGTCTATTCCACGCGTCCCGAGAGTCCGGAGTGGCGAGCGCTGGGTCTGAACGGCGGGCTGGCTTCGGTTTCATCAACGGGAGAAATGCTGCTCTCCTCGAGCCCGGTGCCGAAATACGTGGTCCCGCTCGATCAGGAGCGTCGTATCTCTCAAGTCGCGCTGGGCGGCGGGGCGCCCCGCGAGATTCTTCGCGATGTCCGGCAGGCAAGTTTCTCACCCGACGGAGCGAAGACGGCCATAGTTCGCTCCGGCCACGGCAAATTTCAACTGGAATATCCGGCTGGGACGGTCCTGTATGAATCCAGCGGATGGATCGGCAACCCGCGCGTGTCGCCGTCGGGCGAACTCGTGGCTTTCGAAGATCATGGGCTGCGCGACGATTGTACGGGCACGGTGGCGGTCGTAGACCGCTCCGGGAAGAAGCGGACGCTGAGCCAGACTTATCCTTGCGTGATTGGCCTGGCGTGGACAACAAAGGGAGATGAAGTCTGGTTCACCGCTATGTCGGAGAGCTTGGCAGGTTTGTTGCAAGCGGTGACTCTATCCGGCGCCGAGCGCCGTCTCATGACCTACCCATACCTGGTGTGGATCCACGATATTTCGCAAAGCGGCCGTGTGCTTCTGGAATCGGTGAATAGCCGCGTCATGCTGAGGGCCAAGCCGCCCGGAGATGCCAAGGAAGCGGACTTGTCCTGGCACGACGGCTCGTTCGCAGAAGATCTTTCGCCGGATGGCAAGACGCTGTTGATGGTGGAAGGCGGGAGCGCCAGCGGAACGGATTGGGCCGTCTATCTCCGCCCCACGGATGGATCCCCGGCGGTGGTGATCGGCCGCGACAAGGGATTTGCTTCCGCCCTATCACCCGATGGGAGTTGGGTCATGGCGATCCCGCAAAAGGCGCAGCTCACTCTCTTGCCGACCGGGCCCGGCGAGCCGCGTCAATTGACCAACGACAATATTCATCATCAGCGGGGCAGGTGGTTTCCGGATGGCAAAAAGGTTCTCTTCACCGGAAGCGAGCCGGGCCACGGCTTGCGGCACTACGTCCAGGATATGGCCGGTGGATCGCCGAAGGCAGTGACTCCCGAGGGCACGGATATTCTCGGCGTGATTTCGCCGGACGGCGCGCGGATTGCCGTGCAACAGTCCGAAGGCTCGATCCAAATCTATCCGGCGGGCGGAGGCAATCCCCAATCGGTGCGCGGCACGCAGCCAGGCGACTTGCCGATGCAATGGAGCGACGACAGCCAGTTCCTCTACGTCCGCCACGGCCGGCTGCCGATGCAAATTCTTCGCGTGAATCTGGCCACCGGGGAGCGAAAGCTCTGGAAGGAGCTGACGCCCCCCGACCTCACCGGCGTTCTTTCGGTTGGAGACGCCGCGATGACCCGCGACGGCCGGGCCTACGCTTACTCCTTCGTGCGCGTCCTGTCTGATCTCTATTTGGTAGATGGGATCAAGTAAGTCCATCGAAGAAGGAAGGGCTGATGGCCAAAAAGAGCGTCGTTTCAAAGTACGAGAGGATGACGGCCGCGGAGTTGCGCGCGCAGACAGCGGAGTTTGACCGGGAGATGGTCGCCGCCAAGTCGAGGCCGCTTACGGCCGAGGAGCGCGCTTGGTGGCGGAGAGTGCGGCGTCAGCCAGGCCGTCCGCGCCGGGGCCGCGGCGTCAAGGTGATTTCAGTGAGCCTGGAGCAGGATTTGCTGGCCCGATCCGATGTGCTCGCGCGAAACCTGGGCATCTCGCGGGCGTTGTTAATCGAGCGCGGGATCAAAGCAGTGCTGGCGGCGGAAGGACGGCTCTAAGCAGGGTAGATGGGATCAAGTAATAACCTCTAGTTGAAATTGTCATAGCTGAAAGTCATGGCGATTACCATTCGCCCGTCTGCCCCGCGTGCTATACTGCCGCCAACTTTAAGGAGGTCGGGTCATGTCTAAGTTGCCGGCCGTGGTTCTTCTCCTCTCAGCACTATCCTTCTCGCAAACATCCACCACGTCGCTTTCCGGCACGGTGTACGACTCGTCGGGCGCCGTTGTCGCCGGGGCCAGAGTTACGGCGGCCAACGATGCCACGGGTGTGCCCTTGGCGCAAACCAGCAATCAGGCGGGATTGTTTTCGTTCCCATCGGTGCAGCCGGGCGCGTATACGCTCACGGTGGAAATGTCGGGCTTCAAGACGTTCCAGCGCTCCGGAATCACGCTCTCCGTGGGCACGCCGGTGATTGAGAATGTGACGCTCCAGGTCGGCGATACCAAAGAGGTAGTGTCGGTGGAGGGCACGGCCTCTCCGATTAACGTGGCCAGCGCCACGCTCGGCAACGTGGTCGAACGCCAGGCTGTAGCGTCGCTTCCACTGAATGGGCGGAATCCGCTGAACCTCATCGTGCTCGAGCCGGGCGTCATGCAACGCCAGGGCACCACCATTACCGTCAACGGGACCCGATCCATGGCCGGAAACGTGACGATTGACGGGATCGAGGCCAACGAAGCTTCCAATCCCGTGCCCGTCAACAATGTCTTCCGCATCAATCCCGACAACGTCGAGGAGTTCAAGGTCACCACCAGCAATCCCACGCCCGAGGAAGGCAAGAACTCCGGACTCAACGTGGCCATCGCCACGCGCTCGGGCGGGAACGCGTTTCACGTGCAGGGGATCGAGCATTTCCGCAACAGCGTGCTGAACGCCAACGAGTTTTACGCCAACGCACAAGGCAATCCGCGGACGAACATCAAGTCGAACCAGTACGGGTTCGATGTCAGCGGTCCGATCCGCAAGAATAAGACATTTTTCTACGGCTCCTGGCAGGGACAGAAGGTGAACCTGGCCCTGGCGATCGACAAGGCCTTCGGGCGCATCCCTAACGTCTATACGCCGCAGGCGCTCGCGGGAGTCTATCGCTACTTTGTGGCGAATCCCTCGAATCCGCTGGTGATCAATGGACAGAAGATCACCGCCAACTCGCCGCTGCTGGTGAATCCGGACGGATCGTTCGCCGCGGGCGTTCGCAATTGCGCCGGCGCCGGGGACACGAACTGCGTGGCGTCGTACAACATTTTCGGGAACGATCCGCTGAAGATCGGCGGCGACAAGGACGTGTTGAAGCTGCTCGGCAGCTATCCCGCGCCGAACAATTTTAGCGGCGGCGACGGCCTGAACGTGGCCGGATACTTATGGAACACGCCGTATCAGGTTCGCGGGCCGCGGAACCTGGTGCGCGTGGACCACGTGCTGAATTCCGCGAACAACCTCTACTTCCGCGCGCTGTGGGCCGAAGAGGACCAGCTCAAGGGCGATCCGCTCAACAGCCGTCCCTCGATCTACCCCGGCTTCCCGCCGCGCGGCGAGGTTTACCGGCCGGCGATGAACCTCGCTCTCTCGTGGCGCAGCGTGATCAGCCCCACGATGGTCAACGATCTGACGCTCGGCTACGCGCGCTTCAAGTTCTATTTCACGTACATCGATTCGAATCCCAACGGCGCCAGCTTGCCGGCTTACACGTTCAACAACGTGGACGTGGCCTACGTCAACCAGCCGCACACCATCCGCTGGCTGAACACGCCGCAGCTCATCGACAACTTCTCGGTGGTGCGCGGCTCTCACGTGCTGAAGTTCGGCGGCAACGTCCGTTTCTACCAGCAGAACAACCAGGGTGGGACCGCCGCCAGCCAGAGCCTGGTGCCCTCGGTTTCACTCAGCGCTTCGCTCAATCCTCCGGGCGCGGCGTTTGGTTTGCCCGCCGTCTCTACTTCCACCGCGGCCGGAATCAATTCCACCGACAACACGCGCCTGCTCTCGGCTATCAACGATCTGCTGGGCATTCCCGCGAACCTGCGCGCCGCTTTCCTCGGCAATCTGAACACCGACAGTTTCGTCGGCTCGAAGTCGGGCGATTACTATTCGGTGTGGGATACGGGCGAGCGCTTGAAGCAATTCAATTTCTACGGACAGGATGAATGGCGCGCCCGCTCGAATCTGCGCGTCGTCTACGGAGTCCGCTGGGAGATCAACCGGCCTCCTACGGAGTCGAGCCAGCCGATCTACGTTCCGGACAAGCCCATGAACGGATCCCAGGGTCCCGTAACGTTTGTCCGATCCGATAGCTGGTGGAAGCGCGGGAACCTGAATGCCTTCGCGCCGCGGCTGGGCGTGAGCTGGAGCCCGTTCGGAAACAAGACTGTGATTCGCGCCGGATGGGGAATCGCCTTCGATCCTATCTCCACGTACATGGCGGCTGCGGCGGCGAATTCGCAGCCGGGCCTGGCCTACACCTGCACGGCGACCACGTATGCCTCCACCACGCCGGGCTGCGCGTCGGTTCCCAATGTCCGGCTGGCGCAGGGATTCCCGTCCACGATCCCGCCGCCCGCGGGCGTGAAGCCGTCGAGTTTTCTCTCACCGCCGGCGCAGTTGCTGGGCTCGGCCCCGAACTCGGTGGTGATCGATTCGAATTTGAAGCAGGCCACCGTGCTGCAGTGGAATCTCTCCATCCAGCGCCAGCTCCCCGGCGACATGGTCCTGCAAGTCGCCTACGTTGCCAACCGCGGCCAGCGGCTCTACAGCCAGCTCGACGCCAACCAGATCAGCGCGGCGCCGATTCTGTCGCAGTTCTTGACGATGCAAAACAACGCCAAGCTCGGCTGCCGTCCGGACGGCACGGGATGTCCGGCGGGCGTTGCGGGCCAGAGCATCCCGCTGGTGACGAGCGGTGTCCTCACCAGCGCTTTCGTCAACTCCTCGACCACCATCACCGATCTGAACCAGAACGCCGCCGGCAACTTTGCCGGACGCATCGAGCAGACCACGTTGAACGCGCATCTCCGTCCCAACCAGCAGTTCGGCAGCGTGATGTTCCTCTCGAACTCGGCGGATTCGGTCTACCACAGCCTGCAGACCACGCTGCGCAAGCGATTCGCCAACGGCTTGCTGTTCAACTTCGCGTATACGCTGTCGAAGGTGATTGACGATCAGTCGGCCGATCCCATCGTCACGACGTTCACGCCGACCTCCATCGCGGCGATTGACAGCACGAACCTTCGTAACGAGCGGGCGCGCGCCGATTTCGATCAGCGGCACGTGATCCAGTTGACCTGGATCTACGAGCTGCCCTTCGGAAAAGGCAAGAAATGGATGGGCAACGCGCCGAAGGCGGTGAACGCGCTGCTCGGCGGATGGAGCCTGCAAGGCCTGAACAGCAACATGTCGGGCGAGCCGTTCTCGATCTCGAGCGGCTCGAAGACGGCGTTTTACTCGTCCGCCACGAACTCGAGGGCCGTCCTGGTAGGCAGCTCGCTGACGGCTGCGTCGAGATCCTCTTCCACCGAACGCGCCGCGAGGTCC
>CAZRND010000220.1:0-9228 GCA_964601345.1 uncultured Acidobacteriota bacterium | reverse complement strand
GGCGCTCGGAAAGTGTCGTCGATCGTTTCCCGGATCCAGTTGCCCTGAATCTTGACCCATCGGTTGACGTACCAGTTCACTCCGAACGTCCAAACTTTATCGCTGATCGGATACACATTGTTGGCGCGGATGCTTCGCGAGAAGTTTCCGGTGGCATCGGGGCTGCTGTAACCGATCTGGTCGTAGCGCACGGCCATTTCGATCGCCCCCAGGCCCTTGCTGATCAGGCGCTTCTTGAAGGGGCGTTTCGGTTTCAGGTTGAACTTGTCTTCGCCCGTCACTAACCAGCTTCCGCTGAGGAACCAACCCTGTTCGACCAGGTTCGGCAGGTCGGCGCCGAGCAGGCTCTGGCCCTTGCGCTCTTCTGAAACATGGATGTATTCACTCTTCACCGAAAACGGGCCCGGCTCCCACGTGGCATCGACTCCCAGGCGGAGCCTCTGCCCGTGCGCGAAGCCGTGCGTGAAGAACGTGGCTTGCGACGTAGTGCGGCCGCGCAGAGCGTGGATGCCCGCCGGGATCTCGCCTTGCGTGAAGTCGAATGCCGCCGTCAGATTCCGGAAGATCGAGGGCATGGAGAACAATTCAGAGGGCGTTTCGACGAAGCGTCCGGCGAAGGTGCGCTGTCCGGTCGAGGTATTCGTCAGGGTCGTGGCCAAAGAGCCGGACAGGTTGGAGTTCTTGCCGTCGTGCTCAAAGAGCCCGAAGGAATACGCTAGGCCCTTCGACAGCGGACCGTGGAGCATCATCCCGATGTCGCGGCCGGGGGAAAGCAGGTCGCCGATCCGGGAACGATAGATGAACTCGTGGTCCGTGTCGCTGGACATTTGATCCTGGCCGAAGGGCAGCTTGAACTTTCCGGCCTGGAAATTGGCGTGCTTGAAATAGGTGAAATCCACCCAGACGTCGCGCCAAGGATTGCTGATCTCTTCGTCCTCGATGTCGTCGAGAGAGTTGGCGACCAGCAGGTCGCGCGAGGTGTCCTTGAACTCGCGCTCCACGGCGAAATCGAAGTACTTGAAGATCGTGCCCTTCGATTCGGCGCGGGCGCGATGCAGGTTATAGGGACATCCGGGAGATCTTCCGAAGATGTCGCAACCGTTCTTGTCGCTCTGATCCGGGTCGTAGCCGCGGATGTCGAACTGGAACTTGAGCCGGAAATCCATCCGGAACATGTTGCCGAAGGTAATTTCGGGACGCTTCCGGAAATTGATATGAAACCCGGGAGGCGGCGCTTCTTTTTTGGGTTTTGCGTCGTCGTCCAGGACGCTCGGTCCCTGTTCCGAGCCTTGCTTCTTGGAGGTGGAGGCGGCCTTCTTGCCAGCCTGGTCGCTTCCCTCTTCGCCTTCGTCCAGACAGAAGGCCGGCTGCGCAAAAAGGATGAGCAGCAGGGCAACCAGAAAAGTGCGTACTCTCATGCAGAACTCCTCGTCAAAACGTGCTAACACCGCAGTTTATGAAAATATGCGATTTCTTGGCAATCCTCATCATACAACCAGCGGCTCCGCATCTAGGAATCTTCGTCATCGTCGTCATCGTCGTCATCGTCGAAGGCGCTGGAGGGCGCGAGCCGGTTCTTGTACTGCGTCTCGAAGAATTCCCGAAGGCGTCCGACACAGACCGGGTCCTGAACCACCGCCGCCACCTCCCGCCGGTTGTTCAGACTCGGAGGCGAGAGCGAAATGCTCCCCAGCAACGCGGTGGAGTCGTCGACCAGGAGCATCTTGCCGTGCGAGCGCAGGCCGGGGATCTCGCCGCGGCCCAGCACTTCCACCGTCACGCCGTCGGCTTTCTTGTCCTTCAGCAGGCTCACCATTTGCGGATCGATGATGCGGTGGTCGATGATCCGGATGCTCCGGCGCGCCTGTTGCAACAGGCCGGAGATGCGGGTGCGGGCCTGGTCGGGTCCGACGATCAGGCGGTTGCTCAGATTGCGTGGAAAAGCCGAGTCCGGCGCCTTGCAATCGGCTTCGAAGAGCCGTCGCAGGCTCGAGACCATCTGCGAATCGTGCGTCACCAGCAGGAAATCGCAGGTATCGCGAAAGCATTTGTGGGTGAAGTTCAGCGAAGCGACGACGGCCGGGCCGTCGTCCACCACCAGGTACTTGGCGTGATACTTGGCGCCGGCGCCTTCGTAGTTGTGGACCACGGCGCCCAGGTTCTCGAGAAAAATCCGCAGATCCTTCAGGCGTTTTTCCCAGCCCTTGGCTTTCTGCGTGATGAGCGCCTCGACTTGGACGTTCCGCTCAAGGGCTTCGGCCAGCTCATCGAGGACTTTGGAGTCGTCGCACCGGAACAGCGAGAGCACCAGGCGGCGGCGCGCGGAGCGGATGACGTGCAGCAAAGTGTCGCGCCGCTCGATGGGCGCGAGAATCACCAGGTCCTCTTTCGAGGGCGAATGATCGATCTGTCCTCCGTCCGCCGGCGAAGGCATTAATCGTCCGCCCTCTTGCCTTTTTTGGGAGCTTCCCACACGACCGACTTGAGTCCAGCGTTCCCGCTGTTCATCAGTTCGGTGCTGACGTCCTCGAGGAGCACCCGCGAAGGCACGGTGGCAAAGTACTTCACCGAGGTGGGGGAGATTTCCCGGGCCTCGGCCTTGATGTCGTGGTTGTGCAGAATGCCGTGGATGTGCGCGGAAGGCAGCTCGTCCCCGGAAGCCGTGATGTGCAGCATGATCGCGCGCGGCAGAGTCGCCACCACCTTGTCGAGGATGTAAAGAAAGGCGCAGAGGAAAATCGTGCCCAGACCGGCCACCGGCAGGTTGCCCAGTCCGCAGGTCAGGCCGAGCGAGAGCAGCATGAACAGGATGACCGTGTCCTTGGGATCGTCGACCGGAGTGCGGAATCGAATGATGCTGGCCGCTCCGGCGATCCCGAGTGCGCGGGCCACCGAACCTTGAATGATGATCATCATGAGGCAGCCGGCCACGCAGAGCAGAATCTGCGCCTGCTCGAGGGACCGGGCCAACGGCTTGTCGCCGTGATAACGGCGGTTGAGGCTGGTGACGATGGTGGCCAGCGCCGCGGCGGAGATGAGCTTGATCAGTTCAAAGAAAGGACGGACTTGATGGACGCTGGTTTCCTGGCCGCCGAGAAGGCCGGGCATCTGGGCCGGCACTTCCACGTTTTGAAGGGCCGGAATCTTCAATCCGCCCCAGATCATGAAGACGCAAAGGCCGACGCCAGCGACGATCAGAATGATAGTGTTCCGCTTTGCCGTCTTTGCCATTCCTTAATACTCGACCGGTACGCAGCGGAGTATAACATTGCGCGGCCAAGGGTCACAAAACTTTACACTTGCGCGGAATTCAGACGCGGACGGCTCGAGCCCGCAGCGGCACGCGACCAGGCCGCTCGGCGATTCGTTCGCCGCGGGCCGGAAGCTTCGCAGCCAGCGGCAGGAAGTGGTAGGGAGGCCAGGGCCCGGTCACCTGCATTTGGAAATCCTCCAGGCTCTGAAACCCGGGCAGGGAATTCTTCTGCAGGATCGGAACCTGATGTTCGTCGACCAGATAGCGGAGTTCCATGTGCACGACGCCGTCGGCTGCGGTGCGGATGGCCATTTGCTCCTGCCGCGGGCGCAACGTTTCTTTGAGATACTGGGCCACGCGATGCGCGGGGCTCTCGTGATTTTCGCCATCGGCCGGCTGCGTCCCCGGCACGATGTATCCGCCGCCGGAAACCATCAGGCGCGCGGGTCCCTTGCGCGATCCTGCGGCGGCGGCCATGGACAGGGCCGGAGCCGGCGCGCGGAACTGCAGCTTCAAATGCATTTCGGCTTTGCCGCGCAGTTGCCGGATCGCTTCGATGAACGAATCGCGGTTCTTGCGCAACAGGCTCCCGACCTGTTCCTCGGTCGCGAACACGGTTCCATAGCGGAAGGGCAGAACGGTGTGCCGCTCGAAGGCCCGGTGGATCACCTGGCCGTGTTGCACCACGCTTCGGGGATCGTTCATGCGCAGCTTCTCGAGGCGGCTGACGAGAATGGCGATTTTCTGATCCCGTACGGCGAAAACAGGACGGTCTTCCACCCCCGGAAAAACGTCCCAAGGTTCGCTCTGCGAGACGTGCGCGACGCAATACGCGTAATACGACATGCCCCTACCCCCGCTTGGTTTGAGATTGGCCCTGGCGGAAAAACCGGCAGTCACCATCCTCTTGACATCTATGTTAAAGAAATGTGAACCAAAAGTCAAAACGCGCCGGCGCTTGACCCGGCGCGCCAACCCGATGTAGTATAAATATACATAGCGATGCATAATTATTCACAGGTCCCTCGGGTGGGTGTGATGGGTGTTTCCGGGTATAGCGGACGCGAATTATTGGCCCTGCTCAGCCGGCACAAGGGTGTGGGCGTCTTCCTGCCGGACCGCGACGAGGATGCCGGCGCGGCGGCGAAGCGCCATCGTCTCGATCTGCTCTTCCTCGCGACGCCGCATGAGGCGTCGCTGGAAGCCGTGCCGGCCGCGCTCGCCGCCGGCGCGCGCGTCGTGGACTTGAGCGGCGCGTTCCGGCTGAAGGACGCGGCCGGCTACGACCGCTGGTACGCGTTGCACCACACCTCGCCGGACCTGTTGCCGAAAGCCGTCTACGGGATGCCCGAAACGATGTCGAAGGGACAGAAGGCGGCGATGCGAGGCGCGAAGCTGGTGGCGAATCCCGGCTGCTATCCGACCTCGATCATTCTGGCCCTGCTTCCGTTGCTGCGCCAGGGACTCATCGATGTCTCCGCAGGGATCATCTGCGACGCCAAGTCGGGCGTCAGCGGGGCGGGGCACAAGCCGGCGCCCGGCACGCATTTTGGCGCGGTGCAGGAAAACTTTCGCGCTTATGGGATCCTGGAACACCGGCACGTGCCTGAAATGGTACAGGCCCTCGGCGTGCCGCTGAAGGATTTCTGTTTTACCGCGCATTTGCTGCCGGTGCACCGGGGAATCCTCTCCACCATCTACGTGAAATTCGCCAAGCCGGTGGGACGCGACAAGCTCGCGTCCGTCTACCGCAAGAGCTATCCCGAGGGAGGCTTCGTCCGGCTGCCGGAGAAAGCGCCGGACCTGCACGCCGTGCAGCGCACCAACTATTGCGATATCCATTTCACCGTGGAGGCGGGCGGTCGGCGGGCGGTGCTGGTCTCGGCCATCGATAACCTGGTGAAGGGCGCGGCCGGGCAGGCGCTGCAGAATATGAACCTGATGCTCGGGTTCGATGAGACGCGAGGGTTGCTGTGAAGTTGGTCATCAAGATCGGCGGGACACTCTTGCAGGACGGCGACTCGCGCGCCCTGTTGGCCCTGCAGGTCGGGTCGCTCGTGCGCGACGGATATCGCCTCATGCTGGTGCACGGCGGCGGCGCCCAGGTCACCGGATTCATGAAGAGCGCCGGGATCGAGGCCACTTTTATCGAAGGACGCCGCGTCACGACACCAGAGACTTTGGATGCCGCCATCAAAGTCATGGCCGGGACGGTGAATCACCTGTTCCTGGCGAGCTTCGCGCTCGCCGGCGTGCGCGCCGTGGGAATCACGGGCGTCGACGGCGGATGCATCCACGCCGATCGCGCCGACTCGGGGCTGGGCCTGGTCGGGAAATCGCTGCGCGTGAATCCGCAGTTGTTCGACACGCTCACCGCACAGGGCTTCGTGCCGGTGATGGCCTCGCTGGCGGCCGGACACGGCGGGCAAATCCTCAACGTCAACGCCGATGAAGTGGCCGTGGCGTGCGCGGCGGCGTGGCTGGCCGATCGCCTGATCTTCCTGAGCGACGTGGAAGGAGTTCGCGGGGCGTCAGGAGAAGTACTCAGACAACTTTCTCCGAGCGCCGCTGAAACGCTCATTTCCACCGGCGTGGCTAGCGGCGGCATGGTCGCCAAGCTCCGGGCGGCCAAGCAAGCCGTAGCTCGCGGGATTCCCGCGGTCGAGATCGCGAGCGGACTGCGTCCGCGGATCTTACATAGCTTGCTGGCGAACGAAGCTTGCGGTACGGTGGTGAGGAACTGACATGGTAAAGATTCGCAAGGCCGTGCCGCGCGACGTCGCGGCGATGCTGGCGCTCATCAACGATTACGCGGCGCGCGGCATCATGCTGCCGCGTACCGAGTTCGAGCTGTGCGAAAACGTGCGCGACTTCACGGTCGCTTACGAAGACGAGCGGCTCGTCGGATGCGGCGCGCTGCACTTCTATACGCCGCAGACGGCCGAAGTCCGCTCGCTCGCCGTGGTCGAGCACAGCAAGTCGGGCGGCATTGGACGGAAGATTGTCGCGGCTCTGCTCGACGAGGCTCGCGGCTACCAGCTCGACATCGTCTTCGCTTTTACCTACGTGGTCGGCTTCTTCGAAAAGTGCGGATTCGCTGTGGTCGATCGCGGCTCGCTGCCGCTCAAAGCCTGGAAGGATTGCGTGCGCTGCCCGAAGTTCGCCTGTTGCGACGAGATCGCCGTCGTCTATCTGCTCTCGCCCGAAGCGGTTTCGCACACTCGCATCGAGACGGCTGGGGGCCTCGTGGCGATCACGCCTCTCAACGCGGCGTGGTCCGCGCCCGCCGAAGAGCCCATCGCCCTGCCGACCGTCGCGCCGCGCGGTTTCCAGCAGAGATAGTCGAGTAGAATGCAGAAATGACCAGGAGACGACCGCGTCTCGGGCTCCTCGACCGCCTTCTCGAGACCCTCTCCGCTCTGCGTGTCGGGCAGGATGTCGCCCAGGTGCTCATCGAGACCTTGGAGCAGGTGCAGAAGATTCTCGGGGCGCGCTCGCTTCTGCTCTTCTATTACGACGGGCAGGACGAGCAACTCTACCGTTGGAGTCCGGGCTCGGCGCTCGCGGAGTTGACCCCGGCGGAGCGCGCGCAATGGATCGATTTTGAAGACGCCGTCCATCTCCACCGCCTGCCTCGCGCCAATCCGCTGGCGGAGCGATTGAAGGCCGGCAAGGTGCTGAGCGTGGGGAGCTCGGTGCGAGGCTCCTGCGCTCGCCTGCTGGCGGTGGATGCGTCCAAAGATCCGGGGGCGTCGGGCAACTCGTTGCTTCATCGCCTGGTGGACCTGCTCTTCTCGCTCGCGGAGCGCGTCTTCCTGCTGCGCCGCGTGCACCAACGCGCCATCGAAGAGGAGCGGGACCGCATCGCTCAGGATTTCCACGACGGCCCTCTGCAAACGTTCTTCAGCTTCGACGTCCACTTGCAGTTCATCCGGCAGATCATGAGCACGGATCAGGAGCGCGCCGTCAAAGAACTGGAAAAACTTCAGGAACTGGCCCGCGAACAGGGGCGGGAGTTGCGCGACCTGATTCTCGAGATGCGCCCCGTGGACCTGGAAAACGCCACCCTGGCCAGCGTGCTCCGTCACGTGGTGGAGAGCGCGCAGAAGGCCGGTAACCTGACCGTGCACTTGCTGGCCGGTCCGCACCGGCTCGAAGCGCCGCGCAAGACCAGCCGCCAGACTTTTCAAATTCTGCGCGAAGCCATCAACAACGCGCGGAAACACGCCCATGCCCAACACGTAATCGTCTCCCTTGAGGAAAGCTCCGACCACTTCGTCCTGACCATCGACGACGACGGCGCGGGCTTCAAGTTCACCGGTCGCTTCAACCTGGATGAGATGGATCAACTGCGCATCGGCCCGGTGAGCATCAAGCGGCGAGCCAAGCAGATGGGCGCGGAGCTGACGGTGGAATCGACGCCGGGTCGCGGCTCGCGACTCATGCTGCGCGTGCCGGTGCAGCCGGCGCCGTTGCGGCCCACCGACACCAACGGCGGGCCTAAGGGCCAGCAAAAGCTTTAGCGCGTGATCACCGCGATCGCGTGAGCGGCGGCGGCCAGTCCCTGGCCGATTTCGCCCAATCCTTCCGCGGTCTTCGCCTTCAGATTGACACAATCGACCGGCAGACCGAGCGCGGCGGCGAGCGCCGTGCGCATCGCGTCGGCGTGCGGCGCGATTTTAGGACGCTCGAGAATCACCACGGCGTCCACCGACGAAGGCTGCCAGCCTTTTTCCTTGAGCAGGGCGACTGCGCGTTCGAGAAACAGGCGGCTGTTCGCGCCCTTGAATTGCGGATCGGTATCGGGGAAATGACGGCCGATGTCGCCGAGTCCCGCCGCGCCGAGCAGCGCGTCGGTGAGGGCGTGCGCGAGCACGTCGCCGTCGCTGTGTCCGGAACATCCGCGATCGTGAGGAATGTGCACCAGTCCGATGATGAGCGGGCGGCCTTCCACCAGTCGGTGGCTGTCGTAGCCGATGCCGGCGCGGATCATGCCCCGGCCTGCGCCTTTTCTTCCGCCTGGAAGAGACGGGCGAGATCGAGATCGCTCGGCTTGGTGATCTTGATGTTGCGGTCCGAGCCGAGCACCACGCTGATGGGGGCGCCGAGATGTTCGACCAGGCTGGCCTCGTCCGTGCCGACGAATCCTACTTCGGCGGCCTTGGCGTAAGCCTGTTGCAGCACGCTGAGGCGAAAGACTTGCGGCGTTTGCGCCAAAACGACGAGATCGCGCGGAATCGTCGCGCGGATTTGCGTCCGCTCCACTTGCTTGACAGTGTCGACCGGAGGCAGTCCGAGTATCGCGGCGCCCGAGCGCCCCGCTTCGTCGAGAATGCGCAGGATCGAGCTGCGTTCGACGAACGGGCGTACCGCGTCGTGCACTGCTACAAGGTCCGTATCGGCGGGTACTTGGCGAAGGCAGTTCTCCACCGACTGCTGGCGATTCTTGCCGCCCTCCACCAGTTCGACCGGTTGCGAAAACTTTTCCTTGGCGAGAAACGGACGGAAAGCGGGAAAGTCCTCGGGACGCAGGGCGACGAAGATGCTCTTCACCGCCGGGATGGCGGCGAATTTCCGGAGCGTGAGAATCAGGATGGGGACGCCATCGAGCAGCAGGAAGGGCTTGCGGGACGCCGATCCCATGCGCGTGGACATCCCGGCGGCGGGGATCAGGACCGCGACTTTTCCGCGAAAATCTGCGGGCTCTTTCATCCGCCGGCTGCGATCTGCTCCCGTTTCGGTTTTTCAGCCGGGGCCTCGGCCGCCTCGGCGGCAGTCCGCTGCTGCATGCGCTCGTCGAACTTGCCGAAGATCATCTTGCCGGCGGTGGTCTGGAGCACGCTGGTGACGGTGACGTCGATGGTCTTGCCGATGGTTTTGCGGGCATTGTCCACCACCACCATGGTTCCATCGTCGAGATATCCGACGCCCTGGTTGTACTCCTTGCCTTCCTTCAGAATGAAGACGCGCATGAT
>CAZRND010000219.1:0-9310 GCA_964601345.1 uncultured Acidobacteriota bacterium | reverse complement strand
CTTCGAAGATTGCGCCGTGCCGCGCGAAAACGTAATGGGGGAAATCGGCAAGGGTTACAAGATCGCGATCGAGACTTTGAACGAAGGGCGGATCGGCATCGGCGCGCAGATGACGGGCCTCGCTCGCGCCGCGTTCGACTATGCCATCGCCTATGCCAAGGAGAGGAAGCAATTCGGCAAGGCGATTGCCGAGTTCCAGGGCGTGCAGTTCGATTTGGCCCGGATGGCCACCGACATCGAGGCCGCGCGCCTGCTTACCTACAACGCCGCGCGCCTCAAGGACGCGAAGCAGCCCTTCTTCAAGGAAGCGGCCATGACCAAGTATTTCGTCTCACAAATCGCCGAGAAGGTCTCGTCGATGGCCATCGAGATCTTCGGCGGCGTCGGCTTCACCAAGGACTATCCCGTGGAAAAGCTCTGGCGCGATTCCAAGATCGGCCGCATCTACGAAGGCACCACGAACATGCAGTTGCAGACCATCGCGAAGCTGCTGCTCGGTTAGGCGAAAGGCGCCTTACACTTCAGCGGGTCCGAGCCGCCGCAGGCGCTTGATGTGGATTCGGTTCTTCAACATCTCCTTGCGGATGAGCACCCGATCCTGGCGGGACTGCTTCAAGATCTGAATTCTCATTTTGCGCGCGGCCACGCTGGCGCGGATCTTATATCCCCTGTAACCGGGGCACACGCAGATATCCTGAGACGGGGCGGCCGTCGCCAGCAGCACCGGGAGGAAGAGAAAAAGGCAAAGGCGCGAGACGAGCTTCATGGAGCGATCTCCTTTCCCGGTCTTAGACTCGCATCGCTCCGAAAAGTTGCGGGGAAAAATGGTAAGATAGGTTGCTGGAGGGCGGCTAGCTCAGCTGGGAGAGCGCGGCGTTCGCAACGCCGAGGTCGCGGGTTCGAACCCCGCGCCGTCCACCAAAATCCACTCCCCAAACAGTCTATCGGCTGGGTCTCTGGGCCATCGCGCGGTGTGCCGTGTCGACGAGATCCTTGGCCTTGGGCATGAGCTCCACGGCCTTTTGCACCAGCGGATCGCTCTGGATCTGGATGCGATCTCCCTCGGTCTTGCCGAAGATGGAGATGAACAGCTCCTGCTTGATCCGGCGCGCGAAAATGTCGCGATTCTCCCGCAGGTCGGCCTGCGCGAACGGGATCTTCTCCTGTGTCAGGAACGTCGTGAATTCGTTCATCACCGCGTCGTTTACCTGGAAGTCGCGGGCAATCGTGGAGTGGCCGGCCAGGTATCGCTTGGCGAAATTGAAGAACGCGTACTTGATCTCAAGTTGCTGCTGCAACTTGCTCATCTTGGGCGTCTCGATGCGGACGTCCGGGGTGATGCCGCCGCCGCCGTAGACGGTGCGCCCGCTGTCGGTGTTGCGCACCTGCTGTCCGGCGTGGTTCTGGTTCTCGCGCTCTTTCCCTTGTCCCGCGTAGTAGTAGTCGTAAAGCGTGACGCCGTTGAAGTCGCGCTGGATGAGCCGTCCGCTCGGCGTGTAATAACGCGCCGTGGTCAGCGCCAGCCCGGTGTTTTCGCTCAGCGGGTAAACGGTCTGGACCAGTCCCTTTCCGAAGCTCGTCTCGCCAACCACCAGCCCCCGGTCATGATCCTGAATCGCTCCGGCGACGATCTCGGAAGCGCTGGCGCTGAAGCGATTGATCAGTACGACCAGGGGAAAATCGTTGCCGCCGTTGCCGGACCGCGCCGAGTAGCTGCGTTCCGACGACGCCCGGCCGCGATGGCTGACGATCGCCTGGCCCTTGTGCAGAAACATATCGGCCACGGCGATGCCCTCGTTCAGCAATCCGCCGGGGTTGTTGCGCAAGTCGAAGACCAGGCCCTTGAGCGATTTCTGCTCGAGCGCGGTCAACGCGTCGGCCAGTTCCTGGCTCGTGGTTTCGTTGAAGTTCAGCGTCAGGGCGACGTAGCCGATGCGCGGCGCAATCTCGAAAGCCTGCTCCACGCTATGGCGCGGAATCGTGTCGCGGATAATGACAAACTCCAGCGGCTTGGAGCTCCCTTCGCGCAGAATGAGGATGCGCACTTCGGTGCCCTTGGGTCCCTTGAGCATTTCGGCGACTTCGGTGGTGCTCAGGTTGTCGGTGTCTTTATGGTCCACCTGGGCGATGATGTCGCCGGGACGGATCCCCGCCCGGTACGCCGGCGAGCCGACGAAAGGCGCGAGCACCATGGTCTTGCCGTTCCTGGGCGTTACGGTCATTCCTACGCCGTAATATTTTCCCTTCTGATCTTCCCGCAGGAGGCCGTACATCTTGGCGTCGAAGAAATTGGAGTGCGGATCGAGCGTCCGCAGCATCCCCGGAATCGCTCCGTTATAAACTGCCTTGTCGATGTTGACCGGATCGGCGTAGTTCTCTTCAATGGCGCTGAAGACGCGGGTGAAGGTGCGCAGGCTGTCCTGAACATCAAATTCCGACGCCGTTGCTGCGGCGCGACCCTGGGCGCCGTAGAGGCCGCCGATCAAGGCGCAACTCAGGATGATGAAGACTGCGAGTAAGAAAAATCGCCGGGAGCGGCCCATCTCCCGAGTATAGCACGCGGGGTTTTACTGCGTCTTTTGGGCCAGAATCTTGCGGACGTTATCGACGAGTTCCTTGGCCAGCGGCATCATGTCCACGGCCTTTAGAACCAGCGGATCAGTCTGAATCCGCAGGCGATCGCCCTCCGACTTGCCGAAGGCCGAGGAGAACAGCTCCTGCTTGATCCGTCCCGAGATGTAGTCGCGGTTGTCGCGCAGCTCGGCGGTCGTAGTGGGGATCTTCTCCGAGTCCAGGAAATCGTGGAATTCGTTCAGGACGCCGTCGGTCACCTGGAATTCGCGCGAGACGGTCTGGTGGACCGCGATGTAATGTCGCGCGAAATTGAAGAAGGCGTTGTAACGGAAGTCGAGAATCTGCTGGAACCGGGTCAGACGCACCGGCTCCACGCGCACGTCGGGGGTGATGCCGCCGCCTCCGTAAACCAGCCGTCCGCTATCGGTGCTGCGCACCTGCTTGCCGTCGTGCGCGGCGTCGTTCCGCTCCTTCTCCTGGTTCGTGTAGTAGTAATCGTAGAGCGAGAGCCCGTTAAAGTCGCGCTGGATCAGCCGCCCGCTGGGCGTGTAGTATTTGGCGATGGTCAGCGCCAGCCCGGTGTTATCGCTCAATGGATAAACGTTCTGCACCAGGCCCTTGCCGAAGCTGGTCTCGCCCAGCACCAGGCCGCGATCATGATCCTGGATGGCTCCGGCGACGATTTCCGAAGCGCTCGCGCTGTTGCGATTGATCAGCACCACGAGCGGGAAATCGTTGCCGCCGTTGCCGTGGCGGGCAGGGTAGGAGCGCTCAGTGGATGCGCGTCCGCGATGGCTCACGATCACCTGGCCTTTGTGCAGGAACATGTCGGCGACGTTCACGCCCTCGTCGAGGATGCCGCCCGGATTCTCGCGCAGGTCGAGGATCAATCCTTTCAAATTGCGCTGATCGAGCTTGCTCAGCGCATCGCCGAGCTCGCGGCTGGTGTTCTCGCTGAAGCTGAGAGGCAGCCCGATGTAGCCGATCCTCGGCTGGATTTCGAAAGCCAGCTCCACGCTGTGTCTGGGGATCGCGTCCCGCGTGATCGAGAACTCCAGCGGTTGCGGCGTTCCTTCGCGCGATATCTGGATGTGCACTTGAGTGCCGCGCGGCCCTTTGAGCATGTCGGCGACTTCCGCCGTGCCCAGGCCGTCGGTGGATTTCCCGTCCACCTTGGCGACAAAATCGCCCGGCCGGATTCCGGCTTTATACGCGGGCGACCCTTCAAAGGGCGTCACGACCATCGTCCGGCCCTTGTAGAGAACCACCGTCATCCCGACGCCGTAATACTTGCCGCGCTGATCTTCGCGGAACAGGCCGTAAGCTTTTGGATCGAAGAAATTGGAGTGCGGATCGAGCGTCCGGAGCATCCCGGGAATCGCGCCTTTGTAGACCGCCTTGTCGGTGTTCACCGGATCGGCGTAGTTCTCCTCAATGGCGCTGAAGACGCGCGTGAAGGTGCGCAGGCTCTCCTGCAGCTCGCCGTCGGCCGGCGTCGCGGCGTTGCGTCCGGGAGCTCCGTAGAGCCCGCCCAGGATGGCGCATCCAAGAATGAGTAGAAAGGCGTAGGGGATGGTACGGCTTGTTCGAGGCATCGATGGGCTCGACTCCTTCAATTCCAAAAGTATAGCATGGCCCTTTCGAAAGCCATGCTATCATTTCCGTATGTTCAATTTAGGTCCCTCTGAGTTGATCGTCATCTTCGTTGTGGCCCTGCTGGTGTTCGGGCCCAAGAAGCTGCCGGAATTAGGACGTTCTCTGGGAAAAGGCCTCAATGAGTTTCGGCGGGCCTCGGCCGAGATGCGAAATTCTCTGGAACGGGAAATGCAAACGATCGAGCAGGATGTTCAGACCCAAGAATCCGCTCACACGCAAATTCCACCGACCTCCGTCGCGCACACTCCGGAGTCGCACCCCCAGGCTGCGCCGGCCCCTGAAATCAAGCACGATATTCCCGGCTGATGAGCGATCCTAACGGTCCGGCCTCGCCGTCACCGGAGCCCGAGGTTACCGGGACTCTTGGCGCGGGCGAGGGATTGACCGATCCAGAAACCAGTTCTCTTCCTGTTCCCGCGCACGGCGCGGGCGGCGGCGGCTTGCCTCCCGATCCTCCCTCCGGGGAGGGGGATGACGGCGACGACGAAGAAGAGAGCATGGTGAAGATGTCGTTCCTCGAGCACCTCGAGGAACTACGTCGCCGCATCATCAACGCCTTGATCGGAGTGGCCTGCGGCTTCGGCGTCTGCTTCTGGTTTTCACAAGCGATCTTCGACAACCTGGCCAAGCCGGTTACCGACGTCCTGCACAAGTTGAAGATGCCCGAGAAGCTCTACTTCACCCACCCGGCGGACGCCTTCAACATGTACATCCAAATCGGCCTGATCGCCGGTTTGTTCCTGGCCAGCCCCTACGTGCTCTACCAGGTTTGGGCGTTCATCTCGCCCGGCCTTTACAAGAACGAGAAGAAATACGCCGTCCCTTTCGTGACGGTCACCTCCGGCTTGTTCATTCTGGGCGGAGCGTTCGGCTACTTTATCGCCTTCCCGTATGCGCTGGAGTTCCTGTTGGGAATGGGCGGCGACCATCTGACTCCCTGGCTGACCGCGAAGGAGTATCTCGACCTGTTCACGACGATCATCATTGGGCTGGGCATCATTTTCGAGCTCCCGGTGCTGATCATGATCCTGGCGCTGTTGCGCGTGGTTACGCCCGGATTTCTGATGCGTCATTTCCGCTACGCCGTCCTGGTCATCACAATCATCGCCGCCGTTGTGACGCCCACAACGGACTTCACGAACATGATGGTCTTCGAAATCCCCATGCTGGGGCTGTATCTGTTGGGGGCGGGGGCGGCCTACATGGTCACCCGCTGGAGAGAGAGAAAGAAAGCATGAGGCTCGCCGCGCTCGTCTTGCTGGCGCTCCTGACGCCGGGCAGCCGGGCGCAAACGGGGGAACTCGGCAAGAGCGCGTATGCGCACACCAAAGCGCTGGTGGAATTGGGTCCGCGCCCGCCTGGATCGCCGGCCCACGCCAAGATGCGGACCTACATTCAGAACACACTGAAGTCCGCCAAGCTGACTCCCGAAGTAGACACTTTCACCGCCCAAACGCCGCAGGGAAAGCAGGAGATGTACAACATCAGCGCGCGTATTGCCGGCAAGAGCTCGCGGGCAGTGATGATCACCGGGCACTATGACACGAAGTGGATGCCGGCCATCCGTTTTGTGGGCGCCAACGACGGTGGATCGTCGGCGGGACTGCTGCTGGCTCTGGCGCACAAGCTGGCGGCCGGGCCGCCTCACGAGCTCAGCGTCTGGATTTGCTTCCTGGACGGCGAAGAGTCCACTCCGGAGGAGTGGGATACGGAATTCGCTTTGTACGGCAGCAAGCAGATGGCCAAGCAATTGAAGGCCACCGGGAAAGCGTCTCAGGTCGCCGCAGTCATCAACATCGACATGATCGGGGACAAGAACCTCAACATACTCCGCGACGTGAACTCCACCGGCTGGCTGAACACACTTGTGCGCGACGTAGCCAAGGACCTGGGTTTGTCGAGTGCCTTCGGATCGCTCAACGACAATATGACGGACGATCACCTGCCCTTTTTGGCGATCGGACTGCCTGCCATTGACCTGATTGATTTCGACTACGGTCCGAACAGAATTGGCTACTGGCACAATGAAAAAGACGCTTTGGACAAACTCTCTGCCGAGAGCCTCGACACCGTCGGCCGCATCGTGATCGGTTCCATCGACGCCATCGCCAAACGGAAATAAATGAAAAAGGCTCTGCAGATCCGCGTTCGCGTCAAGGGCGCGAGCTACGCCGCGCGTGTCCAGCCGGGGCTGATCTCCCGCGTCGGACGCGAGCTTCGCAAGCTCAAGCACAACCGGATTTGCATCATCACCAACGACCGCGTTTGGGACCACTGGGGCGACGCGCTCACCAGCGGCCTCAAAGGATTCGAGCATAGCGTCATACGGATTCCGGACGGCGAGGAACACAAGAACCTCGGCACCGTCGAGCGGATCTCCGAGGAACTGCTTCGGGCGAAGGCCGATCGCGGCTGTCTCCTTCTGGGGCTTGGCGGCGGCGTCATCGGCGACGTGACGGGATTCGTGGCCGGGGTCTACCAGCGGGGCGTGGCCTGCGTCCACGTCCCAACGACGCTGCTGGCCATGGTGGATAGCTGTCTCGGCGGAAAGACCGGCGTGAACCTGCGCGGCGGAAAGAACATGGTTGGGGTGTTCCATCATCCGAAGATGGTGTTCATCGATCCCGAAGTCCTGAAGACGCTGCCGGAGCGCGAGCTGCGCGCGGGGATGTTCGAGGTCATCAAGTGCGGCATCATTCGCAGCCGTCCGCTCTTCGACTTCCTCGAGAGGAACCGCGCCGCGCTGATGGATCAGGACCCGGCGGCGCTGACGCGCGTCATCCGGGAATCGCTCCTGATCAAGGCGCGCGTGGTTTCTGAGGACGAGCGGGAAGACGGCCTGCGCCGCATCCTGAATTTCGGTCACACCATCGGACACACTCTCGAGTCCGAGACGCGCTACAGCTACTTTCTCCATGGCGAGGCCGTCGCCTGGGGAATGCGCGGAGCCACGTTCATCGCCGAACGGCTCAACATGATCAGCGGAGCAGCGGCCGCGCGGATTCACTCGCTGACGATGGCCTATGGTCCGCTCCCGCCGCTCGACGGATTGAAGGCCGCGAGCCTGATCTACCGTTTGCCGTCCGACAAGAAGACCCGCAACGGCGTGGTGCACTTCGTGCTTCCGCAGCAAATCGGCCGGGTCCGGATCGTGCCCGGCGTTCGAGCCGCCGTCTTGGAGAAGGCGCTCGAAGCGCTGCTCGCATGAACGGTCGCTCGACCGGCGCCGCTCCGGGCGCGGGCCCCGTGCGCGAGATGTTCGCCCGCGTCGCGCCACGCTACGATCTCCTGAATCATCTGCTCTCGCTGAATATCGACCGTCTTTGGCGCAGCGCCGTCTCGCGGCGCTTTCGCGCCGTGCTTGAGCGGCCGGGCGCGCGTGTTCTCGATCTGTGTTGCGGGACGGGGGACTTGGCCTGGAATCTTCGGCGGGCAGGACGAGCCCTGGTGATCGGCAGCGATTTCTGTCATCCGATGCTGACGCGCGCGGCGAAGAAGTTTGCTTTTCCGCTCGCGGAGGCGGATGCCCTGCGATTGCCCTTCGCCGATGCGACATTCGACTTGGTCACAGTTGCCTTCGGCCTCCGCAACCTCGAGGACTACGCGGCAGGACTGAGGGAGATGCGCCGCGTGCTGCGCTCCGGTGGCCAGATAGGGATTCTCGAGTTTTCCGAGCCGACCGGTCCGCTCATGGGGCCGCTCTACCGCTTCTATTCAAAAAACGTCCTGCCCAAGGTAGGCGCCGCGGTTTCTGGAGATGCGTCCGCGTACACGTACTTGCCCGAATCGGTCGCGCGATTTCCATCCGCCGAAGAACTCGCCGCATGGATGCGCGAGATGGGTTTCAGCGACGTGAAGTTCGAGCCCTTCACGGGCGGGATTGCTTATTTGCATCGCGGGACCAAGCCAGCCTGAAGATCGTCCCCAGAATCGTCTTGCCCGCGGCGGCCGATGCCCGCAGATTGCCCGAGATCTTGCTCGTCCCGATGCGCCGGCGATAGCTCACCGGAATTTCGGCCACGCGCAACTTGCGGCGCAGGGCCTTGGCCTGCATCTCGACGGTCCAGCCGTAGGCGCGATCCTGCATCTGGAGATCCCGCAAGGTCGAAGCCCGTACCGCGCGAAACGGACCCAGGTCGGTGAACGAGAATCCGCCGTAGAGCAGATGGAGCAGGGAAGTCGCGAGCCAGTTGCCGAAGCGTTGGTGCGGCTGCAACGCGCCGCGCTCGGCTCTCGCCGCCGCGCGGGAGCCGATCACCAGATCGGCCCGGCCCTCGACAATGGGTCGGACAAGCGCGAGCGCGTCGGCCGGGACGTCGCTCGAATCCGCATCCATGAAGACGACCACGTCCGCGCGCGCGTCGAGACGCGCAATCGCCGCCAGGCAAGCACTGCCGTATCCACGGCGTGGTTCAAGAACGACGGTTGCTCCGTGCGACGCAGCAACTTGGGCAGTCCGATCGCTCGACCCGTTGTCCGCGACCAGCACCTGCGAGTAGAGCCCCGCGGGAAGTTCCGAAAGGACCTTCCCGATGGCCGCTTCTTCGTTAAGCGCGGGAATGATCAGGCTGATGAAGGCTGGCATGCAAGATTCCGGACCCTCGTCCGTTCTTAAGGATGGAGGGTAACACAAATGCGCAAACTGATGATTCTACTCGTTTTAGCCACGCCACTGTTCGCGGCCCAACAGAACAACTTCGGCATCGAGGTGCTGGTGAACGGCATTCCGGTCCCCGAATATTATGCCCGGGGAACCACTTATATTGAAGCCTTCAAAGGCAGGGAATACGAAGTTCGATTGACCAACCCGTTCCCGTATCGCGTTGCCGTAGCTCTGGCTGTGGACGGACTGAACAGCATCGACGCCCGGCACACCGATGCCCGCTCGGCGCGGAAGTGGGTGCTCGAACCCTACCAGACCGTCACCATTAACGGCTGGCAGACGAGCGATCAGCAGGCGCGCCGGTTCTTCTTCAACATCGAAGCGGGTTCTTACGGAGCCTGGCTCGTCCACACGCAGAATCTCGGTGTCGTTCCAGCGACGTTTTCTCCAGAAAATTTTCAGGTACCCAATTCCATC
>CAZRND010000218.1:0-9311 GCA_964601345.1 uncultured Acidobacteriota bacterium | reverse complement strand
TCTTTCGCTTTTTGGGGGAAGGGGGGGAAGCGCCGGGTTTACCTTGAGGGGGAATGGCGGCGGCTTAACCGGATCGAAAATCGTGCAGTGGAATGGACAGGCGCGGCCGACAACGTTCATCAACTCGACTCAACTGACGGCCACGATATCGGCATCCGATATCGCGGCGGGCGGCACTGTGAACGTCACTGTGCTGAATCCCGACGCGGGCGGCGGCGTCTCGGCTGCCGCGGCCTTCACGATCAACAATCCGGCGCCGGCCGTCACCCTCCTCACCCCGTCGACCGTCGCCGCCGGAACCCTAGGACTGACGCTCAACGTCACGGGCAGCGGATTCGTTCCGACATCGCAAGCGCGATTGAACGGCTTCAATTCTCCGACGACCTTCGTCAGCAGTACCCAGCTTACAATCGCGCTAGCCCAAGCGGATCTGTTCTCGCCCGGCGTCTCCACCGTGACGGTCTTCAATCCACTGCCCGGCGGCGGACTCTCGTCGTCCCTGAACTTCACGGTCGGTAATCCGTTGCCGGCCATTTCCACCTTGACGCCGCCCGTCGCCGCGTTGGGGAATGCCGGTTTCAACTTGCAAGTTACGGGCGCCGGATTCGTAACCAACTCCGTGGTCCGCTGGAATGGGGCGCCTCGCGCCACGGTGTACGTGAGCGCCAATCAACTGACGGCCGCGATTCTGAGCTCGGACCTCGCGTCCACCGGCACGGCGCAGGTTACGGTGTTTAATCCGACGCCCCTCGGCGGCACGTCGAATCAGCAGTCCTTCGCGATTCTGCCGGTTGTCGGGACCGTATCCGCCGGACGCACGGACGGTGCGCCTGGAACGGCGGCGAGCATTCCCATCACGCTGAGCCTGCCGGCGGCGACGCTCAACACTCTCAGCTTCTCGCTGGCGATCACGCCGGTCACCGGTCCGCCGTTGACCGGCACATTGTCATTCACCAAGGCCGGAGCACTGCCCGTGCCCGACATTGTCGATTCAACGGCAGGACCGAACATCATCAGCGTTTCGTGGCTCGGCCTCGGAACGCCGCTCGGCGGCACGGTCAACCTGGGCAACGTAAATGTCAACATCCCCGCGGGAGCCTCGCCTGGGCAAACGTATACGTTGCAAATCACGGGCGCGAGCGGAAGCCTCTCGGGCGTCTCCCTGGGGATCGGCGCCGGCGCAAGCGCGACTCTCACGGCCGGAATCACTTATCTGGTGGGGGACGGATTTCCAACCACCGGAGATAACGCCGGACAATTCGGAGACACATCGCTCGACAACTTCGACCTGATCGCGGCGCTGCGTGCCGTGACGCTGATTCCCGGCGCCGTGCCTGCGACCTGCTCCGACCGATTCGACGCCATGGACTCCTCACCGGTCGATGGCGCAACGCGCGGCGGCAACGGATCGCTCGACAATTTCGATTTGATCGAAACGCTGCGCCGCGTGACGCTCCTCGATCCCTCGCGGCCGCGCCGTGCACAACGCGGGCTGCCCTGTCCCGGCGCCGAGCCGCTCACTCTGAAGAAGCCGTTCTCACCGCCGGAAGGGACGTTGCAGTTCGGCGATCCGGAGTGGGGCGTTGTTACGCGCGTCCCGGTGTACCTCGAAGTGGGAAGCGATCAGGACCTCGCCGGCCTCAGCCTGTCGCTGGGGATGAGCGAGGGCTCGCTGCCACTGCGATTCATCCCGGCGGGGGCGTCGCCGAGTCTGGTGGATGCCGCCATTCCAGGGATGCTGGCCATGGCCTGGCTCGAAGGATTCCACGCGCCGGCGAGTGGACCTGTTCTGCTCGGCTACGTCGAACTGCCCACGAGCGACCGCCAGTTGGTTCTCTCGCTGCAGATCTTTGGGATCGTGGCGAACGCAACAGACGGCCGCCTCGTGCCATTCACCGCGGTGAGGGCGGCAAGAAATTAAGATGCGCAGGCGTTACATCATCGGAGCAGTGTCATTGGCTATGCTGGCCGCGCCGCTCTTCGCTTTTGCGCAGGGCGTGATCACCACCATCGCCGGCCACGATAATCCGTTCCCGCGCACTCCCGTGTCCGCGTTGAGCGCACCGTTGCCATTTGTTTATGGAGTTGCGGTCGATTCCTCCGGAAACATTTACGCCTCCATAAGCATGATCAATCTACTCAACAACCACATTGTGAAGCTCGCGGGCGGAAACGTAAGCGTCGTGGCGGGCAATGGTCTCACCATTCCCTCCGGTGAGGGTGGGACGGCGACCTCGGCGTCTTTCGGCTTGCCATATGCCGTGGTGGCCGACAACAGTGGTAATCTCTACCTCGCGGACTACCTCTACTCTCGAATCCGCAAGGTGAGCGCCGGCGGAATCATCACCACGATTGCCGGCACGGGAACTTCCGGTTTTTCAGGCGACGGGGGGCTCGCAACCAACGCTTCCATAACCCTCGTCTCTCTTCCTTGCCTGGCGCTGGACAGCAGCGGCAATCTTTACTTCGCTGGCGGCAATCGCGTACGCAAAGTGGTTTTGTCAACCGGCATCATCACTACCGTGGCCGGCACGGGAATCGGCGGTTTCTCCGGCGATGGCGGAGCAGCAACGTCCGCACAATTGAACTTCCCCACGGCCGTTACGGTGGACGCCGCCGGCAATCTCTATATCTCCGACTCTTCCAACCAGCGTGTGCGGCAAGTGAACACATCCGGGATTATCAGCACCGTCGCCGGAAAAGGTGTAGGCGGATTCTCAGGGGACGGCGGGCCGGCCACCGCCGCCACCTTCGGCAGTCTTCAGGGCTTGGCAGCAGACTCCGCGGGCAATATCTATGTTTCCGACCCGTCAACCTACAGAATTAGAAAGTTCGCGCCGGGAGGAAACATCGTCACAGTTGCGGGCAACGGCACGCAGGGTTTCTCGGGTGACAACGGGCCGGCCACGAGCGCTTCCTTGTTTCTAGCCGCCGGAATTGCGGTCGACTCGACCGGCAACCTCTACATCGCCGACAATCGGAACTTCCGTATCCGCAAAGTGGATACGGCGGGAACGATCACCACCATTGCCGGAAGCGGGAATTGTTGCTGGACCGGTGACGGCGGATCTGCGACTCTGGCGACCCTGGCCAATGCGGTTGGACTCGTGCTAAGCCCGGGGGCAAATCTCTATGTCTTCGATTCGACCGGTGCGAGGATTCGCAAGATAACGCCGGGCGGAACGATCAGCGCCGTGGCAGGAACAGGGACACCAGGTTTTTCCGGAGACGGCGGGCCGGCCTCAAGTGCGATGATTAATGTCACCGTTCCCACATCCGCCGGGTTCGATTCAGCCGGCAATTTCTACTTTGCCGATACAGGCAACTTCCGTGTCCGCAAGATCGATACGAGCGGGACGATCACCACGATCGCCGGGACCGGAGGTCAGTCGTTCTCGGGAGATGGCGGACCTGCGACGTCTGCCACGCTGGTGTTTCCTCGCGGAGTAGCAGTGGACGCGGCCGGGAACGTATACATTATCGATAACACGCGAGTCCGCAAGGTTGCCGTGGGAGGAACGATCACGACAATTGCGGGGACGGCATCGAGCAATTACTCCGGAGATGGCGGTTTGGCAACTGCGGCCGACCTCAACACCCCTCTGTCGATCGCCATAGACGCGTCGGGAAACATCTTCCTGGAGGAGTTTAGCTCGAGGATTCGTAAATTTACCGAAGGCGGGATCATCACCACCATCGCAGGGACCGCCACAAACGGCTTCTCGGGAGACGGAGGACCTGCGACTTCCGCCACGTTCGCAAGCAGTCCATTCAACCTAGCGGCCGATCCAAGCGGCAATCTCTTCGTGGCCGATACCGGTAACCTCCGCGTAAGAAAGATCGATCTCTCCGGGATCGTCACCACAGTGGCGGGCACGGGCGCGGCGGTGTCGAAAGGAGACGGCGGCCCGCCGCTCAATGCCTCCTTCTGGTCCGTCTACGCGGTTGCCGCCGACGCGCTGGGCTTCTACGTGGCGGAGCCGGATCGAATCCGCAGGGTTACCTACGCGTCCGCCCCGCCTTCAGCGAATGTCACTCCATCCAGCTTGAGTTTCTCGGCACCCTCAGGCGCGGGCTTTGTGCAGGGCAAACAGATTGTGGTCAACGGCTCCGCGGCCGGGCTGCCTTATGACGTCGATACGATGACATCGGACGGCGGCGGCTGGCTGCTCGCGGGACCGGACTCCGGAACGACTCCGGGTACGATCGCCGTGACCGTCAAGGCATCGGGCATGGCTCCGGGCAACTATGACGGTCAGGTCATCATCACGTCGCTGATCGCCCAGCCTTCGCCGCAGGTGGTTGCAGTACATCTCACGATTACCGCGGCGGCATCGCCTCTGCTGTCGGTGCAGCCTGTTGCTCTCAACTTCGAAAGCACGGCGGGATCGACTGCTACGGTCACGCAGGAAATCACCCTGGCCAATGCGGGTGGAGGCTCCCTGAACTGGACAGCATCGGCGCTGGGCGGTGCGTGGCTCTCCGTCGCTCCAGTCGCTGGAACCTCGTCGGACGCGAGTCCGTCGGTAGTCCCTGTCAGTGTGAATCCGACTGGTCTTGCCGCGGGAACCTACCAAGGCTCCATCACCATCCTCAGCTCGACAACGAGCCAGACATTGACCATCCCCGTGGTCCTGATCGTCCGGCCTGGGACGCCCGTGCTCAAACTCAGTCAGGCGGGACTCTATTTCTCCGCGGCGTCGAATTCCGGTCTCCAGCCGGCCCAGGCCTTCAACGTCGTGAATTTGGGATCGGGCACACTCAACTGGACCGCGGCCGCAACGACAGTTTCAGGCGGAAGCTGGCTCTCGATCTCGCCCACCAGCGGCTCGGGCAACACGCAAGTGTCCGTGCAGGTGGATCCGACTGGACTCGCCACCGCAACGTACAACGGATTCGTGCGCGTGGACAGCGCCGGCGCGGCCGACTCACCGCAATTTGTCCTCGTGAAGTTCGACGTCCAAAGCGCGGGAGTTCCTGAGATCACCGTCCAGCCGGCGAACATGTCCTTCAACGCAGCCGCCGGCGGCGCGTCGCCCGGCTCGCAAACGCTGCTGCTCTCCGTACCCGCGGCGGGGACGATCTCGGTGAATTACACCGCCAGCTTCGTCACAAGGGACGGCTCAGCATGGCTCAGGATTTTCCCGGCCACCGGCACGATCACCGCGGCGAGCCCCGGAAGCGTCGCGGTGCAACCGGTCGTGGGATCGCTCGCCGCGGGTATTTACCAAGCGACGATCACGTTAACCTTCAACACCGGTGCGCCCGCGAAGACCGTGGGAGTAATCTTCGTCGTTTCTCCGGCCGCATGCACCGCCACAAAACTCGTTGTCCAGGACAAGGCTCTGCGAGGAACCACGATCACATCGGCCGGCCGGCCGACGCCCCTGCAGGTCAGCATCACGGACGATTGCGGCGTCACCGTAACGAATGCTACGGTGACGGCCGTCTTCTCGAACGGCGATCCTCCCATCACGCTGGCGAATGTCGGTGGAGGGACATATTCCGGAACGTGGCGGCCGGCAAGCGCCGCATCGCTGGTGCTGCTCGAAATCCGCGCGGCGACGCCATCGCTGCTGCTGGGAATTGACTACGAACCGATCCAGGTTCTTCCCGACACCGCGCCTGTCGTTGCGACCGGAGGCGTGGTTCACACCCCGACGCTGGCGGGCGGAGCGCTCGCTCCCGGCAGCTTGGTCACGGTCTTCGGACAAAATCTTGCGACCGCTCTCGCGACCGCCTCCAGTGTTCCCCTCTCGGTAACGCTGGCGGGATCGTCGCTGAACATCGGCGGGGTCTCGACGCCCTTGTTCTCCGTCGCGACGGGAAGAATCGACGCCCAGATTCCGTTCGGCCTGCCGACCAACAGCCGGTTGCAGGCCTACGTGCAAACGCCCACGGGCGTGAGCGTGCCCGAGACGATCACGCTGATCCCGGCCGCGCCGGCTCTTTTCTCCGACGTGCGGAACTCTGACCTTACGGTAAATTCGCCGACGAATCCTGCGCTCACCGGGCAAACCATCATCGTATATGCGGGCGGCCTTGGCCCGACGTCCCCTGCGGTCGCGGCGGGAGCGGCTACGCCGGCGACTCCGACTTCGAATGTCACGACACCCGTCACCGCGACCGTTGGCGGAGTCGCGGCTACGGTGCAGTTCGCGGGACTCGTCCCAGGAGTCGTGGGACGCTACCAGGTGAACTTGACCTTACCGGGCGTCGCGGGCGTCGGGGTGCCCGTGGTGTTGACGCAGAACGGCGTTGCCAGCAACGCCGTTCCCGTTACTGTGCAGGCGACGGGAAATCCCGTGCCGTCCATTTTCCGTTTGGCCACCACTCAAAACGTAATGGGAGTGCCGGGCTTCAACCTAATCGTTCAAGGCAACAACAGCAGCTTCACGCCCGCGTCGGTCGGTCGCTGGAACGGATCCGACCGGCCAACCACTTTCAGCGACAGCAGCACGCTGTTTGTTCATTTGACCGCGCTCGATATGGGAACGCCTGGTCCCGGGTCCGTGACCGTCTTCAATCCCGCCCCGGGCGGCGGGCTGTCGAATGCTGTGACATTCACGGTGCTCGCAATCGGCGGCGTCTTCAGCTCGACCGCGACCTTTGCGGCGCCGGGGGGAATCGCACGTATTCCGATTCTGATGACCCTGAGTCCTGGAGTCAGCATCGACACGCTCAGCTTCGGCGTGTGGGTCATCCCCGTGGGGCCTGCGCCAGCGCTTCCGCTGGGGACCATGACCTATCAGAAGGCCGCAGGCTTGCCTGACCCCAGCATCGTCGACACGGGAAACGCGCCGGGCCAAATCGCCGTGGCGTGGATCAATTTACCTGTCGCGTCGGGAACGGTCCGCGTGGGCGAAATCGATCTTCCGATTCCGGCGAACGCAACGGTGGGCCAGACCTACACGACCCGTATCACGGGCGCGCAAGCCAACAAGCAGACAACGATCGTCCCCCTGACCCTCGGCGTCGATACGACGATCACCATTACCTCTTCCTACCTGGTTGGCGATTCTTCCCCCGCCACGGGAACAGGCATCGGAACCTTTGGCAACAGCTCCATCGATAACTTCGACCTGATCGACGTGTTGCGCGCGGTCACCAACCTGCCCGGCTTCCTGCCGCCGGCATGCTCCGATCGCTTCGATGCGATGGATTCTTTCCCCGTGGACACGGTGTCGGCCCGCGGCGGCGACGGCTCCTTGAACAACCTGGATATCCTCGCCAGCCTGGCGCGCGTTACGAATGTCGATACGTCGCGGCCGCAGCGTCCGCCGCGCGGCTTGGCTTGCAGCTCGGCGGAACCGGTCGAGTCGCGCGTCCGCGAGGGTGGCCCGGACAGCCGAGCGCCGAAGGAACCGGAAGGACAAATCCTGTTCGGGTCCCCGCGCCGCTCGTCTGAAGGAGTCGTAATTGTCCCGGCCTTCCTGCGGGCCGGCGCGGCGCTCGGTCTCTCGGGTCTCAGCTTCTCGCTGGGAATCACCGGCTCTTCCCTGCCTCTGAACTTTGAGGCAGGCGAACTCGGCGCGCCGACTCTTGTGGATCGGGCCGTTCCTGGTATGATGGCTATGGCGTGGCTTGAGGGGTTGGAAATCGAGCCGGGCCGGCAGGTTTTGCTTGGGTATGTTGAAGTTCCCAGTAGCGACTTGAGTGTGGCGGCTTCGTTGCGCGTTTTTGGCGTTAGCGCCAACGGACGGGTGAGGGACGGAGGCCGCCGCGTGATACTGTCATCCCCCCAGTAGGTTTCTTAGGAATTGATGCGTAGGATTGCAGCCACCGCTGTCGTTCTGCTCTGCCCGATTGCCTTGTTCGGGCAGCCGAAGAACGTGTCCGCCAAGTTGCCTCTGAGCTTCGAGGCGCAGGACGGATCGTTCCTCTCCCGCGGACGCGGCTACACGCTCGTGCTCCATCCGACCGAGGCGGCGCTCGAGACGTCGAAAGACGTTCTACGCATGAAGCTGGTCGGCGCGAATCCTCAGCCGACTATGACGGGCCGCGAGGAATTGCCGGGCAAGAGCAACTACTTCATCGGCCGCGATCCCAGACTCTGGCGCACGAACGTCCCGACCTACGCGCGCGTCGAATCCAAGAATGTTTATCCCGGTGTGGACCTGGTCTACTACGGCAATCAGCAGCAGCTTGAATATGACTTTGTCGTCGCGCCGGGCGCCGATCCGCGCACGATCCGCCTGAGCTTCGAGGCCGCGGCGAGTTTGCGCATCGATCGCAGCGGCGACCTCGTGCTTTCCACTGCCGGCGGCGAGCTGCGCCAGCGCAAGCCGGTGATCTATCAGGATCGCGGAAAGCCAATCGCCGGACGCTACGTGCTCCGGGGACGGCGGCAGGTCGGATTCGAAATCGCGGCGTACGACCGAGCTCGTCCGTTGTGGATCGATCCGGTACTGCTCTACTCCACTTTTCTCGGCGGTAGCGGCGACGAGCGCGGCCGCGCCGTCGCCGTGGACCCGGCCGGGAATTTCTACGTGACCGGCAGGACCGCGTCCGGCAATTTTCCCAACGTCAATCCGATCCTGGCGACCGTACGAGGTCCTTTCGACGCTTTCGTCACCAAGTTCAATGCTGCCGGCACGGCGATCCTCTATTCCACGTGGCTCGGCGCCGACGGCGATGAGGACGGCTATTCGATCGCTGTGGACAGCGCCGGCAGCGCCTACGTGGCCGGCCAAACGACTTCGAGCAATTTCCCCACAACGGCAGGCGCGCTTCAGACTGCGTTTCCCGGAGGTCCATCGGCAGGCTTTGTCGCCAAGCTGAGTCCCGCGGGATCGTCGTTGGTCTACGCGACGTATCTGGGCAGCGGAATTTATGGCCTCGCGATCGATGCCTCCGGCAACGCGTATGTCACCGGCGACGCATCGAACCTGACGCCGACGGGCAGCGCATTCCAAACGTCCGCTCACGGCGCCGTCGAAGCGTTCGTCGCCAAAGTGAATCCGGCGGGCTCGGCGCTCGTGTACGGGACCTACCTCGGCGGCAGCGGCGACGACCGCGGATACGGCATCGCCGTCGACGCCGCGGGCAGCGCTTACGTTACCGGCTTCACGCGCTCGTCGGATTTTCCAACCACCGGCGGCGCGTTTCAAACATCTCATGGAGGCGGCGTCGAGGACGCCTTTGTCACTAAGCTGAATCCCACAGGGACAGGGCTGCTCTACTCCACGTATCTGGGCGGCAGCGCCGGCACCCCGGCCTCAGCCGTGCGAACCACCTTTCGGGGAAAGCCTACGGCCACGGAAACCCAGGAATCAAGAACCTTCCCACGCCTACGGCCGTACCGGCCCCGG
>CAZRND010000217.1:7283-9337 GCA_964601345.1 uncultured Acidobacteriota bacterium | reverse complement strand
ACCGGCAACTCCATGCTCACCGCACCGTGTAATAAGGCGTGTCGCAAGGCGCGTCCCAAAGACTCAACAGCTCCGCGTCCATGCGAGCAATGTGCATCTGAAATCCTGCCTGCTCCTGCGTGGTGATGTACTCGCCCACGCACGAGCGGGCCACCGTGATACCCGCTTGGGTGAGGACCTGGTGGACGCGCCGGAAGACGATGAACAGCTCCATCAGGGTGGTGGCGCCCGCGCCGTTCACGATGACCAGCAACTGCTCACCGCGCTTTACCCCCAGGTCGCGCACTAGCTGTTCCAGCATCAACTCGGCCGTTTCGTCAGCGGACTTCAGCTTCATGCGGCCCGTGCCGGCTTCGCCGTGCTGGCCCATTCCTACCTCCATCTCGTCCGCTCCCAGAGAGAAGATCGGTTGCCCAGTCGCCGGGTGAGTGGCGGTCTCCACGGCTACCGCGAGCGTCGCCATGTTGCGAGCCAGCTTTTCCGCTGCAGACTTGACTTTGTCGAGCGGCCACCCCGCTTCTGCAGCGGCGCCTGCCACTTTGTAGACGGGGAAGAACCCCACGAGTCCGCGTCGATCCTCGGGATGTTCCCGGTCTGCCGACGAGATGTCTTCCGCTGTGAGAAGCATCTCGACCTTCAGATTCTGTTTGGCGGCCATTTCCATCGTCATCTCGGCGGAAAGGACATCGCCGGCGTGATTGAGAACGATGAACAGTACTCCGGCGCCGCGATCCGCCATGCGGATGGCTTCCAGGCAGCGCGGCGCGCCCGGGGCCGCGAAGATCTCGCCCGGCACGCTCACGTCGAGCATGCCTTCGCCCACGAAGCCGCTGAGTCCCGGCTCCTGGCCGCTGCCGCCGAGCGTGACCAGACCAACTCTGCCCTCAGGCTTCGGCTTGGCCCGCGTCACCAGGTAGTCGCCGGCCAGCCGTACCTTCGTGGCGTGCGCGAGCGTGTAACCTTCGAGCAGCTCGTGAACGATGTCTTCCTTGCGATTGAGAAATTTCTTCATAGTCAATCCCTGTCGCCGATGTCCAACATGGCCCGCTCCTACCCAACTTTATGTTTACGACCGCAAGGGCCGCCGGTATGTGAAAGTCTCACGGAGTTCTCGTGTGATCTCACGCGGCGAACGTTTAGCGAAACTGAATCGCTTTGCCTGATCGAGCGGAATCATACGCGGCAAACACCAACTTCAACGTCTTGTAGTTATCCTCAGCGGTGGTCTCCGCCGGACCGTCGCCGCGCAACGCCTGAAGCAGGTTGGCATTACAGTCCACGATGCTGGAGTGGACGACGTGGTATGCCGGATCCACCCAAGGATACGTCGCGGGTGGGTACCGTTTCGCATCGGTCCCCGATGCCGTAGTCACGCGCAGCCAATAATCCCGAGCCACCTCGGCCGTTCCTTCAGCGCCCTCGACGAAGACCAGAGTTTGCGGAAAGTAATCGTGCTCGACGTGGTTCTCCGGGTAGCCAAGTTCGCAGGTCACAGTGGTCTTGCCGCCCATCAGCATCATCACGGTTGCCACATCTTCTCCCCGGCAGTCCGCATGCACACGATGAATCTGGCAGTACAGCCTCTCCGCCTCACCAAACAGGAACCGCGCGACGTCGAGGATGTGAGTGCCCATGTCCGTCAGAATGAACTCCTCCAGATCCTTAATCTGGGGCTCATTCTGGAAAACCGGGAATGACGAGACCATGGAGATGCGGGCGCGAAACGGAAGACCGATCACGCCGCTGTCCAGCACTTTTTTCAGCTCCCGGAGCTGAGTTTGCCAGCGCCAGTTCTCGTGGACGAGGTCGGGCCCTTGGGCTTCGCGGCATTGTCGGCGCCGACGCTGGGCGAGGGGCTGGAGGTGCTGGCCCGTTTCGCGCGCATCCGCGCCCCCTGGCTGGAATTCACGGTGCGGCAAGACGCCGGACAGCTTGCCTTTGTCATCGGTACGACGCTCTACCCCCTGGCGGAACTGACCTTGCCGGCGTTGGAAATGGTGCTGCAGGTGGCGCTGAGCTATGTCGCGGCCGTCGCGGGCACCCGGCCCCTCGGG
>CAZRND010000217.1:0-7273 GCA_964601345.1 uncultured Acidobacteriota bacterium | reverse complement strand
AGGGGTGGGTGACGACGTCCACGAAGTCCGGCTTCTCGCGTCGGAGCAACTCTTCCGGATCGTCGTACACGACAGGTACCCCGAATTCGCGCGCCAGCGCTTCACCCTTGGGCCGGGTCCGATTATAGATGGCCACGCACTGCGCACCTTGCAGTTCTTTCCATGCGGCCAGCTGATAGCGAGCCCAAAACGCGGCTCCAAACATTGCGAAACGTAGGTCCGCCATTTATCTCCAATCAATCCTCATTTCAAAAGGCGAAGCGCAGCGCCACTTGGATGATGCGGGGATTGCGCGCGGCATTCACCTGGCCGAACCGGCCAGCGATCTGTTTGCCTGTGGGGTCGAACTGCGCCGCTGTCACGACACCCGAGAACTGCGTGTGGTTGAACGCGTTGTACATCTCCACCCTCGTCTCGATCGCGCGCCCTTTCTCGCTCACCGGAATCCGCTTCGCGAAGTTCAAGTTCCAGTTGTTGACGCCGGGGCCGCGGAAATTCACCGGTCCTGCGTTGCCGTAAGTCCCCTGCGCTGGACGGGCGAAAGCCGCCGTGTTGAACCATCGGTTGACCCCACGCTCTCCAGACGGCAGATTCGCATCCCCCACAATCACCGTGCGCACGCCATCGCCGCCGCCCGTGATGTCGGCTCCGTCGGAGGTTGTGAAGGTGACGGCGCGCGGGAAGCCGACGGCGAAGCTGGTGATACCGCTGAAGTTCCAATTATCGAATAGATGGTGTATCACGGGATTGGGGATGACGCTGCTAGCCTTGGGCAGATTCCACATGTAGTGGATCACCGCCACCTGCGTCTGGTCCCACAAGGTTTGGCCATAGGTCCACGTGCGCCAGGAGACAAAAGTGGGCAGCCGCCCGCCTTCGGCGCTCGTGCTTGCGAGATTCTTGCTCCAGGTATATGCCACTCCGAATTGGACGCCGCGGGAGAATCTGCGGGTCGCGTTGACCTGCAGCGAGTTGTAATTCGAGGTGCCGGAGTACTCGCGCCGTACGATGCTCTGATAACCGGGAATAGGCCGCAGGAACACATCCGACAGCGCGCGCCACGTCGTTGGGTCGATCGACTGCGGGAGGAAGTGGGTACCGTAAGGCAATACATTCAGATCCACGGTTTGCAGCAGGTGCTTCGCTACGTTGCCGACATACGATACATCGATCACTGTGCTCCGCCCAAGGTACCGTTGAATGCCGAGGCTGTAGTTGTAAATGGAGGGAGTCCTGCCGTCCGCTTCAAACGTAGCCGTGCTGCCCGGAAAGAGCACAGCCTTAGCCTGCGGCAGCGAGTCCATCGTGCCGTAGAATATCTGCGGCGTCAATTGCGCCGGGGCGTTTGTCTCCGTGTGCCCGGTGGACTGTCCATAGCTCGGCGAAGTCAGTTTGCCGATTCCGAAGCCGCCGCGGATCACAGTCTTGCTGTCGCCGAGCGGGTCGTAAGCGAAACCGAAACGCGGCGACAACTGAACTGGTTTGCCGTTCAGAAAATCACGCAGGTAGGTCGGGTCGGCATTGGAAAGAGTCCCGGAGAACGGATCGCCTACGTTCGGCACGTATGCTCCGATATAAACCGCGGGGTACAATTGGCCGGTTGTGGGATCAGACGCGACTCGTTGCTTGTTTGCGTTTAACACCGGCACGAAGAGCGGGGACTCCTTGGCCCGGCTGTAACGATCCATCACAAGTGCCGCGCCCACGCTTTTCACCATGTTCCAGTTCGAGAATGCTGAGAAGCGCATCCCATAGGTCAGCGTCAGGCGGCGGGAAACCTTCCAGGTGTCCTGCGCGAACCACTCGCCCAGCGTGCGCTTGTACAGATACGGACGCCGCAGGTTGGTCTCGCGATAGGAGGCAAAGTTCCCTATCAAGGCGGTCGCAAACGGCCAGCCGGCGTCACCGGGATTGTTGGTGTCGCGGCCGAAATCGAAGCAGCCGTCACCGCACGCCGCCGCGGGACCGTCGGTGGCCCAACTGATTTCAAAATCCAGACCGAACTTGAAAGTATGCCCGCCCCGGACCCAACTGAACCGGTCGGCGGCGCTGAATCGCGGATATCCCATATCACCGGGAAGCTTCGGGTTGTGGGTCAGATTGGGCGCATTCGGAATGCCGCTGAAGGTTGACTGCGGCATGATTCCATATGGGTTGGCCGCTCCATAGAGTTGAGGCAGTGTGAAGCCCAGCTTCGCCCTGGACACGCTGTCGAAATAGGTGTTCGCCCGGTCCGGCCATGGGCCCGGCACTTCTCCGCGTTCCTTTTCGCCCAGCATGCCCACGGTGACCTCGTTGGTCTTGTTCGCGCCCATGATATGGGTCCAGTTCACCAGTGCCGTGTCGGTGGAATAGTGGTAGTGATGCTGGAGAACCGGGAGGTTGGCGTAGCCGAGGCTTGATACGCACGTGGTGCCCCGAAGATCCGACCACCACCGCCGCAGGTTGAGCGAGAAACGGTCGTTGGAACGCGCCAAATAGTCGGTCTTCAAGGCTTGTAGCCGTTTGGGCAAGCTGCAATCGTCTTCCCACTGGAAGTTGTAGCCGCCGGCGGTGACGGCGCGGTTGGTTTGGTTGGGCAGCGGCATCATATTGAGGATCGCCTGCCCGTTCGGATTCAACCGCGACGATGGAATGACATTGTTGGGGAACTGGCGGCCTCCATCCAGCGGGTCGTTGATGGGAATGCGGTTCCCCGCCTGGTTGAGGCTTTGCGAGAAGTCGCCGCGCCGCTCCAGTTCCGTGGGCACGGTGGCGTTGCGCACCGGCTGCGGGAGCTTCACTTGCCATTCTTCCTGGGAGTAGAAAAAGAACAGCTTCTCCCGGTTCCGGTTGAAACGTCCTGGGACATAAATCGGACCGCCGATGTTCGCGCTTTCGCTGACATAGCGGTACACCGGCTTGGGCAGGCCGTCGCGGTTGTTGAAGAAATTGGTGGCATTCAGATCTTCGTTGCGGAGAAAGGCGTTGAGACCGCCGTGGAACTGCCGGCCTCCGGATTTCGTCACCACCGTAATGTTAGCTCCCATGTTCCGGCCGTACTCGGCGGTGTAGTTGTTGCTCATTACCTTCAATTCCGATACCCATAGGAGCCTTACCGTGGCTTCGAACAACCCGGGCCAATCCGGGTTCGACCCCACTTGGCCGTCCACGGTCACCGGGCTCCAGAACATGCGGCCGCCGTTCACGTTGGGCGTCATGGAGCCATATTGCCCACCATTGGATCCGGCTGATGGATCGTTCTGGTCCAGCTCCGCGGTGTTGCTGAACATCCCCGTAGTGACTCCGGGCATCAGGTGAACGAGTTGCAGGGGATCGCGTCCCTCGATTGCCAGTTCATCCAACTGTTTGGTGTTGACGCTCCGATCGATATTCGTGTCTTCCGTATTAACGACCGCTCCTTGAGCCGAGACCTGCACGGTTTGGGTCACGCCGCCTACCGCCAGCTTGACTTGGCCCAGCGCCAGCCGGGATCCCATCGTCAGCACGATTCCAGTCCGCTCGACATCCTGAAACCCAGCCGCATGGATCTTGATCGTGTACTCGCCCGGCGGCATGGCAGCGGCTACGAATTCGCCGGTCTCGCCAGTGCTCACGCGGCGTGTTTCACCCGTCTGCGTGTTTACGACCTCCACCGAGGCCCGGACCACGGCGGAATCGGATGGATCTACAACAAAGCCGCTGATGCTCCCTGTGATCGTCTGAGCGTGCAGCGACGCGGCGGACAAAACCAATATCGGCAAAAGGCGGTTGGTCATGGCGGACCCCCTTGCTGCCGCACTTTACAGGATTGATGCCCCCGCTTCTATGAAAAAACCACTGGTGACTGTTAAGAAACGGCGGAATTGCCTGCCCTCCAAAGTTGCCGTGGCATCGTCACAGGAAATCGTTAAGACTTCCCATACAACGGCCGCGGGCTGGCGCCAAATGGAAATGAAAAAGCCCTGTCTGGGACGTACCCGGGGGGCAGGAGGCTGAGAATGTCTTCGCGATGGCTATCCATTGTGTCTGGCGCGCTCGCCTGTGTGGCGTATGCGAGCGGCCAGGGAACGTCGAACAAGGCGATCAAGCCGATCGATTTGCCTCCACCTCAAACCGACGGCGGCAAGCCGTTGATGCAGGCGCTCAAAGCCCGTCAGTCCATCAGCAAGTTCGCAGATCGGATGTTGTCTCCTCAGATGCTGTCCAATCTGCTCTGGGCCGCAGTGGGGGTCAATCGCCCGGACGGCCAGCGGACCTCCTCAACTCCGGCTCCCGCAGAGTTTGGGGAGATCGAGGTATACGTGATCACGGCGGACGGTCTCTACCTGTACGATGCCAAAGGAAACAAGCTGGTCGGCCTGCTCTCCGATGATCTGCGCGCGCTAGCCGGCAAACAGGACTATGTCAAGACGGCTCCCATCAATTTGATATACGTCAAAGATTTCACTGTATACCTGCGGGAGGGAATGTCGATCGAAAACCAGTATTGGTACTCCGGCCGCTCGACCGCGATGGTGGGCGAGAACGTGTACCTCTTCTGCGCTTCGGAGGGCCTGGCCACCATACTGCGCGCGGGAATCGATCGCGAAACTCTATCCAAAGCCATGCGGCTGCGGCCGGAACAGCGCATCATTTTCGAGCAGCCGGTCGGCTATCCGAAATAGCGCTCACAAAAGGTGCAATCGATGTTAAAGCGACTCTGCCTGTTGTATTTGATCCTCGCGTTCGCCGCAGCCGCTGCGAACCCTTCCGTCAAGGGGCTGAAACTCAAAGTAAGCTCAAACGGCCACTACTTCGAGACTCAGTATGGCAAGCCTTTCCTGTACGTTGGTGACACGGCCTGGACGCTTTTTAAACGCCTGAATCGCGAGGAGGTCGAAGTCTACCTACAGAACCGGGCGGCCAAGGGCTTCACCGTAATCCAAGCCTATGTTTTGCGCGGCTTGACGGCACGGAACCTCCAAGGGGACCTGACCTTGGTCGATCGCGACCCCACGAAGCTCAACGAGCGCTTCTTCGAAAGTGTCGATTGGATCGTCAACCGAGCGAACGATCTGGGCATGGCCGTGTCGATGGTCGTGAGCCATGGCGAGCACGTGATCGGCACAACCGAGAAGGTATTCAACACATCGAACGCGTATACCTACGGGAAGCTGCTCGGGGCTCGCTACCAAAACAACGCGGTGATCTGGATGTTGGGCGGAGACCGGAATCCCATGTCGCAGCCGGTGCTCGAAATCTGGTCTGCGATGGCCCGCGGGCTGAAAGACGGCAGTGGCCACACGCAACTCGTCTCCTATCACGGCTCCGGACCGCGGCCCGACGCGCCCCTGCCCTCGTCATCGGTCTGGGTCCACGCCCAGGACTGGCTGGACTTCAACGCGGTGCAATCGGGCCATCGCTGGGGCGTCAAGAACGTCGAATTCATCACTCACGATTACGGGATGAAACCCGCCAAGCCGATGATCGATGTGGAAGCTCGATATGAGAACCATCCGGATTTGGGAGGCACTCCACGGCGCATGGACGCGCACCAGGAGCGGGAGGCGGCATATTGGGCGATGTTGGCAGGCGCTGCCGGGCATGCTTACGGAAATAACAACATGTGGCAGTTCTACAATCCGGAGCGCATGGCGGACCCCGAAGACAAATCGTTCCCCTTTGTGCGACTGCAAGGCACGACGCCCTGGAGGCAGGCGATGAACTCCGAAGGCGCCGTTTCCATGGGGGTGATGCGTCGGCTCTTTGAAGCGCGTCCGTGCTACAAGCTCGTTCCGGACCAGTCCATTATTGTTTCTGGCCAGGGTGAAGACGAGGATCACGTACAGGCCGCTCGCGCCGCCGACGGCAGCTTCCTGCTGGCTTATTTGACCTTTGGGAACCCGGTTACGATCGACCTGGGCAAGCTGAGCGGCCGGTCGTTGCGGGCATACTGGTTCGATCCGCGGACCGGATCGTTGCAATCCATCGGCGAATTTCCAAAAACCGCCTCCCGGCAGTTCGAGCCCGCTACTCAGGGACCGGGCGCCGATTGGGTTCTGGTCTTGGAAGACGCCGCTACGAAGTTAGCTAAGCCTTAGCCCACGTCAACCCTGGAGGCTTAGAACCTCTTCCACGTGCCCATTACGAATACCGTACATCCGCTCGTGCAGATTGACCGTCGCGTCACTGTAGTGCACCCAGATCTCGATCATGTCGCCGGTCTGAACCGGAATCGAGGGATCCACGATATCGATGATCCCGTGCTCCGCATTCAGCTTTGCGAGTCGCAGGCCATCGAGCGCTTTGATGGCGGGGATCCCGTGCTCTCCGCTGATCGATTTCAGCCCGGCGTCCACCACGATTCGCGCACCGTCCGTTTTGCTGATCACCGTGCCGAGCACCGTGAGTGCGCGTTCGAATTCCTTGCACGTGGTGGCGTACTCGGTACCCATCACCAGGTACGAGCCCGCCTGAAACTCAGTGATGTCTGGAAAACGCGGCGTCAGATGGTGCGTGCCCGTTCCGCCGGTGCTGACGATATCCACGGGAATTCCATTCTCCAGGAGTTGGCGCCGGCATTGCATCAGAGTGTTCATGGCCAGATCGTACGCGGTCTCCTTCTGCGGCCCTTCCACTTGATGGGCCACATGGCCTTCGTAGCCCATCAGACCGCGGAAGACCAGTTCCTCTTCGAGAACTTTGTGAGCCAGGTCGAGCACAGCGTCTCCGGGTTTGACTCCGGTGCGATTTTGACCCACGTTCACGTTCACGAGCACACCGGGGTGGCTGCCTTTGTCTCGGGCGGCCGCTCCCAAGGCGGCAACAGCCGCGGGATGATCGACCACAGCCTTCACGTCGGCTTGCCTGGCCAGATCGATGAAGCGGCCGATCTTGCGCTCGCCGGCCAGTTCGCTGGAGATGAGAATATCGGTGAAGCCGTTCGACACAAGCGCTTCGGCCTCAGACAGCGTTGCGCAAGTCATGCCGATGGCGCCTGCTTCGATCTGGCGTCGCGCCAATACCGGACACTTGTGGTTCTTATAGTGCGGGCGCAACCGGGTAGAGCCTCTCTCGAAGAAGCGCGCCATCTTCGCCAGGTTCCGCTCCATGGCGTCCAGATCCAGCAGTAGCGCCGGCGTATCGATTTCGCGTAGTGTCATTCGTAACTAGCTGCGTCAGGCAGCACAATCGGTTGTTGGAATCCTCTAGTGTGCATCGCCAGAACGAACACTCCGATAACAAACCATACGCCGCCCGCGATCTTGGCCGGCGCGCCTGACGCTGTGAGTTTTTTCTCCAGCAACTCCGC
>CAZRND010000216.1:0-9415 GCA_964601345.1 uncultured Acidobacteriota bacterium | reverse complement strand
GGGCGGTTGAAAAATGGGGGGGCGGGCAGCGTGGGGGTGCGCGAGCCGAACCCCGGGGGGGGGGGGTGTGCGCGGAAGATGGGGGCCGACGCGGCCATGGATCCCGCCGGGCAGGACGCCGGCGCGGCGGTTCGTGAAGCGACGCGCATCGGCGCGGACATCCTGATCGATGCGGTGGGATCGCAGCTCGGGCTCTGCATCGACGCCGCCCGCCGCGGAGGACGCGTGGTCCTGTTCGGCTCGAATTCGAACGCCCGGCCGCCGATCCAGCAATACTGGATCACGCGGCACGAGCTGACCATCTGCGGATCGTACATTTCCCGGCACACCTTCCCGCAGGTGGTGAAGTTGCTCGAGAGCGGCCGCCTGCCATTGCCGGAATTGATTACCCACGATCTCGAACTCGCCCGCATCTCCGAAGCCATGGTCGCGCTGAAGCGCGGCGACGCCATCGAGGTGATCGTCCGGCCGTGAAGCGATTCGTCAGCGCGCTCATCTTGTGCCTGCTGGGGTGCGTGGGAGCCGCGGCCCAGCAGGAAAACGCCACGCTCACCGGCATCGTCGAAGATCCGAGCGGCGCAGCGATCATAGATGCCGCCGTTACCGTCACCAATCTGGCCACAGGAGTCGCCGTCCGAAGCCGCACGGAAGGCAGCGGCGTCTACACGATCATCAATCTCACGGTGGGGAAGTACGAGCTGAGCGTCGAGAAGGCCGGTTTCCGCCGCTACGTGCAAACGGGAATCACGCTCGAAGTGAATCGCGTCGCGCGCATCGATCTGACTCTGGAGTTGGGGCCGCAGGGAGAAACGGTGAAAGTCGTGGCCGAGGCGCCGCTCCTCGAGACCGAGACGGCCAGCCGCGGCGCGGTGATGAGCGGGCGCACCATGGTCGATCTGCCGCTGAATGGCCGCGACTACAACCAACTGGCGCTGCTCTCGCCGGGAGTCCTGCCGGCCACGCCGCGTTTCAGCGTCTCGGCCCTGCAATTCAAGGGCGCGTTCAACGCCAACGGCAATCGCGTCTTCATGAACGTCTTTCTGCTCGACGGCCTCGATAATCTCTCGTACTCGAACAGCTATCGCGGCGAAAACGTGCAAGTGGTGCAGCCTTCGGTGGACGCGCTGGCGGAGTTCAAAATTCAAACCGCCAACTACTCCGCCGAATTCGGACGCAATGCCGGATCGATCGTCAACGCCACCATCAAGTCCGGGACCAACGATCTGCACGGCACGGTTTTCGAATTCTTCCGGAACGACGCGCTCGATGCCAGCAACTTTTTCTCCAATCGCGACAATCAAGGGAAGCCGGAGTTGCGCCGGAATCAGTTCGGCGGGTCGGCCGGCGGGAAGATTGTCCGCAAGCGGATCTTCTTCTTCAGCGACTACGAAGGACTGCGCGACCGTGATGGCGCTCCGCGCATCCTGAGCCTGCCCACGGCGGCGATGAAGAGCGGGAACTTTGCCGGCGTCGCGAACATCAGCGATCCAACCGCGATCGGCAGGCCGCCCTTCGCCGGCAACATCATCCCGACGGGCAAGATCGATCCGGTGGGCGCGAAGCTGCTGTCCTACCTGCCGAATCCCACGCGGCCGGGCCTGGCCAACAACTACTTCAGCACAGTGACGAACGCCACGCGCACCGACCAGTTCGACATTCGCATCGATCAGCACTGGGGTGAGCGATGGAACGTGTTCTCGCGATACAGCTTCGTCGATTCCACGATCGAGCGCCCCGCCCCGCTGCCGGGACTCGCCGAGGGATCGTTCATCGACACATTCGGCAAGACGGAGAACCGCTCGCAATCCGTCGCCTCGGGCATTTCCTGGAACCGCAGCTCGCACATGCTTCTGGATTTTCGCGGCAGCTACACGCGCGGCAGCTATCACGTCTCGCCTCCCAACGCCGGCTCGCCCTGCCCGGGTGACCTGCTGGGCATCTCGACTCCCGCGATCGACAAAGCCTATTGCGGCGGATTGCCGGTCATCCGGCCGGGCAATTTCTCGTCCTTCGGGCGATCCACCAACACCCCGCAGCTCCAGGAACCGGAGAATTACGACGGGCGCTTCTCGCTCAGCCATGCCGCAGGCCCGCATCTGGTCTCGATGGGAGTGGAGATGCTTTACCTGAGCACTCCGATTCTCGATATCCCTTCCTTGCTCGGGAACTTTTCGTTCGACGGGTCTTACACGGGCAACTCGATCTCCGACATCCTGCTCGGCATGCCGCGCAGTTTCTCGATGAACAACGCCGTGCTCTTCGAGCAGAACCAGCTTCTGCAGTTCTACTACCTGCAGGACGACTGGAAGGTCTTCGACAAGCTCACCGTGAATGCCGGCATGCGCTACGAATTTGCCCGGCCGCTGCACGAAGCGAACAACCTGATCGCCAACTTCGAGCCGCCGTCGGGACAATTCGTGACCGCCGGAAGCGATCGCGCGCTGGTGCAGCCCGACAAAAACAACTTCGCGCCGCGCCTCGGTTTCGCCTGGCACGTCTTGCCGCACAGCGTGGTGCGGGGCGGCTACGGCGTCTTCTACAATCACACCAACCGGCAGGGCTCGAATGGACTCCTGGAGTACAACATCCCGTTTCTCCTCGAGCCGACGATCGACAACGGCAATTCCATTCCGGCGTTCCTGCTGCGCAACGGATATCCCACCGGCATTCTCGATCCAGCCCGCGCCAACGACCTGATCGTCGCGCAGAACACTTTGCGACGCGCGCAGCAACGGGACTTGCGGACCGCCTACGTCCAGCAGTGGAGCATCGGCGTGCAATCGGAACTGCAGCCCGGCCTGCTGCTCGAGTTGTCCTACGTCGCGAACAAAGGCACCAAGCTGCCCGGCTTCCGCAACCTGAACTACGGGCCGCCCGCGCCTCTGCCCGGACCGACCGTACCCTTGCAGAACCGTCGCTTGTATCCTGCATACGGCGATATCCAGTACATGGAATCGCGCGTGAACACGAATTACCAGTCGTTCCAGGCGCGCCTGGAGAAGCGCTTTTTCCGCGGATTCTCCGGACAAGCCGCGTACACCTGGGGGAAGGCGCTCGGGAACTCCGTCGATCCGCTCTCGACATCGAGCGCGCTGACGCCCGGCGTGGACGTGGGCGTCACGCTCTCGCCGCAGGACCCGCGGAATTTGCGCGGGGAATACGGCCCGTCGGAGTTTGATGTCACGCATCGATTGACGGCCAGCTATCTCTGGCAGATCCCCATCGGCAAGGGCATGCGCTGGATGAGCGACCTGAAGGGCTTGCGGCAGTTCGTGATGGGCGGATGGCAGTTGAACGGCATCAACTCGTTCCAGGGCGGGCTGCCGTTGACGCTCAGCGTGACCAGCCCGCTGCCGACGAACTTCGATATGGGCGGCCAACGCGCGCGGCGTCCGAATGTGACCGGGCCGCTCGTGCCCGACGGCTTCATCCAGACCGTGGACCACTGGTTCGATACCAGCAAGCTGACGGTCCCCAATTCGCCCTTTGGAAACTCCGGCGTGGGCAACTTGCGCGGGCCGAGGCTCATGAACATGGACGTCTCGATCTTCAAGAACTACGATCTGAACGAGGCCCGGCGCTTCCAGTTCCGCGTGGAATTCTTCAACACCTTCAACCACACCAACCTCGGCCAGCCCTTGCTGGGATTCGACGGCACGCCGACCGGCGGCGGCATCGGCACAATCGGCGCGACGAGCACCCCGGCGCGGATCATTCAATTCGGCCTGAAGTTCTACTACTGAACAAGCTGCCTGTAGGTGTAGAATCGCCCGGAAAGGGGGCCGTATGAACAGGCTGCTTCCCTGGTTGTTCTATCCCGCGGTAATCTGCGGAACCTTCGCAGTCTTTGCCGTGCTGCAAACCGCGGGCGTATCCCTGATCGCCACCACATACCTCACTGTCTTAGCGGCGGCGGGCGCGGTGACCCTGCTGGAACTTGGGTTTCCACACCGCGCGGCATGGCGGCCGCCCGCGAGCGAAATCAAGACCGATCTTCTTTTTCTTACCGCGGTGCAGATGGCCTTTCCTCCGCTCGTGAGCTTCATCTTTGTCTACGCGCTGATCGATCCGGTGCGGTCTCTCCACTTGGGGGTGACGAAAGTCTGGCCGCACTCCTGGCCTGTATGGGCCCAGGCAGTGCTGATGGTGCTGGTCGTGGATCTCTTGCGCTACTGGCTCCATCGGGCTGCGCACGAGACGCCGCTCCTGTGGAAACTGCACTCCGTGCATCACTCGGTGGAACAGCTTTACTGGCTGAACACCGTCCGTTTTCATCCCGTCGAGAAGGCCCTGCAAATGATGCTCGACAGTCTGCCGTTTGTGGCGATGGGCGTGGACCCTGTTGTTCTGAGTCTCTACTACATCGCCTATTCTTCCAACGGCTTTTTCCAGCACTGCAATATCCGCTTGCGCTATGGCTTCCTGAACTACATTGTCGGCAGCGCGGAGACGCATCGCTGGCACCATTCCCGCGATCCCAAGGAATCGAACGCCAACTACGGCAACACGGTCCTGATCTGGGATGTGCTCTTCGGGACATGGTATTTGCCGAAGGATCGCGAAGTGGGAGAACTCGGCCTGCTCGATCCCTCGTATCCGAAGTCCTTCCTTAGTTTGATGCGCGCTCCGTTTTCCCGGTAAACGCATGCCCAAGGCGACGAATGCATCCGTGAGTGCTCCGGTACGTGCCCGCATGTCGATGCTCGAGCGGCAGCTCTGGCGTCCGGTGAAAAACATGTCGAGCCGGCCGGACGAAGTGCAGCGGGACGTGCTGCTGCGATTGATCTCGGCGAACCGGGACACGCGATTCGGCGTCGAGCATTCCTTTGAGCACATCCGCGACTTCGACACGTTTCGCGCGCGGGTTCCCGTGCAGGACTACGAAACTCTGCGCCCGTATATCGATCAGCAGAGACGAAGCGGCACGCCCGCCCTCACCGCCGAGGCTCCCGTGTACTACGCCCAGACCAGCGGCACAACCGGAGCGCGCAAATACATCCCGATCACGCCGTCCATGATGGCCATGCAGCAAGCCGAGCAAGCGCTGTTTACGTACCTGCAGTTCCGCGCCTGTCCGCAGGGATTTCTCGGCAAGGCCATGGGCATTATGGGCGCCGCCGTCGAAGAACGCTTGGACACCGGACACGTGGCCGGCTCCGTGTCGGGGCATCTCTACCAGTCGCTTCCGAAAATGCTTCAAGCGCGCTTCGTGATTCCGCCGGAGGTCTCGAACATCCAGGATTACGAGCTGAAGTATCTGGTGATCGCGCGCCTCGCGCTGGCCGAGTCCGGCATCACTTACATTGCCTCTCCCAATCCTTCGACGTTTCTCCGCCTGCTCGATGTCGCCAATGCGCGGCGTGAGAAACTGTTGCGCTCGCTCGAAACAGGCAAGATCAGGGGCCTGGACGGTCTGGCGGCTCCCCTTCGCAAGGTCCTCGCGCCGCGCCTGCGGCCAAAGTTGCGGCGCGCGGCCGCCCTGCGCAAACTTGCGACCCTGAGCTTCGCGAATGCATGGCCCAGAATCCGCTTGGTTACGACCTGGACCGGCGGCAGTTGCGGTATCGCGCTTGAAAAATTGCGCAAGGAGCTTCCCGACGGCGCCGTCGCCATGGAAATGGGTTATCAGTCGAGCGAGTTTCTCGGCACGCTGGCGCTCGAAGCCGAAACGTCCAGCGGTTTGCCGCCGCTGCACCATCATTTCTTCGAGTTCGTCAGCCAGGACGCTTGGGACTCTGGCGATCCACGCTTCCAAACGCTCGGCGAGCTCGAGATCCACGGACGCTACTACGTCGTGATCACGACCGCTTCCGGGCTCTACCGCTACTTCATGAACGATCTCCTCGAGGTGACCGGACATTTTCGCGGCACGCCGCTGCTGCGTTTTCTCCAGAAGGGCAAAGGAGTCACCAGCCTCACCGGCGAGAAGCTTTATGAGGCGCAGGCCATCGAGGCCGTTCGGGATGCCGCCGCGAAGTACGGCTTCACCGCGAGCTTCTTTTTGCTCGTGGCCGACGAGGAGGCGTCCGCTTACCGGCTCTGGGTGGAAGCGGATGGCGCGGCGCAGGATGCCCGGGCCATCGCCGCAGCCGTGGACCATCGCTTGGGCGAGTTGAACATCGAATACCACTCCAAGCGAGCCAGCGAACGACTTCATCCTCTCTCTCTCGGATGGCTGAAGCCCGGCGCCGCGGAAGCCTGCAAGGCTGCTGCGGTGCGGAAAGGCCAGCGCGAAGGCCAGTTCAAGCCGACCGTGCTCCAGTACCGCAAGGATCTCAACCTGCGTCTCGAGGATTACTTAGTCCCGTGAGCCGTACACGCATTCAAGCCTTGCGGGTGCGGGTTCTGCAAATCCCGTTCAAGACTTCCTTCCGCCACGCTTCCGCCGAGCGCTCCGAGACGTCCAGCCTCTGGGTGGAAGCGGAGGGCGAAGGCGCGACCGGCTACGGCGAATCCTGTCCGCGGCCGTACGTGACACACGAAACGCTCGACACCGCGCGAGCGTTCTTCTCGCGCCATGAAGCAACGCTTCGATCTGACGTACAGGACCTCGATTCGCTGCGCGGCTGGATCGCTGCGCAAAAGGCCGATATCGACGAGAATCCCGCGGCCTGGTGCGCGATCGAGCTGGCGATCCTCGATCTGCTGGCAAAACGCGACGGCGTGACTGTCGAGGCCCTCGTCGGAATTCCTCCGTTGAGCGGCAGGTTCCAGTACAGCGCCGTGCTCGGCGATGCAGGCATCGCCGCATTCTCGGCGATGGCCGGACGATTCCGCCAATTCGGTTTCAAGGATTTCAAGGTCAAACTCTCCGGCACTCTCGAGAAGGATCGCGAGAAGCTGGCCTTGCTGCGCTCCTGGGGAGAGCCGCTTCGCATCCGTGTGGACGCCAACAATTTGTGGGAATCCGCGGATGAGGCGATGGCCTTCCTGCGCTCGCTCGACTTCCCGTTTTTCGCGGTGGAGGAGCCGGTTCGTCCGAACCAGTACGCGGAACTGGCGCGCATCGCCGAAGCGCTGAAATGCAAGATCATCCTGGACGAAAGCTTCCTGCGCATCGAACAAATCGCATCCTTGAAACAAAACCCGTCGCACTGGCTGATCAATTTGCGCGTTTCCAAAATGGGCGGACTGCTTCGATCGCTCGCGGTCGCCGCTGGCGCGTACGCCGCGGGCATCGGACTGGTGATCGGCGCCCAGGTCGGTGAGACGAGCCTGCTCACACGGGCAGCGCTGTCGGTAGCGATGTCCGCACGAGCGCGCGGCGATGGCGCGCTCGTCGCGCAAGAGGGCGCTTTTGGCACGCTCCTGCTCGAGCGTGATGCGTGCGATCCGCCACTCATGTTCGGTCCCGGCGGCGTGCTCGATACGACAACCTATCCTTGGCTCCAATCGCCGGGCTTTGGCCTGACGGCCTGGTCGCCGGAATGAGCCCGAGTCCCCGGCGTTACTCCGTCGCATTGCGGGCCTTGCTTGGACTCTTTGTACTGCGAGTTCTCGGACAGCTCCTGGTTGCGTCCGGCTACGGGAGTTTTCTGCCGCCCTGGGAAGAGTGGTTCTCGGGCCTGGTACCGTATCCGTACCTCCTGGCCAGTCAAGTGATTCTGATTCTGGCGATGGGAAAAATCTGCCTGGACTTCTCGCGCGAGCAGGGCTTCTTCGTCGGCCCGCGCCGCGTATGGGGTTCTTTCCTGATCTTCACCGGATCGCTCTATGCCGGCGTGATGGTGATCCGTTACGTCATCCGCATGGCGCTCTATCCCCTGGAGCGATGGACCGGCGGTTCGATTCCGATCTTCTTTCACTGGGTGCTCGCGGCGTTTGTCCTCGTCGTGGGAACGTATCATCGCCGGAGTGCGCCTCCGTCCCGTTCGATTGCAGCTCGATCTCTGCGCGCCGGCGTGTGGCTCGCGGCCGCGATCGCCGTGGCCGTGTGGGTGACTTTCGAGCTCGCGCCATTTTTGCTGACGCGGGCTCTGGGCTCCCGCCCCGCCGAGTATGCCGTTCGCGATCAGCCAATGACGATGATGACCAGCGATGGCGTGCCGCTCGTCGCCGAGGTCTACCGGCCGGTTCGCGCCGGAGCCACGCCGACCATCCTGGTTCGCATTCCGTTTTCGAAGACCTTTACCAACTCTCTCTTCGCTTCTGTCATCGGACGTTTTTGGGCCGAGCGCGGCTATACAGCGGTGATCCAGGGCACGCGTGGACGATATCTCTCGGGCGGACATCACTACCCGCTGAAGGACGAGCGGCGCGACGGCATCGAGACTCTGGCCTGGCTGAAAAAAAAGCCTTGGTTCGACGGCCGGCTCGGAATGTGGGGCGGCTCGGCATTCGGCTATACGCAATGGGCGATCGCCGATCGTCTTCCCGCGCCGCCGGAGGGACGCTCCGCTTTGATGATCCAGATCGCCAGCACCGACTTCCACGGCATGTTCTATCCCGGAGGCGCGTTTTCGCTGCAGAGCGCCTTGTTCTGGGCGATGCGCAGCCGGGGAACAGAGGACGTTTGGCCGGACCTGGCCGCGCTGCACCGTGGAGCGCGCGGGCGCCCGCTGATCGAAGCGGATGATCGCGCGGCAGGCGATACGCCGTTCTTCAATGATTGGGCCAGCCACCCAGATCTCGATGACTACTGGAAAGGCATCGACGGAGAAGGCCGCGCCGAAAACCTCAAGGCTCCCGTTCTGCTCATGGGAGGCTGGTTCGATCCGTTCCTGCCCGGATTGCTTTCCGACTTCATGAAGATCAGGAGTGCCGCGCGGCCGGAGACCGCTGGGACGAGATTGGTCATCGGTCCCTGGGCCCATGCGGACACTGTCGAGTTGCCCGGCAATGTGCAAAACCGCAATTACCGGCTCGAGAGCCTCGACCCTTCGATCCCTTGGTTCGACCAAAACCTGCGACTCGGCGGCAGACCGGCGATCGCCGCGCCGGTGCGCCTGTTCGTGATGGGAGCCAACGCGTGGCGCGACGAGCAGGAGTGGCCCTTGGCCCGCGCGCGGCAGACGTCGTTTTATTTGCGAAACGACGGCCGGCTGATGGACGAGGCTCCATCCGGCGACGAGCCGGCGGATACATTTCGCTTCGATCCGCAGAATCCGGCGCCCACTCGAGGTGGGGCCGTGCTCGGACCTGGCGCCGGAGTTATGGCACAAAACGAAGTGGAAGCGCGCAAGGACGTACTTGTGTACAGCACCGCGCCGCTGGACGCGGACATGGAAGTGACCGGCCCCGTTGCCGTTTCGCTCTACGTTTCGACGTCGGCTCGGAATACCGACTTCACCGCCAAGCTGGTGGACGTGCATGAGAACGGAACTCCTTACAATGTGACCGATGGAATCCTCCGGCGCGGCTACTCGCCGGCTGCGGCGCCCGAATCCATCGAAAACCAGTTTGGGCCGACGAACCC
>CAZRND010000215.1:0-9495 GCA_964601345.1 uncultured Acidobacteriota bacterium | reverse complement strand
CCAGAACGCCCGCGTGGACGCCGCGCTGGCGGTCGGCGCCATCAACGAGACCGTCACGGTCACCGAAGGCGTGCCGCTCGTCAACACCGAGAACGCCTCGCTGGGACGAATTGTCGAGAACAAGGAAATCAACGACCTGCCGATCGTGGACCGCAACGTCTACACGCTGCTCTCGCTGACGGCGGGTGTCGAGAACAACACCAACAACAGCTTCACGCTCGGGTTTCCCGAGCAGCGCACCAACATCAACGGCGGCCTCGATTCCGGCGCCGGATCGGTGAACTATTATCTCGACGGCGGATCGAACGCCACCGGACTCCGCAACACCGGCAACAGCGCGCCGAATCCCGACGCCGTGCAGGAGTTCAAGCTCATCACCAACAGCTATGGCGCGGAGTGGGGACGCTTCTCGGGCGGCATCGTCAACATCGTCACCAAGAGCGGCACCAACTCCCTGCACGGATCGCTGTTCGAGTTCCTGCGCAACGACAAGCTGAATGCCATCCCCTGGGGATTCGCGAGCAAGCCGCCCCTGCGCCGTAACCAGTTCGGCGCGACGCTCGGCGGTCCCGTCAAGAAAGACAAGCTGTTTTTCTTCGGCAGCTACGGCGGATTGCGCCAGATCACTCCGCAACTTCTCACCGGCGGGACCGTGCCGACGGCCCTGGAGCGCAACGGCGATTTCTCGCAAACCGCCAGCAAGCCGCGCAACCTGGCCACGGGACAGAATTTTCCGAACAACATCATCCCGTCCGCGCTCCTCGATCCTACGTCCGCGAAAATCCTGGCGATGTATCAGAGCCAGGGCATCGGGATCCCGCTGCCGAACCTGCCGAACAATCTGTACCAGGGCAGCGTCGCGAATCCTTATCAGTCCGACGAGTTTCTCATCAAGGGCGACTACCTGATGAGTCAGAGACACACCATCACCGCCAGCTACTATCAGACCAACGGAAACACGAGGACGCAGCCGGGCACGCAGATGCCCTGGTCCATTCAGCAGTTTTCGTGGCGGCAGCACAACGCCAACCTCGGCGACACGTGGCTCATCTCGCCGGCGACCGTCAATTCGTTTCACTTGAACATGACGCGCAGCTTCGGCGGACGCCTGAACCTGCCGCAGACTTCGCTCACCGACCTGGGATCGAAGTTCGTGATCCAGGGCACGCCCTCGCTTCCGCAGATTGCCGTCAGCGGATTCTTCACGCTCAGCGAAGCGATCGCCGGTCCTACAGCGGGCACGAACTACTATGAAGTGCGCGACCACGTCAGCACCACGCATGGACGCCACTCCGTCAAGTTCGGCGGCGAGATGTATCTGCAGAAATATGTGCAGGACACGCTGCTCAACAATTACGGCGTCTTCACCTTCAATGGATCTGTCGGAACGAGCAACGCGTGGGCTAGCTTCCTCACGGGGCTCCCCGCCACGATGAATCAGGATGCGCCGGTCACGGCGATTGACAACGGCTGGTATTACGCGCTCTTCATTCAGGACGATTTCCGCGTGACTCCGCGCCTGATCCTGAACCTCGGCCTGCGTTACGACGTGCAAACGCCCCCCGTCGATCCGCACGACCGCAAGCTGACGTTCGTGAACGGCGCGAAGTCCACCGTAGTGCCGAACTCGCTGCCCAACCTTCTCTATCCGGGCGATCCGGGAGTGGGGCGCGGCATCGTCCCGGCCGACAAGAACAATGTCGCTCCGCGCGTCGGCCTGGCCTGGGATCCGTTCGGCGACGGCAAGACTTCGATTCGCGCCGCGGCGGGCATCTTCTTCGGCAGCATCTCCGGCAACGAGTGGAACACCACTTCGAACAACCAGCCGTTCGCGATCCGCCAGCAATTCAACACCGTGCCGTCGTTCTCGAGTCCTTACGTGGGCGGCGTGTCGCCGTTCCCGTACAGCTACGATCCGAAGAATCCGAAGTTCCTGCTGCCCACCTCTCCCTACGGCGTGCAGCTCGACTTCGTGTGGCCGTACAACTATCAATTCAACTTCTCGGTGCAGCGCGAAGTCGTCAAGAACACGGTGCTGACGGCGTCGTATGTCGGCTCGATGGGACACCGGCTGCCGTTCGCGCGCGATCTCAACTATCCGATCTACAACAGCACGGCGACGACGGCGAACGTCAACAACCGCCGCCCGATTCTGCCGGGGACGCTGAGCTCGATCCTGATGATCACGTCGAATCAGCAGTCGTCCTACAACGCGCTGCAAACCACGTTCGAGCATCGCGCCGGAAAGCTGGCCTGGAAGGGCTTCTATACGTTCAGCAAGAGTCTGAGCGGCGTGCGCATGGGCAACAACACCACCAACGGCCAGGCCATGGACTACAACAACATGGCTCTCGACAAAGGACGCAGCGAGTTTGACCGCCGCCACAACTTTGTCACCACGCTGATCTTCAAGCCCGACTACTTCGGCAACTCGAACGCGGTCCTGCGGCACACGCTTAATGGCTGGACGCTGTCGGCGATCCTCACACTGCGCAGCGGGCAGCCCTTTGACGTGACGACCGGCAGCGACAGCAACCTCGACGGCATCTCGAACGACCGGCCCTTGCTGGTGGGCAATCCTTATCTCGATCCGGGCCGTCCGCGCAATGAAGTGACGCAGGCGTGGTTCAATACCGCGGCGTTTGTGCGGCAAGGCAACGGCATCGACGGCACGACGCCGCGCAACTTCCTGTCGGGACCGGGATTGCGGAATGTTGACATGTCGGTATTCCGCACGTTCCGCTTGTTCCGCGAGGGATGGGCACTCCAATTCCGCGGCGAGATGACCAACGCCTTCAACTTCACGAACCTCAGCCAGCCGACGGCGACGGTGAGCTCGGCGAACTTCGGAAAGATCGCGACGGCCGGCGCGATGCGCGTGGCACAGGTAGGAATGCGGCTGACGTTTTAAGGATTAGCGCCGCCACGGCCTCAATACTGTGTACTGCGGCACGGCGGTCACCGATTCGCGCGTCGACGCGATCAAACGCCGGCGGAGCAGCGCTCGGACCGCCGCCTGCACCGCGCTCTTCGACAGTCCCGTGGCGTCCGCCATCTCCTGATGGCTGATGCGCACGCGAAGCGCTCTTCCGCCGGCGCGATACAGCAATTGCAGGTAAACCAGAAACGCCGATGGCTGGTGGTCATGCAAGACCAGGTCCTGCATGAGCGTATCCATCACGTAGGCATCGATCCGGAACGACTTCATCCCACTATAGTAATAAAAACTATTGGTCTAAACAAGGCCCTTGCGTCGTGTTTTCCTCGTGTGATTCACTGGGCCGATGATCACACACGTAAAGTTCGTCAGCATTCCCACCGTCGATCAGGATCGCGCCGTCAAATTCTGGAGTGAGAAGGCGGGATTCCGCGTGCTCACCGACCAGCCCCTGGACGAGAAACAGCGCTGGATCGAGATGCGGATCGGCTCCTCGGAGACTCGCTTCGTCCCGTTCGCGACCGGTGAGCAAGGGCCGGCGCCCGGCTTGCAGTTCAACGGAGCGCTGGCCTGCGACAACGTCGAGGAGACGTATCGGGAAATGGCGGCGCGCGGGGTGGAATTCCTGTCGCCGCCCAAGAAAGAGCCGTGGGGCACGTTCGCTGTTTTCAAGGACCCGGACGGCAATCAGTTTGTCCTCTCGAGCAAGTGAAGGAGGCGTGATGACAAGCAAGCGAATCGCCGGCACTCTTGGCGTGGCCTTTCTCGTCTCTCAGATATTGGCGATTGTGGTGCACGGAGTCATTCTGGCCGAGGACTATCAACCGTTTCGCGGCTCTTTGTTGCGGACACCCGAGCAGATGGGATGGCAGGCGCTGCTGCTTCCCGTTTCGCATGTTTTTTTCATCAGCGCGCTGCTTTGGGTCTATCTCAACGTCCGCTTGGATGGCTCGCGCGCGATGCAAGGACTCAAGCTCGGCCTGCTGGGCTGGTTCGCAGCGCGTGGTGCCCGGGGCGGGAGTCGAACCCGCACAGTCCTTTCGGACCTAGGGATTTTAAGTCCCTTGCGTCTGCCAGGTTGCGCCCTCTGGCAGAGCCAGGAACAAGGCCAGCAGAGTTGTGGCCATCCTCTTACAAACCAGCCGCGCTGATTCTGTAGCAGGCCATCTCCAACTCATTCCGCACAAACAGGCGGCCCTCGGCGATCGCCGGATAATTCCACGTTTTCCCTTCGATGGCCGGGAACTTGGCTAACTCGTCGAGCTTCTCGGGATTCGCGGCGACGAGCGCCAGTTCGCCTGTCTCCGTGAGGACGATGAGGTTGGCTCCGGCCAGCAAGATCTGGCCGAGACCGTAGCGCCCTCCTTTCCACTTCAGGTCGCCGGTTGCGGCGTCCACGCAGGCCAGGATTCCCCCGTCGAGCCCGTAAAGAAATCCTTTGTAGAGGACCGAAGTGCTGAAGCGGTTCTTCATGCGCTTGTTTTCCCAGATCCTCTTCGCGATAAGTCCGCCGGCGTTCTTCTCGATCTCCAGCACAACGGAGCCGTGTTGGTTTCCGGACGAGAAGAAAATGCGGTCTTCGCCGAGCAGGACGGGCTGTGTGGTGTTTACCTCCGGCGACGTGTACGGATACTCCCAGAGAAGCTTGCCGCTCTCCGGCGCCAATCCTACAAGCCGTGAATCGGTGACAACAAGTATCTGACGCTCTCCGGCGACCACCGCCAGCATCGGGGATGCGTAGGCAGCCTTGTCGTCGAGAACGCTCCACACTTTTTGGCCGCTGACCTTGTTGTAGGCGATCACGGATTTTCCCGAAGGGCCGCCCGGCTGCACGATCACCTTGTCGTCCACGATAAGCGGTGAACCGGCCATGCCCCAGGGCAGATTCTCGGCGTTGTTTTCGCTCAGAATGTTGCGCGACCAGAGACGTTTGCCGGTCTCCGCGTCGAGGCAGCGGAATTCTCCGGTTGCGCCGAGCGCGTAGATTCGGCCGCCTTCCCACGTGGGCGTGGCTCGCGGGCCGTCGCCTTGCTCTTCATGAAACTCAGCATCCCATCCGTGCGTCCAGAGTTCGCGGCCGCTTGCGGCGTTGTAGGCCGCGACCACTTCTCGACGCCGGCGCTGCTCAATCGTGTAAGCCTTGCCATGTGCCACGACGAAGGAAGCGTAGCCGCCGCCGGAAGGTTGGCGCCAAAGCTGGGGCAATCCTTTCTCTGGCCAGGATGCCAGCACCGGCATTTGATCGTAAACGCCGTCCCGGCGCGGTCCGCGGAAATCGGTCCAAAATGCAGGCGCGCGGGCCGGCCGAGCGGCTTCGGCGGTTTTTCCGTCGGATTTCGGGGCTGGCTCCGGGGCAACGGCTGGCGTCGAAGAGTCTTTGGCCCGGTTGCGCTCCAGCTCGGCGTAGTGGCGCTCTCGTTTGTAGGAGTTGACGACCGAGTGGATGCGGCCAACGACTCGACTCATGCGAAACCCGGAGAACCTCAGCATCGCGGCCCCCAGCGCGATGAGTAGGAGCGAGCCGAGAATCTTGCGGACTACGTCCGTTCGGCGGGTCCACAACAGGACCAAGCCCACAGTAGGAACGATGATCGAGATGAGCAGCAGGAACCTGAAGGACCAGGGAGCCATAGCTCAGCTAGTATAAGGCCTCGTCCAATCCGAACAGAAGGCTATTGAGGCAACACGAATGCCACAAAACTATCGCCGAACTTGGTTTGTAACCTGCCGCTGCCTCCCGCGGCGATGACGACAAATTGCCGTCCAGCCACGGAATAGGTGCACGGCGTGGCATTGCCGGCCGCATCCAGTTTGTATTCCCAGAGAAGGGTTCCCGTGACCTTGTCGAAGGCTCGGAACTTTTCGTCCTTGGTGCCGCCGATGAACACCAAGCCTCCCGCAGTGACAATCGTACCGCCAAGGTTCTCAGTACCCGTCGGTGGGATGCCTCGCGCCGTCAGCTCCGGGAATTCACCTAGAGTGACCTGCCAAACGATCTCACCCTTATTGAGATCGATAGCTGACAGGTTGCCCCAGGGAGGCTTCACTGCAGGATAGCCCTCCTCATCCACGAATTTCGCAGAATCGATGGATGCGCGCATGTGCAAGTAGACTCTCTCCCAAAAGTTCCACATCGTCGAAGGCATCCAGGAATAGAACGGAATGGACCCCGAAACGAAATAATAGCGATAGCCTTTGCCGGCAACCGCCGGAACCAAAGTCGTCAGGTAAGGCAGGTTGTTCGAGTTGACGTAGAGAATTCCCGTCTCCGGATCGAAGGATGCTCCCGACCAAGTTGCTCCGCCATGAAAGCCGGGAAAGGTGATCGATCCACGCAGAGCGGGAGGGGTAAAAATAGGGCCCGTTGAGACAGACCGGAATTGCCTCAATGCATAGTCGTGGGCCTTCTTCGAGATGTTCGTGAGGTCGTCCGGGCCGAGAAACTGACGGCTGAAGGGCGGCGGTTTGGAGGGAACTACCTGAATGGGCCAAGCCGCTTCTCCCGGAACATCAGACGCCGGCGCCAGGCGCTCCTGAACATCGAACAACGGGTGGCCGGTGACCCGGTCGAAGAGATAGACAAAGCCTGTCTTCGTGACCTGCGCAACCGCTTCGCCGCGGGAAAGGGTAATGAGATTGGGATAGACGGGCAAGTCGTAATCCCACAGATCATGCCGCACAGTTTGGAAATGCCAAATCCGCTCGCCGGTTCTGGCGTTCAAGACCAGAACGCAATTCGCAAACAGGTTGGAGCCCTTCCGGTCGCCCCCATAATGGTCGAAGGCCGCCGATCCGAGACCCGCGAAGACCCAACCGCGCTTTTCGTCTACTGTGAAGCCGCCCCAGGCATTCGCGCCGCCGCGATCCTTCCAGGAATCTCCGCTCCAAGTCTCGCGCCCAAATTCTCCTGGCCTTGGTACGGTGTGAAAGCGCCACAATTCCTTTCCTGACCGTACATCGAAGGCACGAATGTCGCCGGGTGCGGCCGGCCCTGGACCCTCACCGTTTAAGAAGCCTAGAATGACGATATTCTCGAAAACAGCGGGAGCGGAGGTGGGCCCATAGGCCATCTCACTCAGATCCCGGTCGAGCCCGGCGCGAAGACTGACCTCTCCGCCGTTGCCGAACAGCGGGTCAGGTTTTCCTGTACGGGCATCGATCGAGATCAGGCGGCCATCGGCGGTTCCATGAAGGATGCGCCTCTTGCCCCCGCTCTGCCCATCCGACCAATAGGCCACGCCTCTGTTGACAGCGCCGGGCCAAAAAGGAACAACCCGGAAGGGATCGTATTTCCACAGCTCGCGGCCCGTGGCCGGGTCAAGGGCAGCCACCTTCAGGCTGGGAGTGGTGACATACATCACTCCTTCGACCACAATCGGAGTGCATTCCATCTGGCCCTTGTCGCCCGTGTGATAGGTCCAGGCAACCTTTAGGTTTTTGACAGTCTTCTGATTGATCTGGCTGAGAGTTGAATAACGCATCCCCCCTTTATCTCCACCGACATTCGGCCATGAAGTACTTGCCGGAATAGCTGCCAGAAGGAGTAAGGGAATGGCCAGCATTATCGGCTGAAATGCGCTGTTCCGTCGGCGGAGGGCCCACTGGGATCAACGAGCTCTCTGAGTGGCTTAGCGCGTTTGTTGGGCCACGCGGGCCGCGAACTTGAGCTTGTAGGCATCCACACCTCCGGGAGTGGATTCACCAGATTCAAAACGTGCCGGGCCCGGCGATCTGGAAGCCGCTCTTGGGGAGCTAGCCCGGATTTCTTCGTTCAAGCTATCAGAGAGCATTCTGGAAAGCAAACTGTACAGCGCTAAGACGGAGTAGGGCCTTGCTTGCCTTGCGACGCAATCAGGGGTTGGGATGACGATCGCTTCGGTCGCTCGCGTGGTGCCCCGGGGCGGTCCCCTGTTCTCGAAGGATGTTGCGCCCGAGGGAATTGTCAGCTAAACTTTAGATGGCAATTGGAGGCGCCTAATGACGGACATTCGGTTCAAGCTCAAGCAGGCTAGTGTGGTTCTCGGAGTTCCACCAAAGGACCTTCAGAACTTGGTGCAAGCAGGCGTGCTGAAACCCCGCAAAAGCGCGGGGGATCGCTACTGGTTCGATTCGTCGCTCCTCTTGCGGGCCAAGATCGCGTGGTATCTCAAAGAATCTCTGGGAGTTTCCACCAAGTTTCTGGCGACCATTCTCGAAGGTCTCGCGAAGGTCGATCTCCATAAAGAGCGGGCCGACCTAATCATCACTTCGCGCCTCTCTCCGAACGCGGCTCCCGTTGAAGTCAGGGTGCCGGTTGCCCGTCTTAACTCCGACATTGAGCAGCAACTGCCTGTTGCGCGCGCTGTGCCCGACTTGCCGCGCGGGAGAAAACGGGCAACCTGGAAGCGCGAGTTCCGCCAAGCTCTGGAAGAGGCCGCGACTGACCTTGGCAGCCTGAAGCGGAACCAGATCTTGCGAGCGGTTCAGGACTATCGCAAGAAACGAAAAAATTCTCCGGAGATCAGCGTTGCCCTCCAGACGCAGACGAAGGTTGCCTAGAGGTGTGGTTGACACCTCGACCTTACTGGCCGGGGTCGCCGGCTTCAAGCCGCGCGGCCCGTCAAATGCCAGCGCCCGCTTCCTACGAGACTGGATTGAACGGGGACACTTCATTTGGTTGTAAATCTGCTTCGTGAGGAAGCCGAAATGGTCCACGTCAAGCGAGCCGGTACGTGGTCACCCGATCCCGGCGACGATCCTTTCTGCGCGTGCGCCGAGATCGGGGCCGCAGATTTCATCGTGACGCTCAATCGGAAGGACTTTCCTCAAGACCGCCTCACGGCAATCGTCATTGATCCCGGGAGTCCGCTACCGTTGCCACGAAGACGCCAGAAACCGGCATGACTCCTGGATGTCCGCGATGCTTCCACGAAGACAATGGAACGCCTGATGCGGCTCAAACCAGACTCCCTCAGAAACTCTGGTGCCCGGGGCGGGAGTCGAACCCGCACAGTCCTTTCGGACCTAGGGATTTTAAGTCCCTTGCGTCTGCCAGTTTCGCCACCCGGGCATGTAGCACTCGCTCGACTTAGTGTACATGACTCGGACGGACGGTCCGAACTCGGGACTGCCGCCCGGGCTCTTGTGCTCCAGAGGCGTGAACGGCGATGCTGCCGGGTCGGGTTCTCCAAACTCAAACTCGAGTGTTTCGTCATCCGCTTCTGGAGTGTGATCACTGTGAACTTTCACTCGGCGAATAAGTCGGCCCTCCCTGAGCATCCCGCGAGAAAATCGAGGAATGGAGGAAGGACTACAACCAGGTGCGCCCGCACAGCGCCCTGGGATATCGAACCCCAGAGGAGTTCGCCGGACAAAACCAAACCCTTCTGATGAAGGAAAAGACGAACGGGGCGCCGCTGCAAACCGCGTCAAACTGGTATGCTACCAAACACGCCGGATCGATCACCACTTGCTGGACTAAAGAAGGGGAGAAGGTCAGTGCATATTCAAAATGGCTAGCGAGTTGAGCCAATTAGGCAGATTGAGGTAACGTAGGAATGGAGCATGGCGATCATGAC
>CAZRND010000214.1:0-9569 GCA_964601345.1 uncultured Acidobacteriota bacterium | reverse complement strand
ATACCACCTAGGAAAACGTACCACTGCTTAAGCAAGTATAGCGTTTCGTAGAAACCAGGTAAAGAAACTTCCGCGCAGTCGGGGTCGAGGACCGACGTTCCGCCATCCGCGCCGAGGGCCGCGATGGCGAAGGCCATGGCGATCCGGTGGTCGCCGTGCGGATCGATCTCCGCGCCGTGAAGTCGCGCGCCGCCCTCGACCGCGAGGCCGTCCGGCTGCTCGGTGACGGTCGCGCCCATGCGGCGCAGATTCGCGGCGACGGTTGCGATGCGATCGCTCTCTTTCACGCGCAGCTCCGCGGCGCCGGAGATGCGCGCGCCGCCTTTCGTGAGCGCCCCGAGCACGGCGAGGACCGGCAACTCGTCGATCATCCCAGGCACTTGAGGTGGACCGATCTCGACGCCTTGGATCGTACGTCCGCCGGTAACATGCATGTCGCCGATGAGTTCCCCGCCCCGCGATTCCACGTTGCTGACGCGCACATCCGCGCCGAGCGAAACCAAAAAGTCGAGGATCGCCGCGCGCGTAGGATTCAAGCCACGTTCGGGATAGTGACGTTTGATCCAGGAACAAGGATCGCCGCGACAAGGAAGAACGCCGCCGAAGAGAGATCGCCCGGCACGACGACGGACGCTCCCTTCAGCTCATGCCCGCCCTCCACAGCAAATCGATTCGACCCGGGCGTGGTCACCGCACCGAACTCCCGGAGCGCGATCTCGGTGTGGTCGCGAGTGGCGGTGTCCTCTTCGACTACGGTGGTTCCGTCTGCGAAGAGGCCCGCGAGCAGCACGGCGGTCTTCACCTGGGCGCTCGCGACCGGCGTTCGATATTCGATGGCTCGGAGTTTCCCGCCCTGGATCGTCACGGGCGCGAAGTTGTCGTCGCGCGCGGCGATGCGGGCGCCCATCTTCGTCAGCGGATCGATGATGCGGCGCATCGGCCGCCGGCACAAAGAGTCGTCGCCGGTCATCGTGCTTTCGAAGGATTGTCCCGCCAGGATACCTGCCAGCATTCGGAACGTTGTCCCTGAGTTTCCGGCATCGAGCGGGCCGGAGGGGCGCTCGAGGCCGGCGAGTCCGCGCCCTTCGATTGTGACGGTCGTTCCGGACACATCTGCCTTCACGCCGAGCGCCCGGATGCATCCGAGCGTCGATTGGCAATCGGCGCCTTTGGAATAATTCTGGATGACGGTTTGTCCCCGCGCGATCGCTCCGAACAGGGCGTAGCGATGGGAAATGGCCTTGTCGGCGGGCATGGACGCCATACCCAAGAGACTCTTGGCTGGATGCACGATGCGGGCGGGCGAGGGCATCAGGAGCGGGGCGAGGCCACCGCGACTTGTGTCGTGGCGGTCCGGTACCACTCGACCGTCTTCCGCAGGCCCTCTTCGAAGCCGATCGTGGGCTCGTACCCCAGGTATTTGCGCGCCAGGCTAATGTCCGCCTGCGAATCGCGAACGTCACCGGCGCGGCTGGGCTTGTAGATCGGTTGAACATCCTGCCAGCCGATGATTTTGCTCAGGACTTTGAGCGTCTCGTTCAATGTGTAGCGATTTCCGGTGCCGGCATTGAGGATTTTGCCGGCCGCCTCCGGCGCCTTACAGGCCAGCAGATTGGCATTCACCACGTTCGCGACGTAGGTGAAATCGCGCGATTGCTCGCCGTCGCCGAAGATCGTGGGCTGGCGTCGTTCGAGAAGGCAGGTGATGAAGAGCGAAAGGACGCCGGAGTAAGGAGATTTAGGATCCTGCCGCGGCCCGAATACGTTGAAGTAGCGCAAGGCCACGCATTCGAGTCCGTAGACGGCCGTGAAAACCTGGCAATAGTATTCGCCCATCAGCTTGTTGACCGCGTAGGGCGAGAGCGGATGCGGCGACATGCTCTCGACCTTCGGCAGCGTGGGCGTGTCGCCGTAGGCCGAGGACGAAGCGGCGTAGACCACGCGCTTCACCTTGGCTCGGTGCGCGGACCAGAGCAGGTTCAGCGTTCCATCCGCGTTGGCCAGGTGCGAGGCGAGCGGATCGGTCACCGATCGCGGCACGGACGGGATGGCGCCCTGGTGCAGGACGTAGTCCACACCTTGCACGGCGCGGTCGACGGCGGCGAGGTCGCACAGGTCGCCGAGGACGAACTCGACCGACGAGGCGATCTCGGCGAGATTCTCGCGGTGTCCGGTGGCCAGGTTGTCAAACACACGCACTGTTTCGCCGCGACGGACGAGCTCCGTGGCAATAGACGATCCGATAAACCCTGCACCACCGGTAACCAGATATCGAGCCAATGTTCCTCCAAATTTTTTGGCGAGCGAACCTATAAGCCGGATTCTGTATCCCGCGGAGCGGGACGGCGGCCATTCATCTAGGTTCGGAATTGCTCCCGAACTCTGCCAAACCCTGCGGCGCAGGTTTTGGCTAGCGACCTACCCGAGAGTTAAGCGGACCGGGCCGGTCCTCCTCTCCTATTTGGTCTTGCTCCGCGTGGGGTTTACCTGGCCGGCAGACCTCGCGGCCGCCGCGGTGCGCTCTTACCGCACCTTTTCACCCTTACCCCGCAAGCGGGGCGGTATGTTTCTGTGGCACTGTCCGTGAACTCACCTTGACGTGAGCTCCCTGGCCGTTAGCCAGCACGCTGCCCTGTGGAGTCCGGACTTTCCTCCCTTGCGGGCGGCCGTCCGTTTCACTCGCCACAGTGATTCTATCAGAACGCGGCGTGCTACTCTAATTCATCAACCCACCAAACCCACCGATTGCAGCGATGCGGCGAAGACTTCTCGATTGGTATGACGCGCACCGCCGCGACCTGCCGTGGCGGCGCACGAGCGATCCGCATCGCATCCTGGTCTCCGAGATCATGCTGCAGCAGACGCGCGTGACGGCGGTGGTCCCTTATTACCGGCGCTTCCTGAAGCTTTTTCCTACGGCGCGCGCGATGGCCCGCGCGCGGAGCACATCGTTGCTACGCGCCTGGGCCGGACTCGGCTACTACTCGCGCGTCCGCAATCTCCATGCCGCGGCAAAGGAAATCGCGAAGCGCGGATTTCCTTCCCGCTACGAAGACGTGCTCGCGCTGCCCGGCATCGGTCCCTACACCGCGGCCGCGGTCATGTCCATCGCATTTGGGAAACCATACGCCGTGGTGGACGGCAACGTGCGCCGGGTGCTTTCCCGCCTGCTGGCGAACGGAGCTGCTGGACAGAAGGAAGCGGACCGGCTGCTCGACGCTTCACGGCCAGGCGACTTCAATCAGGCGATCATGGAATTAGGCGCCACGATTTGCTTGCCAAGAAATCCGAACTGCCCGGAGTGCCCGCTGCTGCGGCATTGTCGCGTGCGAGGAGAGGGCAACGTTCCCGCAAAAGCAAAAAGAGCCCCCGAAGAGTTGCACATCCAGTCGGCGCTAGTGATGAAAGGAAAATCCGTACTGCTCGCGCCACCGACGGGCAAAGGCCTCTGGCCCGACTTCTGGACCCTGCCGACGCTATCGCTCAGAGACGCGAAGCCCGTGATGCAGTTCACGCACACCGTGACGTTCCGGAAGATCCGGTTCGAAGTCGTGACGGGCAAGCCGGTTCGCGTACCGCAAGGGCTGGTCTTCGTGGCTCCCGCGCGGCTCGCCCGTCTTCCGCTGGCGACGCCGGCTCGAAAGGCTCTTACTTATCGTTCAACCGATCCGAGATCCAGACCTTGATAATCGATTGCCTCGTCACTCCCAGACGTGTTGCTTCCTTGTCCAGGGCATGAACCATCCACGCTGGGAAGTCCACGTTCACGCGCCGTGGGGTCTTGTTGACTCGCCTGGCGCGCGACAGGTCAAAGGATTTTGAGATATCCTCGGCGGCGTCGAACCGCTTATCGAGTTCTTTAGCTCTCATACAACTCCCTTTCCTCCTTGCGTGAGCGCCTCACCGAAATAATGCGGATGCGCTCCTCCCGATTTGTCACGATCGCCGACCAATGCATCTCGCCAATCCTTCCGATCAAGAGGGTCCGAGGTTCGTCTTCCGTCAGGAGCGGCATCTCGATCAAGTCCGGGTCGTCCCAGAGCGTCTGAGCCTCCTGAAAGTCCACACCGTGTTTCTCCTTGTTCGACCGGCTCTTCCGCTCATCAAATTCAAACTCCATTTTTGGTATATAAACTATACCATTTCTCAGAGCCTTGATCCCGTCTATAATCGGACCATGAAGTCTGGGCGACAGGCCGTCGAGTATTTCTTCGAGCTGTCGCTCTATCTCTTCATCGCCACCGGATTCGTGGCCGTTGCCGCCACCGGCAAGCTCGACCTGCCGACGCTGCTCGTGGTCAGCGCGACGCTCGGCATTCGCGGGCTCGCCTTCGTCGGTCGCACGCGCGTCTCACTTAGCGCTTCCACCGTCAATCGCCTCACGATTGCGTACATGCTCTTCTACGCGCTCGACTTCCTGGCCATCTCCGGCAGCTTCGTCTTCGCCACCGGGCACCTGGTCTTCTTCCTGCTCGTGATGAAGCTCTTCTCGGCGCGGACGAATCGCGATTACCTCTACCTGTGCATCATCGCGTTCATGGAGATGCTCCTCGCCGCCGTATTGACGATCAACACCACGTTCCTCGGGCTCTTCGCCATCTTTCTGCTCTTCGGCATCGCTACGTTCACCAGTTTCGAAATGCATCGTGCCTACCTGGCAGCCGAAGAGAACAAGACGCGGATGGCCGACTTCCAGGGCGGCCCCGACATCGTAACGCGCAGCCTGGGACTCACCGCCGTTATGGTCACGTTCGGCGTGCTGGTCCTCGGCGGGACGCTCTTCTTCTTCATCCCGCGCTTCACCACTGGTTATCTGAGCAACCTCGCGCCGCAGGGGGAGCACGTCTCGGGATTCTCGAATAACGTGCTGCTCGGCGAGATCGGCAGCATCAAGCAGTCGTCCATGGTGGTGATGCACGTGCGGCTCAACAACAATCCCTCCGACTTGGCGCGGCTGCGCTGGCGCGGCGTCGGATTGACCAGCTTTGACGGGCGACGCTGGGTCAACAACACCGTCACGGAAGTCCTCAACAGCTATTCGAACGGGCGATATATCCTGCCCGGCAGGGGCGCCCCTTTCTTCCCCGGCAAATTGCTGAACTACACGGTCCTTCTCGAGCCGCTGGCCAGCGACGCTGTCTTTGTGGCGCCGACGGCTCTCAGCTTGACCGGACAATTCCGCATGCTCGAGGTCGATGCCGCCGATTCCGTGCTCCGCCGCGATCAGAGCTATGCAGGCTTGCGCTACAACGGAACGTCGCACCTGCACATACCTCCTCCCGACATCTTGCGGGACGCCGGCGAGGATTACCCTCCGCTGATCACACAGCGTTATCTGCAACTGCCGGTTCTCGACCCGCGCATCAAAAAACTGGCGGCAGACGTCACCAAGGACGCCGCCACGCCCTACGACAAAGCCAACGTCATCGAGTTGCACCTGAAGAACAAGTATGGGTACACGCTCGACATGGCCAGCCAGGGCGCCGACCCGATCGCGGATTTCCTTTTCAACGTGCGGCGCGGGCATTGCGAGTACTTTGCTTCGTCGATGACGGTGATGCTCCGATCGTTGGGAATCCCGAGCCGCATCGTGAACGGATTTCTGCCGGGCGAGTACAATGACATCACGCAGCAATACGTGGTGCGCGGGAGAGACGCGCACACGTGGGTGGAAGTCTTTTTCCCCAATCAAGGCTGGATCACCTTCGACCCGACGCCCGCGGCCGGCACCATCTCCTCGATGGGATGGGGTCGCTTCTCCCAATGGATGGACGCCTTCCGCACCTTCTGGAGCGACTGGGTGGTGGCCTACGATTTTTCGCGGCAGTTCCTCTTCTTCCGCCAGATGGACCGCAGCACACGCCAGGCGACCAACGACACGCAGAGTTATTTCCACCGCCGCTACGAGACGTTACGACTCAAGATCGAATCCTGGCACGGCCGCTTGCAAAGGGATCCAACGATGCTGCGGCGGCTGATCCAACTCGTCGCCCTCATCGGCGGGCTGATCCTGTTCTGGCAGCATCTGGTGAATTTCTGGCGCGGCATGGTCTCTCGCGCGCGGGTGCGATCCGGAAAGGCCGGCGTCCGCGACGTGACACTGGCGTACCAGCGCTTTTTGGCAGTGCTCGAACGGCGCGGCATTGCGAGGACGCCCTCCATGACCGCCCGGCAGCTTGCCGCGCAGGTGACCGATCCCGCTCTGGCGCAAGTCACGCTCAAATTCACGGACGCTTACGAAGAGGCTCGTTTCGGCGGACGCGCGGCCCGTCTTGCGGAGCTCTACGACCTGATCAAAGCGGCCTCCGTGTTAAAATAGTATCTTGCCTAAAGTTGGATTCGTAAGTCTGGGCTGCCCCAAAAACCTGGTGGACAGCGAAGTAATGATGGGCCTCCTGGCTCGCGGAGGTTTCGAAATTACTCCCCGCGCCGAGGAAGCCGAAGTCCTGGTAGTCAATACCTGCAGCTTCATCGATCCCGCGAAGCGCGAGTCCATCAACACGATCCTCGAAATGGCCGAGCACAAAAAGACCGGCGTAGCTCGCCGGCTGATCGTTGCGGGCTGCCTGGTGGAGCGCTATCGCGACCAGATCCTGAAGGACATTCCGGAAGTGGACGCCGTCGTGGGAACGAACGAAGTGGAGCGGATTGTCGAGGCCTGCGCCGGCGGCCCCGCGCCGGTGCATCAGCTCAAGATTCTCGAGCCCTACCTGTATCACGAGATGACGCCGCGCGTGCAGACCACTCCCCGCCATTCTGCCTATATCAAGATCACGGAGGGTTGCGATCATCCTTGCAGTTTTTGCGTTATCCCACAGATTCGAGGGCACTTCCGGAGCAGGCGATTTGAGTCGGTAGTGGCCGAGGCCGAGCGCATGTTCGCGAGCGGCGTGAGGGAGATCAACCTCATCGGCCAGGACACGACATGGTTTGGCGAAGACCTTGGCATCAAGGACGGCCTGCCGGTCCTGCTCGATGCCCTGGCGCGGCTGCCGAACGCCGGATGGGTCCGGTTCCTCTATTGCTATCCGAACCGCATCACGCAGAAGCTGCTCGATACCATCGCCGCGCACGCGCCGCTCGTAAAATATATGGACATCCCGCTGCAGCACTCGAGCAGCAACGTCCTCAAGCGCATGAAGCGCGGCCAGAACGGCGATCAGTTCCTGAAGCTCCTGGCCCGAATCCGCCGGACCATCCCGGGCGTGACGCTGCGAACGTCGATGATCGTGGGCTTCCCGGGCGAAACGGCGGCCGACTTCGAGGAATTGTGCCGGTTCACGGAAGAGGCGCGCTTCGACCGGCTCGGCGTCTTCTCCTATTCAGACGAAGAGGAGAGCGCCAGCTACCAGCTCGACGGCAAGGTCGATGGCCGGACGATTCAGAACCGGCGCCGGCACCTGATGGCCATCCAGCGCAAGATTTCGAAGGCCGCCAACCGCGCGCTGGTCGGCAAGACGCTGGACATCCTGGTCGAAGGACCATCCACGGAGACCGATCTTCTTTGGGAAGGACGCCTCGAAGGCCAGGCGCCTGAAATCGACGGCAAGGTATTCATCAACGACGGCGAGGATCCCCGCCCAGGAACATTGCGGCGCGTGGAGATTACTGCCGCTCACGATTACGACCTCGTCGGCCGGCTGGTATGAGCGCACCCGACCGCGCCGGCGTCGCGCTCGGGACATTTTTCGGCGCGGGCTACTTCCCCTGGGGACCGGGAACGTTCGCTTCCGCTCTCACCCTGTTGCTCTGCGCGGCGCTCGGTCCCGCCGGACGCGGTCTCATTGCCCTGATCATCGCCGCCGTCCTGTATCTTCCCGCCTGTTGGGCGGCGGGAGTGTGCGAACGGTGCTTCGACGAGCGCGATCCGAGCCGCGTGGTGATCGACGAAGTCGTCGGACAGATGATCGTGCTCGGCGCGGTCTCGATGCCGCTCGTTTCGGGGGGTTGGAAATACTGGCTCGCAGGCTTTATACTTTTTAGGGTGCTCGATATCGTTAAACCTTACCCCATCCGACGCTTGGAACATCTCCCTGGTGGGTTTGGTGTCATCACAGACGACGTTTTGGCGGGCGTTTATGGATACGCCATCCTAAGGGCCGCCATGCATTTGGGATTCTGAAATGGATTCACGCCCCCGAATAAACGAAGTCAGGCCTTGCGCCGCAGTCGCTGGGGGAGAAATTCATATCCGGGGCGCCGGCTTTCGATTCACCAACGGCAACCGCCCGCGAGTCAGTTTCGGCGGCGTCGAAGGCACGAATGGCATCAGCTCCGAGAGTTTTCTCATCACCAAAGTTCCGGATGGCTCTTTCTCGGGTGCTCTGACGATTCACGCCGGCGGCCTCTCGTCGGAATCCTACGCTTTTGAAGTCGCGGTGCCGATCGCCGAGAACCTGCATCCGGTGGCGAATCCGGTTCTCGACCCCGAGGGCAACATCTACGCCACATTCAGCGGGTCACGCGGCCAAAAGACTCCGGTCTCGATTTACAAGATCGATTTGAGCTACAACGTCCGGCCCTTCGTGAAGGAGATGATGAACCCCACCGGAATGGCTTTCGACCAGGCCGGACAGCTCTACGTATCGAGCCGATTCGACGGCACGATCTACAAAGTCTCTCCCAGCGGAAGTTTCAGCGCCTTCGTGGAAGGCATGGGCGTGGCTACGGGCATCGCCTTCGATCCCGACGGCAACCTCTACGTAGGCGATCGTAGCGGGACGATCTTCAAGATCTCGCCCGAGCGGCAAATCTTTGTCTTCGCCACGCTCGAGCCGAGCATCGCCGCGTATCATCTGGCGTTCGGCCCGAAGGGCGATCTGTTCGTCACTGGACCAACGACGTCGAGCTTCGACTGCGTCTACCGCGTGTCAACGAGCGGGCACGTCGAGGTGTTTTATCGCGGCGTGGGACGTCCGCAGGGCATGGCCTTCGACGAGCACGGCAATCTCTACGTCGCCGGATCGGTCGGCGGTCGCAAGGGAATTATCCGCTTCACGCCCGATGCACGGCCGGAACTGGCCGTCGCCGGCGGCGGACTCGTGGGCCTCGCTTTCCTCGGCCGGGCGCTCGTGCTGGCCAGCTCGAACTCGCTCTTCTATTTGAATTGGGTGGCGAAGGGGCAGCCGCTGATTTCTTGATGACCGCCGAAATCATCGCCATCGGCTCCGAACTGCTCACTCCCTACCGCCAGGACACCAATTCCCTGATGCTCACCGACCGGCTGAACCGGCTGGGCATGGAGGTGCGCCGCAAAGTCATCCTCGGCGACGACCGCGCCAATCTCGCCGCCGCATTGCGCTGCGCCCCCGGCGATAGTGCAATAGGGCGCGCACGGTTCAAGCAAGTGTTATCCGCGTTCGGCATGTCAAATTGACGCTCGCCAACAGCGGATAGCCCATGCTTTTGCACTCGGATTCGTCCCGCACATTTGCAGAGACGTAGCCGCCCAGACGCAACCACCGCGGCAGCCAGTGATGCTGCCCAAGTCCAGATAGGCCCATTCAGCGGACGGGCTCTGGCAACCCGGCGGCCTCGTCAGCAAAACCATATACCGACTTGATCTCGAG
>CAZRND010000213.1:0-9629 GCA_964601345.1 uncultured Acidobacteriota bacterium | reverse complement strand
GGTCCCATTGCTGGTGTTTATCCTGGCGACGGCGGTTGCCGGTTGGATCGGGGGATTGCGGAGCGCTTTCCTCACCATCCTGCTCAGCGGACTGGCGGCGACTTTCTTCCTCTTCCCGCCGATTTACTCGTTCCGCATTGCCGCTCCTTCCGATGATTACGCGCTGCTGCGATTCACAATGGAAGCGGCCGTCATCGGGCTGCTGGCGGGGAGCCGAAGGCGAATTCAGCAACAGCGCGACGAAGCCGTCAGCGGTCTGGGGCGAGCCTGCCGCGCTCTTGAGGACCGCTATCAAAACCTCGAGACCGAGTATCGCAACCGCCGCAAGGCGGACCGCCTGCTTTTTGAGGATTTCCAACGGTCGGTCAATGAATCGGCGGTGCTGGAGCGCTGGCGTCTCTATCACGATCTCCTCGACCGGAAGCCTCTAGTCTCGTCGGAAGTGCGGCTCGACCGCGTTCTGAACCGCGCTCTCGGCACGTGCGCGGCTGAAATCCAGGCGTCGAATGCCCAGATTACTCGCGAACCGCTGGGCGTCGTCGGCGGGAGCGAGGAAGAACTGGTCGTCCTCTTCACCGAGTTGCTGGGCAATGCGCTTAAGTATCGAGACAACCGGCCGGCGAGAGTTCACTTCGCTGCCAAGGAAGTCGCCAACCAGTGGGTGATCTCGGTGGCCGACCAAGGCGTCGGCGTCCTTCCCGCCCATCAGGAAAGAGTCTTCTCGCCGGGAGAATGCCTGAACTCGAAGCGCGGACCCGGACAGGGTCTCGGACTCGCGATCTGCCGTTGCATCATCGAGAGGCACGGCGGACGAATCTGGGTTCGGTCGGCGGGCGAAGGCGCGACGTTCTGGTTCACCATCCCGCAATAGTGGGGTTGCGCGTGAAAACATCCCTTCCCAACACAGGCGTCCGCCAGCCGGTGCATGTGGTCTACGGCGGCGCGCATCTGTTTCGCGCCGACACGGCCAAGAAGCTTGGAACCATGGCCCTCGCGGCGCTCGAGAAGTATGCTCCCGACGGTCGCCGCCTCGCCGCGGCTATTGGTGTCCCGGCGCTCGAAGGTATTTATCCTCGCGTCGTCGAGAAGTTGCGCCGCGAACCGGTGGAGGACTATCGCCTGGACTTCGAAGACGGCTACGGCCACCGGAGCGACGCTGAAGAGGACGGCCACTCCATCTCGGCTGCCGGCGAGGTCGTCGCGGGTATGAAGGCGGGAACGCTGCCGCCGTTCATCGGGATTCGCATCAAGCCCCTGACAGAGGAGTCGCGCGCCCGCAGCATCCGCACGCTCGATCTTTTCTTCAGCGCCATGCTGCCCAAGGGCCTGCCTCCGAACTTTGTTGTCACGCTGCCCAAGGTCACCGCGCCGGGACAGGTCCGGGCGCTGGCCGCTTTTCTTGGTCGGTTTGAAAAGCGCTTCCGGTTGTCCAAGGGCTCGTTGAAGCTCGAGCTGATGATCGAGACCACGCAAGCGATCCCGATTCTGATGGACCTTCTCGACGCGGCCCGAGGCCGCTGCATCGCCGCGCATTTCGGCGCCTACGACTACACGGCGAGCTGCGGCATCACAGCGGCGCACCAGCACATGACGCATCCGGCCTGCGACTTCGCGCGGCACAGCATGCAGGTGGCCTACTCGGGCGCCGGAATCCACCTCTCGGACGGCGCAACGAACATCATGCCCATCGGCGACGAGGCTACGGTGCATCGGGCCTGGAAACTGCATTACGAACACACCCAGCATTCGCTCGTGCACGGCTTCTACCAGGGTTGGGACCTGCATCCGGCCCAGCTCCCGACGCGCTACGCGGCGGTATACGCATTTTTCCTAGAAGGCCTGGCCGCCGCCGCGGAACGTTTGAAGAACTTCGTTGCTGCGGCTGCGCAAGCGACGCTGGTCGGCGACGTCTTTGACGACGCGGCCACAGGGCAGGGGCTTTTGAACTATTTTCTGCGGGCCACCAACTGCGGCGCCATCACCGCGGAGGAAGCGCGGGAGCGCACTTCGCTCACCGAGGCAGACCTGCGGTCCGGATCGTTCGCGAAGATCCTCGATTCGCGCCGAAGCTAAGCGGACGGCAAGCCGATCCGTTGCGCCAAGGCGCCGAACCGCGGATCGCTTCGCAACGAGACGAGATAGGGATGGATTTGCAGGAAGAGCAGGTAAGCGAATTTCTGCTGGTAGGTCTCTTCCAGTACCGAGAAAGCCTTGTCGTTCTCACCGAGCAGCCCGTAAACTCCGGCCATCAGGAAGAGGGAGGAGAGGTCCATGGCGTCTTCCTCCAGCGTCCGGACGATGGCCCGCGCCTCGTCCATCTCGCCGGACATGGCCAGAAGATATGCCCGGATGGCGACGATTCCGGGCAGGGCCTTGGCGGATTCGGGAAATGCCTCATAGGCCTCTTGGGCCTTTTCGAATTGCGCCATGTGCGAGAGCGCCACACAGAGAAATGCGCGCGCCCGCAGAAAAGAAGGATCGAGATCGAGCGTTTTGTTGAGCTGGTCGATCGCCGCCGAAAAATCATGGGAGAAGAACAACCAAACCCCCAGCACCAGGTTGTAGGCCGGCGAGAGCGGATCGAGGTCCACCGCCGTCTGGATCTCCTTCGTCGCCTCTTCCTTATGACCGGCAACCTGGAAATACATTCCGAGCGTGAAGTGACCGAGGGGAGAATCGGGATGGATTTCGACGCCCCGGCGGAGTTCGCTCTCCGCGCCTTGCCAGTCCCAGTCGTAGACCATGCGGTTGAAGCCCACCGCGGAGTGCGCCTCCGCCAGGTTCTCGTCGAGCGCGAGCGCTCTGTTAGCCGCCGACTTTGCCTTCGCGAAGGCTTCCGAAGGAGGAAGGAAATCGTAGAAGCCCTGCATGTTGTAGGCGGTCGCCAGCACCGCGTAGGCCGGCGCGTAGGCGGGGTCGAGATCGATGGCCTGCCGGCTGTAGTCGACGGCGCGCCGGAGATCGTCGGCGGACCACTTGTTTGTGAAATAAAGCGCCTTCAGGTAAAGGCGGTAAGCCTCCTCGTTGCGTGTGGAGCGCTTCTTCAGCTTCTTCTTTTCGTCGCCGGTCAGGTGGACTTTGAGCTGGTCGAAGATTTCCTGGGCGATCTCTTCCTGCACTTCCATGATGTCTGCCGCTTTCCGGTTATAGTGCGCGCCCCAGAGCTGCGAATCGGCGGCCAGGTCCAGCAACTCGACTCCGATCGTCAGGTTTCCGCCATGCTCGGAAATCCGGCCGGTGACCGCCGCGCGCACATTCAATTCCGCTCCCGCGGCGTGCGGATCGCGGCCCTTGTGCATGAAGCAGCGGCAGCGCGGAACCACCCGCACTTTTTTGAGTTGTGACAGGCTGTTGATGAGGCTCTCGGTGATGCCGTCGCTCAAGTACTCCATCTCCGGATCGCCGCTCGAATTGGTAAAGGGCAGGACGGCCAGCGAGTCGATGGACTTGCCCGGCCGGCGGGCGCGCGGACGCGATCCCGAGCCGCTATCCTTCTTGAGCGCCTGCAACTCGCTGCGCAAGTCGGCGGCTGTCTGGTAACGCCTGCGCCGATCGCGCTCGGTAGCCCGCGAGATGATTCGCCGCAATTCGGCGGACGTGGAATCGGCGAACAGCTCGTGGAGGATCGCTCCAAAGGAGAAAATGTCGGTGCGCGCATCGGTCTCCTCGCCGCGCACGTGCTCCGGCGACATGTAGGCGAAGGTCCCCATGGTGGCGCCGGGAGTCGTCAACTGCTCATCGACGGTCGCCTCGCTGGTCCGCCACCACTTGGCCAGGCCGAAATCCAGGATCTTGGCGCCCCGCGGCGTGACGAAGATGTTTGCCGGCTTGATATCGCGATGCACGATGCCCTTGGAGTGGGCGGCATCGAGTGCGTCGGCGACCTCGATCATCAGCTTCAACGTGGTGTCGATATCCGTCGAGACGTAGTTCCGGAGTGTGCGCCCCTCCAGGTACTCCATGACGATGAAGTGCCTGCCTTCGGTCTCGGCGATGTCGTAAATCGTGCAGATATGGGGATGATTCAACGCCGAGGCGGCTCGCGCCTCGCGCTGAAAACGCTCCAGCGCCTGCGGGTCATGGACCATCTCTTCGGCGAGGAATTTCAGGGCGACGGTGCGGCCGAGGCGCGTGTCCTCGGCCTTGTAGACCACACCCATACCGCCGCCGCCGAGCTTTTCGAGTACGCGATACTGCAGGATTTGCTGTCCGGTCATGGCGCAACCGAGGAGAAGCCATTGTATCAGAGCTAAAAGGTCCAGCGCGTCGCGTTGCGTCCCATATTTAACGTCATCCCGATGGCGAGGCGCGGGCGGACCGCGAAGATCGGACCCATCTTCGGATCGAGATCCCACTTGTACTTTTTCTTATAGGCCGCGCGAAGGCCCGGGAGCTTTTTCAACTGCGTGATCTCCTCGGCCAGGCCCTCGAGGATGACCGCTTCTGCGCCTTGTTCGGGACACACCACGCAATGCCGGTTCGCCGCGAGGTTTTGCGCCTTTCGCGATTCCCGTCCAGTGCTGAAGTAGAAGGCTCCCCGAAACCAGACGCCCCACACAGGCATGCAGTGCGGACGTCCGTCGGGCCGCGAAGTCGAGAGCCAGTAGTTGCGCGATCCGGTCAGGCGTTTTTCCGCCCACTTCCAGGGGAAGAGGCCGTCGCCTTGATCCGCCGGCAGGATTCCGTATCCCGGCATGTGCGGACGCGAGGCTCTCGGTGCGCCTTGGCGTTTTGCCATGATTGAAGTATAGTAATGGAGAAGCCGCGCCCGCCTTGAGGAATTGTGCGCTACATCCTATCCGTAACCCTTGCAGCTAGCCTGTGTCACGCCGCCCTGCTCAAGAGACTCAGCATGGACGAGATGGCGGCTCAATCGAGCGCCATCGTTCACGGGCGGATCATTGCCTCCCGAGTGGAGTGGACCAAGTCTCACTCCGCCATCATGACCATTTATACCGTCGAGCCGGACCTTTATCTCAAAGGGTCGCTGGGCCGGACTTTTGAGCTGTCCGAGCCGGGAGGGACGATCGGGAACCTGACGTATACCGTCGCGGGCGCCCCGCACTTCGGCTCGAACGAAGAAGTGATCCTGTTCGTGTGGACGCACCCTGTCTATGGCAAGCATCAAGCCATCGGCCTCGGGCAAGGCGTGTATCGGGTAAGGCAGCGGCAAGAGTTGGCGCAGTTTCTTGCGCTGGTGAGCCAGGCGCTGGCCCGCACGAGGAATGCGAAATGAAAGGCAGACTCGCGCTCCTCGCCGCTCTCACAACCGGCTTCACGCTGATTCTGGGAAGCTACACGCAAAGCAATCAGGGCGCTCCAATCCGCTGGCCTTCCAGCGCCAGAATCAAAGTGGTCATGAACTCGACCTTGGCCCCCGGTAACTCGCCCGATTTAGTGCAATCTTCGCTGCAGTCGGTTCTTGGCGCTTGGAATTCCGCGATGACAGGGAACGGCATCGGCGTGCAATTCGTGGATGGAGGCCTCACGTCCTACAACGTTGCCGGCTGTGACGGCGTAAATCTCATCACCTTTACGTATAGCGATCCCCAGAATCCCTTCTCCCCCGGAGAACTCGCTCGGGCCGGTACTTGGACCGTCAATAGTGTCGGTCCCTTCCGAGGATGCGGCCCGGAGATAGACGTCCAGTTCCTCGGCCAAATCATTGACGCCGACCTGACTTTTAACACCTCGCTCCTGTTCAGCACAGTGGGCCTGGCGAATACGAATGACATTGAGCCGGTGGCTCTGCACGAGGCCGGGCACATGCTGGGTCTGAATCACAGCGGCATTCCATCCGCCATCATGGCTCCCGCCGGAGACTCGGGAGGGTTTTCCCCGCGGATTCTGACGGCCGATGAGATCGCTGGACTCAACTTCGTCTATCAAGTAAACGTCCCGGGGGGAGCGATTTCCGGTCGCGTGAACAACGCTTCCGGCGCGGGCGTCTTTGGCGCGCACGTGGTGGCGACCGACAACTCGACCGGCATGACCACGGCTGGAACGCTCTCCAACCAGGACGGCACGTATCGCATTGTGGGAATCCCGAAAGGCACGTACCGCGTTTTTGTGGAGCCGCTTGATAGCCCCGTCAGTCTCGACTTCGATGGGTTCCCGCAGCCGTTTCAGGTGAATGGAGCCAAGGCGGCGAGCAACGACTTCAGCACGGTGTTCCTCTCCTCGCCGGTCACAGTGCAGGGCGAAGCGAGCGGCGTCAACATCACGGTGGGAGCCAAGACGATGAACCCGCAGAATCTGACCGTCGTGGGTCCCGACGGCTCGGGCCTCGGCGGCTTCCTACCTCTGAGCGCGCAACGCGGCGTGAAGGGCTATCAGATCGTTGTGGGCGGCACGGGACTCTCCGGCGATATCACGCTCTCCGCGCCTGCGGGCAAGATCACCGCCGCGGGCGCCACGACGGCCACCGGCGACGGCCGCCTCTCCCGCAAATTCGACATCGCCGCCGACGCGCCGCTCGGCGCCATGGACATCTACGTGCCTGCGGGCGCGCTCACCGGAATGCTGCTCGTCGTGCCGAATCTCGCCGTCTCGGCCATCACCGAGGCAGCGGACTTCAACCGCACCAGCGGGACGAAGTACGCGCCGGGGAGCATCATCGCCATCTTCGGTACGGACCTGGCGGGGACGACGGCGTCTGCGCCGAAGGTTCCTTTGTCGACGCAACTGGGCGGTGTCAGCGTGAAAATCGGCGACCGGCTCGCGCCGCTTTACTACGTCAGCCCCGGGCAGATCAACGCCATGATCCCGTTTGAAGTCTCGGGCAGCGTGCCCGTGCAGGTCATCGGCGGGAACAACTCCACCAGCGCAACAACCACGATCCAGGTCGGGACCTCCGCGCCGCGCATCTTCGCCGGCGCCATCATCGACTTTCAGGGAAACAGTCCGGCCGTCGCGGGCGACACTCTCATCATCTACTGTGGAGGCCTGGGCGTCACGAGTCCTGCTCTGGCCAGCGGGCTAGGCTCGCCGGCCTACCAGATCACCGCGCCCCTGCGCGTGACGATTGGAGGCAGGGATGCCGCTGTCGCTTACAAGGGACTGACGCCCACTCTCGTAGGCCTCTACCAGGTGAATGTCACCGTTCCGGCGGGAGTCTCAGGCAACGTGGGCGTGCAGATCATCAACGCCAACAACGAGGCCAGCAATACGGTGACGATTGCGGTGAAGTAAAGGCGCGCTAGAGGGTGATGCTTCCGCTGTCGGGATTCAGAACGCTCATCGTGTAGCGCAGGATATCGATCACCGTGATGATACCCACCACGGCCTCGTCCTCGACCACGGGGACGCAGCCCCACTTATTTTCAAGCAGAAGTTGCACGACTTCCTTCAACGGCGTCGCTGGAGTAACGGTCGTTACCTTCTTCAGCATGACGCGCGAGATGGGCGTTTGCTCGAAGACTTGGTTGTACTCCTCCTGCGACGTGCTTAAGATAGAAGGGGAGACGCGGGCAATGGTGCGATCGGTGATCAGGCCGACCAGCTTGCCGTCTTTCACCACCGGGATGTGGCGGATGCTCAGCGACCGGATCGCCAGCAGGGCTTGAAGCAGAGCATCGTCGGGCCCCAAAGTGGTTGGGTTGGGCGTCATGTAGTCCCGGACGAAGATCTCGACAGTTTCAGCCATGGGCCAAGAACCAACGCGATTGTACTGGAGTAAGGTGCAAATCTCAAACCCCAAATTGCGTCTTTACAGTGTGTTCCTGCTCGGTCCGTGGCTGTCCCTATCCTCGCTTCACTTCACGGTAGTAACGAATGCGGGCGAACCCGCCGGGCGCGCAGCCCTCGAGCGGCTCGAGCGCCTCCGACCGGTCGTGGGAGCTCCGCCGAGCAACCCGGAAATCGTACTCTTCCAGTCACTCGAAGACTTTCGCGAGGCGTTCCCGAAGGAGGCAGCGGCGGGGCTGTTCCAAACCGGACCCGGCTTCAAGCGGATTGTGGCCTCCGACCTGAGGTCGCTGGTGCATGAATATGTTCATGCCGTCAACGAAGAGAAGGGTCTGCCCTTGTGGCAGCAGGAGGGATTGGCGAGCTTCTACGCCGCCAGCCGGTTTGACGATCGGGGGACTTGGATTGGGGCGACGGATCCGGGCTTCTTGGCAACGTTGCGAAACAGTCCTCCTCTAACGATGGAGGAGCTGGCGGCGGTGGATAGGAGCTCGCCCCGTTATCGGGAGAATCTTTTCTATGCGCAGTCCTGGGCCTTGACGTATTCGATGATGACGGGCCGGCAACCGCAGGAGCTTGCTCCTCCGCGCTTCGTATCTGCGCCCGTGGTTCCAAGGGAAATCCGCATTCGCGAGCTCTCGCAGGCAGAAGAGCAATTCCTGAAAGTGCGGTTGACCGGCGCTGGGCTGGAGGCGTTGGTTCGGGAGTATCCGGATTTTGTGCCTGGACTCGAGGCGCGGGGCCTGGGCGCTTTCGCTCGATACGACTTTGATGAGGCGCTCGCCGATTTCGAGCAGGCCCTGACGCTCGGGTCGGAGCGGCCGCAGACGGCGTATCTCTCGGGCCTGCTCCTGCTGCACTATTCGCATGACTTTCAAAAAGCCGAGCAGCGGCTGTCGCAAGCCGCAACACTCGAGCCGGGCAACCGGAGTTATCTCGCGGCCTGGGAGTGGGCGCGGGACAGTGTCGCGCGGCAGGACCACGCGGAGTTGCTAGGAAAAGTTCTCGCCGTGAATGCGCGTCCGACGGCGGACCTTTCCTGGGCTGCGAACGTCTTGCCGCCTCCAGCGGTCGTCCGTCCGCCGGCGCCACGCGTGCCGCCGCGCTGGCTGACTGGCACGCTGGCCATGGTGGATTGCAAAGGCCCGGCGGCCCGGCTCGATGTTCTGTTGGGAGAAAAGACGATTCGTCTGCTGATTCGCGGTCCTTATGGCGTGCGCATGCCGCGCGACACCTCGATGCGCTTCACCTGCGGACCGCAGATGAAGCCGATCCGCCTCGCGTATCGTCCTGTCCGAGACCTTGCTTTCAACACCGAGGGCGACGTTGTGGCCCTCGCTCCGTAGTCATTACAACCTGATCATCGCACGGGGTTTTTTCTCGAGATGAATGCTCTCGATGAAGCGAACTTTTCCCGACGCGCTGGTCATCACGAGGCTCTGCGTGCGCGTGCCGTCGCCGAAGAAGCGCACGCCGTGCAGCAGGTTCCCATCGGTCACGCCGGTCGCGGCAAACAGGATCGACTTTCCGGGCGCCAGGTCGCGCGCCGTGTAAATGGCGTCGGGATCCTTGATCCCCATCGATTTGGCGCGTTCGCGCAGCTCCGGTTTGTCAATCACCAGGCGTCCGAGAATCTCGCCGTTCAGGCAGCGAAGTGCCGCGGCGCAAAGGACGCCTTCCGGCGCGCCGCCCGAACCCATTACCGCGTGGACGCCCGTGCCGGCGACGGCGGCGGAGATGCCCGCCGAAAGGTCGCCGTCGCCGATGAGCCGGATCCGCGCTCCGGTCTTTCGGATCTCAGCAATCAGTTTTTCGTGACGCGGGCGGTCCAGCACAATCACCACCAGGTCCTCGACTTCGCGGTCCATGCGCCGGGCGATGCGTTTCAGGTTTTCGGCCGGCGGAGCGTCCAGATCAATCACATCCTTGGCCGCCGCGCCCAC
>CAZRND010000212.1:0-9677 GCA_964601345.1 uncultured Acidobacteriota bacterium | reverse complement strand
TTCAACAGTAAGGTTCCCTGGGGGGGCGAGTCGAGCAGGCCAAGGATCGAGAGCGGCTTGGACTTGCCGCAACCCGAAGGGCCGGCGATCGAAACGTACTCGCCCTTGTGGACCTCCAGATGGATTCCTGAGAGCGCGTGCGTCTCGACTTCGTCGGTGAGAAAGACCTTGGTGACCCCTTCCATGCTCAGCAGCGGTTGACCGTTTGTGCCCAAGAGAAGCTCCTTTGTGAATGATCTTTTTGCTATTTCAATCGGATCCGATCGACTCCATCCTGCGCGGACATGTCGGAAAGGATCACAATATCTCCGGCCTTCAGGCCGTCTACAATCTCGATGGTGCTGACCGAACTGCGCCCCAGCTTCACCTTGGTGCGAACCGCGTGCACGGTCTCGCCGCGGTTGAAGGACTCGGGGTCCTCGATCTTGAAGAGCGTCACCAGGGCGTCCGCTTGCCCTTGCACCGGGCGTCCGACGTAGAGAACGTTCTCGAGGCGCTCGAGCTCGATGGTGCCATCGACGCTCAAGTCGGGCACCGCGCCCGACGGAAGCTTGCCCTCGAGGCGCACATCGACGGTGCGGGTACCGTTGATGGATGCCGGATCGATGCGCGAGACTTTGCCGGGGATGATCCCGAAGCGCATATCGACCTCGGCCTTCTGCCCCAGCAGAATGTCCTTGGCCTGCGTCTCCGCAATCTTCAACTCGGCTTTCAGATGTTCCGGCTGCGCGACCTTGGCCAGCGCCGTTCCAGCAGGAACCTGCTGGCCGACTTGCACCATCAGCTCCTGCAAGACGCCGTCGGTACCGGCGTGAACCTTCAAGTTGTCCACCTGAGTCTTCTTGATTTGATACAGACCCTTGAGCTGCTGAACTTTGGCCTCTTGCGCCAAGAGCTGCGCCTTCATCGAAGCTTCCGTGACCGAGACACGCTCATTCTCGATCTGATGACGCGTGGCCAAGCCCTCCATCTTCACCTTCGACATCTTCAGCGTGAGATCGGGCAGCAGGCCGTTCTTGTTCAGCTCGGTGTTGGTCTCCGTCTCGACCTTCGACGACTGGTAATCGGCGCCGACCGACGCCGCTACCGAGCGCTGATCGAGGAGCGTGGCTTGCAGGCGAGCCTTGAGTCCCTGCAGATCCGCTTCGGCTTCCTTGTAAGCCCACTCTGCGTCGGTCACTGCTTGCTCCAGATCGGGGTTGCGCATCTCAAAGAGAACTGTACTGGCGCTTACCTTCGTTCCAGGCAGCGCGAGTCTCTTCTCTATACGTCCTTCCACTATGGCCGGGATCCAAAGAATTTCTTCCGGCACGAGGGTTCCGAGACCATGCACTTGGCGAAGCATGGAGCCCCGCTCCACCTTGCCCGGCCAGAGCGTGCCTCGTTCGAGCGTGGGAGCAGCGGGACGCAGGCGTCCGAGGCCCATGGTGATGAGGCCGATGGCGAGGATGCCGAGCACCGCCCCGATAATTCGATTGCGAAGCTTCTGGCCTTTAATGTTCCGTGGTTTATCCAATTTGGTCCCTCAACTACTCCACACGGCAACTGCCGTGCCAAAGCCGTTCCGCAATCTAACCCTTTAGATTGCCGTACCTTGAAAAGGTTACTAGAGAATTTTACACCCTAAAGATGGTCCGCTGGCGGGATGCAGGTGTCCGATTTTGAACAACGGAGGACCTAGGCCCTGGGAACCAGTTTTCGACTCCAAAATTGAACCCGTCGGGCTATAGCGCTCGCCGCGTCGGTGCGCGATGCTGAAATTGTTGTAGAGCAGACAAGAGGGTTTCAGGGGGTCGCTGGGGGAGCGACAAACTGAAACCCTCCGCTGCTTCCAGCCAATCCCGTTACAATAAGCGTTCATGTCTGTCCTCAAAGTTCCTGCCCTAGTAATCTTGTTGGCCGCGCTCTCCGGATGCGGACACAAGACCGAGACCGAATCCCCCGCACCCAAAGAAGAACTTCCCAAGCCGGTCGTCTACTTCCATGTGGACCCCGCGACGGCAGCTACGCTGGCCGGCAAAGTGTCCTACGCCGGAAAGCGCCCTGCCCAAGCCGCAATCTCGATGGATGCGGAGGCATCCTGCCAGGGACTGCACAAGGGCAAGCGCGTATACGACGAATCCATCGTGCTCGGCAAAGACGGCGCGGTTGCGAACGTCTTCATCTACGTCCAGGCGGGCCTCGAGGGCAAGAAGTTCGAGCCGGCCAAGGAAGCTGTCCATCTCGATCAGCGCGGATGTCTATTCGCGCCGCGCGTGGTCGGCGTGCGCGCCGGCCAGACCATTGCGGTGAAGAACAGCGATCCGGTCTCGCACAATATCCATCCGATGCCGAAGGACAATCGCGATTGGAACGAGCAGCAATCGCCGCAATCGCCCGACCTCGAGCGCCACTTCGCGCGCATGGAAGTGATGATCCCGGTGAAATGCAACATCCATAACTGGATGCGCAGCTACATCGGCGTGGTGGAGCATCCCTACTTCGCCGTCACCGGCCCCGATGGAAAGTTCGAGATCAAGGACCTGCCACCGGGCACTTACACGATTGCCGCATGGCACGAGAAATTCGGCGAGATAACCCAGCAGGTGACCTTGGAAAAGTCCGCGAGCCGCGGAGTCAGCTTCGAGTACACTGAAATCAAACCATGATCTTCGTCGTTCTTCTGCTTGCTCTCCTGGCGGCAGGATGCAGCCAGGCTCCTGCCCCCACGCCGGCGCCGGGCCCGGAAGCGACCTATCGCGTCTACGTCTCGAACGAGGCGTCGGGCGACCTGACCGTCATCGATCCGCTGAAGATGGAAGCGATCGCCACGGTGCCGCTCGGAAAGCGTCCGCGAGGGATTCACGCCGCTGCCGATGGCAAGCTGATCTTCGTCGCTCTCAGCGGATCGCCGTTTGCCCCGCCCGGAGTCGATGAGAGCACGCTCCCGCCGCCGGATAAGAGCGCCGACGGGATCGGCGTCTTCGATCCGAAGCAGAACAAATCGGTCCGCACGCTTTTTGGCGGTTCGGACCCCGAGCAATTCGCGCTCAGCAAAGACGGCAAGCTGCTCTACGTTTCGAACGAAGACGCCGCGGGTCTGAGCATCGTCGACATCGCGACCGGCAAAGTGATCACGACGCTGCCGACGGGCCGCGAGCCCGAGGGCGTGACGCTCAGCCCGGACGGCAAATACGTCTATGTCACGTCGGAGGACGAAGGGACCGTCGCCGCGGTGGACACGGCCGCCGCGAAGGTCGTGAAGAAGATGAAGGTCGGTCGCCGTCCGCGGTCTGTGGTCTTTCTGCCAGATGGATCGCGCGCTTTCGTTACGAATGAAAACGATGCGACGCTAACCGTGATTGATGCCGTGAAGCAAAAGGTCATCGAGACGATTGCGCTCGGTCCGGACCTGAAACCGATGGGCCTGGCCCTCACGCGCGACGGTTCGAAGCTCTACGTGAGCACGGGCCGGGGCAAAAAAGTAGTGATCGTCGATCCCGCGACGTTGAAGGTGATGGACTCTTTTGAAGTCGGGCAGCGTCCCTGGGGAATCGCCCTCTCGCCCGACGAGAAGACGCTCTTCACGGCCAACGGCCCGTCAAACGACGTGTCCATCGTCAACCTAGCGACCAAGACAGTGACCCGCAAGGTCAAGGCCGGCGACAAGCCATGGGGCGTGATTACGCTCAGTAGAGAGTAAACGAATACAGCATGTCGCCCGCCGCGACGAGGATGTACTGCTTCCCGTCGACCATGTAAGTTCCTGGGGCGTTTGACACCTGGCCGAGCCGCGTGTGCCAGAGTATCTTTCCGTTGAGGGGATCATAGGCCACGAGATTTCCTGCGGCATCGCCAGCGAAGAGCAGCTTGCCCGCGGTCGTGAGAATTCCGTTGAGTCCACCGCCGCCGCCCGTGCCGGGATAGCGGTGGCGCCAGGCGATCTTCCCCGTCTTGTAATCGATGGCCGTCAGGTAGCTGCCCATCGAAGCGACGTTCAACTCGTCCTTGCCGCCGAGTCCCATCGCGCCCTTGGGATCGGTCTCGGTTAGGTAATACATCGCGTATCCGTCGTTCTGCGGGACGTAGAACAATCCGGTATCGGGACTGAAGCTCGGCGGCGGCCAGTTCACCGCGCCGCCGTTGGTTGGCGAAACCAGCGACCCGCCGATGTGGAAGTCCTTCGCCGGATCGCGCACCGGACGGCCCTGCTTGTCGAGTCCCTTGGCCCAGTTCGCGATTTCCGAGAATTTGCTGGTGACGAGATGCTCGCCGGTGAGGCGGTCGAGCGTGAAGTAGTATCCATTGCGGCTGGCATGCAGCACCAACTTGCGCTGCTTGCCGCCGAATTCCGCATCCACCAGGATCGGCGTTTGCCCTGCGTCCCAGTCGTGCGTGTCGTGCGGCGATGGCTGATAGTGCCATGCCAGCTTGCCGGTGTCGACGTTGATGGCCACGATCGAGCAGGTGTAAAGATTGTCGCCTTCGCCGCGCGTCTGCGACGTGTAGGCGGGCGTCGGATTTCCGGTGCCGGCGATGTAGAGATGCGTGTCGGGATCGTAGACGCCGGGCACCCACATGTGCCCGCCGCCGTGTCGCGACGCGTCGAGGCTGGCCCACGAAGCGAGCGCGGGATCGCCCTTCTCCTGCGGCGTGACGAACCACTTCCACTGCAGCGCGCCGGTCTCCGGGTCGAACGATTGCAGGAATCCGGGCGCGTCGAGATCGTCTCCCGTGCCGACGATGATATGATTGCCGACCACGATCGGCGCCATGGTCGAGAAATATTGCTGGTTGAAATCGGCGATCGCGACATGCCACCGTTCCTTGCCGGTGCGCGCGTCGAGCGAGACCAGGTAGTCGTCGGGCGTTTCCATGAAGAGCCAGTTGCCCCACATGCCGAGTCCGCGGTTGCCGATGTGCGTGCCGCCCTTGGTCTTCCAGAAGTAGTGCCAGAGGACGTGGCCGTCGCGCGCGTCCATGGCCCAGGCATTGTCGGGCATCGTGAAATAGAGGATGCCGTTCACCGCCAGGATCGATGCGCGAATCTGCGATCCGCCGCCAAAGCCGCCGGTGACGACGTCGCCGGGTCCTTCGCCGCCGATGATCGTGGGCGCTCCGCCGCCGCCGAACCCACCGAACCCACCGCGTCCGCCGCCCGCGTTCCCTGCTCCGGCGGTAACGCGGCTGCTCCACGCGAGCGTCAAGTTCTTCACGTTCGACTGGTTGATTTGCGTCAGCTTGCTGTAGCGTTTGCCGGAGTAATCGCCGGAGTAGCTCGGCCAATCGTCGGCCAGGGGCTTGAGCAGCGTCGCCGGGTCGAGAATCTGCGCCATCGCCGCAAGAGGAAGAAGAAAGAAAACGGTCAGCAGTCTTTTGGTCATTTCAGGCTCTCTAGATAGGCGGTGACGTTGTGGATGTCTTTGTCGGCGTATCCGCGCAACAAATCTCTGTGCGGCTGAAGGGGATCGTGAATCTCGACCTTCGGAACATCGCCGGCGCGCCGGAAAGTCCGCTGGAGATCATCGGAGTCGGAGAGCGTGACAATGAAGTCGTCGATGCGCACGAGCTTCCCTTCCACTTTCTGGCCCGATGCGAGCGTAACCGTGACCGTAGTGGGAGGCACTTTTGTGACGCCCGCTGCCGGGCCGCCGCGTCCGCCGCCACTAGGCATCAGCCAGGTTTGCTGCATGATCCGCGGCTCAGTGAACTTCGCGGCAAAGCCTTTCAGATCGCCGTCAATCGAATGGCACGCGGCGCATTTGGACTTGAAGTACGCTTCTCCGGCTTTGGCGTCGCCGACCAGAATGCTTGGCGGCCGCTGCCGGGAGATGTCGTATCCGCCGACCTTGAAGTTGTGGAGGAACGCCGCGATGTCGGAGACCTGCGCGGCGGTGAGATCGAGCCTGGGCATGCCGTTCTCGGGCCGTCCGTTTTGGACGACAGGCGTGATCAACTCGCCGTTCTTGTCGTTCAGAACAAGCTGCGACCGGATGAGGCTCGGCCCGCCTTCGCCGCCGCGCGCTTCCGCGCCGTGGCAGAAAGCGCAGCTCACGCCGTAAATGGCCTTGCCGCGATCGACGACCGCGGGATCAGCCGCAGGACGCACCGGATAATCCGGCGCGCGCTGAAACCCACCACCACCTCCGCCTGCGGCGCCCGGAGCACCGCCGCGTCCACCCTGCCCGCGGCCTCCGGCCGGCGCCGGGGTGGGAGTCTGCGACACGGCTTGAACCGCAATCATCACAGTGATCAACAAAAGTCGTTTCATGGCAAGGCAATCTTCACACAGGCTGGAGCGAGAGGCAAGACTAGGTTCGCGCGGGGCTAGCTCGTTGGACGGCTGATATTCCGCCATAGCCACTCGTTGGCTTCTTCATGGGTCTTGAAGCGATGAACGCCCCGTGGCACGCGCACACCGCCGAACGCTCTTCGCCACGCCGCAGCCACGGCTTGATTGCTTCCCGTCAGCGATAAGCCGTTGGGCGCCTTGGTTCGGCGGCCGACGACACGCTGGATGTCCTCCTGAAGGTTTATGGTCACGGGTACCGTATTAAATTTAACGCTTTAGCGCTTCAATCCCCACTTCACTCATTCGTGAAGTGCCAAGTTGTTCCAAGATGGGGAGTTAGGTCCATACTTCACGACTTCCTCATCTTCCCCCCACCGGTGTTCGGCAAGACGAGAAACGGCAATCCATACCATCTTAGAGTATTTCGTATTTTCTTCGTCCTTGTCAAGATGAATCTGTTATTTCCCAAGAACCTCAAGAACCGCGGCGGCCACTGCGTGCGGTTGATCGGCGGCAATCAGGTGATTGCTTCCCGGAACGACGGTCCACGTCCCTCTCGATGAGCTGCGGGCAAAACGTTGCTGCAGGCGGATCCATTCGCTATCGAAGGATGCGACTCGATCCGCCAGGATTTTCAGGTTAGCAAGTCTGTTCGGTATGAACCCGTTCGGCCTCTCGTGGATCAAAACACGCAACGGTATGTCGGACGGCATCGGCGGCGCGGCGCGAAACTCTTCGCGAGTTGTTCGCAAGCCGCGGACCAGTGAACAGATCGCCTGCATCGGCTCGACTCGATAGAGACGAGAGGCGGACCGTTCGGCCCCTTCGGACTGTTGGTCTCGCAGGCCAAACGGGTCGAGTAGACGCAGAACGCCGAAACGCGCGGCGGGCTCAGCCAAACAGAGCGCGGACAATTCAGTTGGGCTGAATCGGGACTCAACGGTATCAATCATTGCGCTATTCGCCGCATCAACGAACACCAGCCCGGCGGTTTGCTCCGGGTGACGCCGGGCAAACATCTCGACGGTAAGTCCGCCGAAGGAAGACGGTACAAGAATGAAGGGCGGCTGCAACCCTGCCCGCTTCGTCAGGTGGTGCAGGTCGTCAGCGAGCATTCCGACGGAGATTACGCCGGGGCCCGGATCGCTCCACCCCATACCCATTCGATCGTAGGAGCAGACGCGCGTGTGCACGCTCAGCTCCCGTCGTACAGCATCAAGACTGAGGGCATTCATGAACGCGCCGGGCTCGAATACGACGGTGGGTTCTCCTTGGCCGAGGCAAACCAAGTGGAGCTTGCGCTGGTCGGCACCGTCGCCGACGGAAATCAACCGGCCGGGCGCGGGGAATCGGAGCTTCTCGCGACGAACGCTCAACGCCTGGTAAAGGGCGCCGACGAGGACCAACACGACGACCGCCAGGACAATCAGGATGAGAGAGCGCTTGACGATGCGCATCAGCACGCCGTCCAGCCTATACCCTACTTGTTTGTGTTCGCAGGGCGCTGCTTACCTGCCGCGCATTTGCCGGAATTCCACTTCCAGAACCGCGGCCTCACCTGAGAAACACCGGATCAGTGCGCGCCGTGACCCTGACCTTCTTTGTGCGTCAATATACTTGACGCAGACACCGACGGGTGCCAGTCTAACCATGGCGGGGGCGTGTGATGATCCCCGTTTCTTCGGCCCGCATTCTCCAGATTATGGAGGGGGAAGGAATCGGATGCTATGGTTCGCATAAACGGCTTCTATCTCTATTCGGTCGGGTATTCCGTGCATCCACTTGCCGGTATCTCAGATGGAGCGTCATTCCAGGAGTGGGTCATTCCCTTGCTGGTCGCACAAGGAACTCTACAAGAGTTTCTGGACCAAAGCGTGTTTCGATTTAGTACATGCAGGGCTTCTGGACTGAAACTCCTTGAAGTAATACGGGGGCTAGTAAGAGATACGGATCGCCAGGATGACATAACCGTTCATGAGGCATACGGAATAACAAGTACGGTTAGCGAATTTGAGCATGTTCTGTCTGCCGAGCTGGGCCTTATGGATATTTACTTAGTCCTCAGAAAGCGCGGTTATGACACGAGCATCTTAATCCAAAATGGACAAGATGTTTTCCCGCCCGAACTCCAGGCAAAAGTTCCTGAGGCTGTGGCCGACATCAAGCAAGCAACTGCTTGTATAGCCTTTGAACTTTCGACGGCTGCTGGGTTTCATTTGCATCGCGCCAACGAATCTGTTCTTCATGCCTACTACGACAGCGTAACCGGAGGCGCACCCCGCCCACCAGGAAGAAACATAGGAGATTACCTTGCTGGGTTAAAGAACCTGAATAAAGGGGACCCCAAGGTCATAGCGGCCCTCCAGAGCCTAAAGGACCTTCATCGAAACCCCTTGATTCATCCGTCAGAGTCCCTAGAGGGCATAGATGACGCTATTGCGTTGCTCGGAACTGTCCACGCGGCCGTCGTGAGCATGTTGAAGGGGATTCCCGAGCCCAAGAAGCTCGCAGCAGCAACTTAGATGAGTCAACGGCAAAACCTCGGAACACTGGAACACCTGGAACACTCTTGGAACACTTTGGAACATTGCAACACTTTGTGGAACACTGGTTCAGTGCGCGCACTGAACCTGCACTTCTCGCAAAGAGTCCACGAAGTGAGGGACATCTCTGGTGAGGCCCCGCGGGCCTCGTCGTTCCCGCCATTTCCCAGGGCTGACATCCGCGCTGCCGAGAGAACTACGATTCGGGCTGCGCTTGCATCGGTTTACTTTCGGGGGCATAAACATCAAGGGAAAGGTCCAACGATAGCTCGCCAAGTCTCCTGAGAATCTCACTGGGCAGCGTTTCGCCGCCCGACCTCTCCGTTGTGAACCAGCCGACGAAATATTCCGCCCGGCCGCCCGTAGATCTGAACTCCTGCAGAAAATCCCGGCGTAGTTCAAGGGCGCTGAGGTGCTCTGCTAAGACCGCAGTCAAACTGGCTTCTTCGGGATGCGAGATTTCTGTATACCAATAGGTCTCCCGATTAAAGCCGCTCAGAGGCTGTCCCTTTGGCGTCTTCCGAGCCTCCCCGGCGTTCCATCCTCCTCTCGCAGGCAACCCGACTCCCATGCTGATTTCGCCTAGAGTAAGCGACGGATGCGAGAGGCGAAGGGAAAGTCTGAACCTGAACGTCTCCATTGCGTGGGAATTCCCGCCTCAGCCCTTGGCCTTCTTCAGCTTCTGAGCGACCTTTTCCACTTCGCCCCAGACGCGCAGCAGGTTGCCGCTCCAGAGCTTGCCGATCTGATCTTCGGTGTAGCCGCGGCGCACGAGCTCGAGCGTCACATTGAACGCCTCCGCCGCGCCGTTCCAGCCGTCGATTCCGCCGCCGCCGTCGAAGTCGGACGAAATGCCCACGTGA
>CAZRND010000211.1:0-9709 GCA_964601345.1 uncultured Acidobacteriota bacterium | reverse complement strand
TCGCTCTACATCGCCGGCTACCGCATTGCGCTGCTGGTGTCCGGCGCGCTGGCGCTGATCCTCGCGGACCACCTGTCCTGGCAGACCGTCTATCTCTTGATGGCCGGGACCATGGCCGTCGGCATCGCGGCGACCCTCTTTGCGCCGGAGCCGACGGCGGCCGGCGCGCCGCCGCAAAGCATCGCCGAGGCCGTGGTGCTCCCGTTCCGGGAATACTTCCGCCGCGCGGGCGCAGCCGAAATGCTCGCCTTCATCGTCCTGTATAAAATCGACGTCGTCATCGCGATGGCGATGACCACGCCGTTTTTGATGGAGATCGGTTTCAGCATGACGGACATCGGCGCGGTAACCAAGGGCTTCGGCCTGGTCGCAACGCTCCTCGGCACGCTGGCCGGCGGCGCGCTGATGATCCGGCTCGGCCTGCAGCGGTCCTTGTGGGTGTTCGGCCTGAGCCAGGGGATTTCGGGATTCTCGTTCATGGCCCTGGCGCATCTCGGCCATCACTATCCAATGCTGGTCGCCGCGATCGCCGCCGAAAATTTCTGCAGCGGGATGGGCACCGCGGCGTTCACGGCGTTTCTCATGACCCTCTGCGACAAACGGTTCTCCGCCACGCAATACGCGCTGCTGACCAGCATGATGGGACTCAGCCGCGTCGTCGGCGGCGCGCCGACGGGATGGCTCGCCAAGACCGTGGGCTGGGAGACCTATTTTCTCATCAGCGTCGTCGCGATGATCCCGGGCTTGCTGCTGCTCACCCGCTATTCCCGCTGGTCGTTACCGGCCGCGGCAAAATAAGCGAATTCCGGTCAACCTGGACGCGATATTCATGGACGCCCGTCTAGACTTGATTCGGGCGGGCGGCATGGTATATTCATAGCCGGACTAAAGGAGCGCGTAACCGAATGAGACGTTTTACGATCACGGATGTCGTCGAGGGGAACGGCCAAACCCATCCGGCCTTCACCCACACCGCGACCTATCCCGTCCTGGACGTCCTCCTGCCCGGCGAGGGCAATCTCCCCGGCTTCCTGGTTGCCGACGATCAGGGCCGTTTCCACCTCATCCGCATGGACCACTGCCGTCTCGGCAAAATCGAGGCCTTCTAGTCAATGCCGCCCGCATCGCCCGAGGATGTCGGGCGGGAGCTGTCCGACCTGGCTTCCGGAATCATCGAGCAAAACTGGCTGGAGCAGCACGTCGCCAAGGCCGTTGATCTCAAAAGCTGGGACGAGGCGCAGCGGAACACCGCCGAATGGGAACTGACGTACCTCGTTCTCTTCGCCATCACCAAAGGGTGCGGGGCCTTTGCCGCCGCCGACTCCGCGCGGACGACGGCGGTCCTCAAGTCGTTTCACGTGGAGTTTCTCAAAGTGATCGCGGAGCACGCCGGCGCGGACATCGCCGGCGAACACCAGAAAAACCTCGTGCCGCGGTACAAGCTGTACGGCCAGACCATCGAAGGCGAGGATGAGAGTTCCTCGTCCCCGACCGCCTTCGCCCGCCTCGGACAGGCGGCCGCGCTGCAGATCCTCGGCAAGGCCATTGACGCCCCCCAGGACGCGGACATGTTTCGCGAGACCATCAAGGTCATCTTCACCGAAGTCCGGGAAGCGGCCATGAAAGTCATGCTGCACCAGCAGATGATCCAGGAGAAGACACAATGAATTTCGATATCGGCTCGAACCAGTACCGCAACGCCGACCTCGGCATCGAGATCGACGGCGCCAGCCAGTTCACCTTCGAGCACAACCGGCGGTATAACGAGCTGATGCTGCGGGGACTCCTCTTTGACAAGAAAGGCGCTCTGGTCGGCAAGATCGCCGACAGCAGCCTGGTCCTCAACGTGCAGGGAGAGTTTGAAATCCGGTCGGACGAGTCCACGGTGAAGCTGCTGCACCGCGAGACCGAGGAAGTCCTGCTGGAGATGAAGTTCCTGGACAAGGATCACATCCAGATTCACAAGGCCAAGCTGTACAGCAGCCGCGGCCGCCCGTTCGAAGTCACGCCCGCCCTGTGGCGGATCGCCGATCAGACCCACAGCAAAGAAGACGTTGACTGCGAAGGGAAGGCTGTCTCGCTGAAATACACCTGAGCGCGGCCGGGCTCCCGTGACCTGTCCTCACTGCGGCTCCCACAATACGCAAGTCGCCGTGGCGTCGGTGTCCCTGCTGGACACCCTGGGGCGCAAAGTCCGCCGCTTCTTCGCCGCCCTCGCGCGCGCCGGCTCTCCCGTGCCGCCCCCGCAGCGCCCCATCCAGGGACCGGAAGACGTCCTGCTGGAGCAGGATCTCAAGTACGGCCAGCGCCTTTATTTCTGTCTGCAGTGCAAAACCTATTTTGCCTCGGCCGAGGAGCCCGTCAACCTCGAAGGAGCGCCCCGGATCTCGGTCTGGGTCTGGGTGACGGCCCTGTATTCCATCGCCTGTTTCATGATCTGGTTTTTCGGGATCGATTATCTTCTCACCGTGAGTTACCCGGGACGGACGAGCCAGCTCCTGTATGCGCTGCCCATCAGCATTCCCATGACCATCCTCATGGTGATCGTCGGCGAGCACCTCCAGCAGCAGCGGCGCACGGACCGGCGGTCCCGGCGGATGGCGTTGCTGACGCTGGTGGTCTTCCTTCTATTTGTGAATTCCGCGGGCGTTGCCGGCGCCGAGCTCGTCGTCAACGGCTTCATGGACTCCTCTCCCGTCACCTTCCACACCGTGCGGGTTGTTGCGACGCCGAAGGTGTACCGCGAACGGTTCGGGTTGTCCTCGTCGGACCGCTATGAAGTCATCGTCGTGGAATCGTGGCGCGAAGAGGGAAAGACGGAACGGATCTGGTACCTCTGGCAGCAGCACATTTCACAGCCGACTGTGTGGTCGGCGGACCGCAAGAACATCAAGCCGCGCTCGGTGCTGACCGTGGCGACCAAGCGCGGGCGGCTCGGCATGGAATGGGTCGTAGGCCTCTCGCAGGGCCGCGCGCAGTAAAGCTTACTGCGCGAGCATGTCGACCTTGCCGGTCGCGAGATCGTACGACGCGGCTTCCACCTTCAATTTCCCCGCCTTGATGGCATCCTTGATGACTGGAGAAGAGGTCCGCAACAACCCGGCCTGGTAACGTGCGTTGTCGTCGACCGCCTTATCCACATCGCCGCCTGACCGCATCACGACCGGGTGAAGATGCTGGTACAAGACGCTGATTTGCCCGGGGACCGCGTTGGCGGTCATGGCCGCTTTGACCGCCCCGCAGGCGTCATGGCCGAGCACCATGATAGCCTCCGCGCCGAGCCCCGCGACGCCATATTCGAGGCTGCCGATCATCTCGGCCGTGGCGATGTTGCCGGCGACCCGGGTGACGAAGATGTGGCCGATCGTCTGATCGAAGACCAGCTCCACCGGCACGCGCGAGTCGGCGCAGGACAGCACCGCCGCAAACGGCTCCTGTTTCTCGGAGGTTTTTTCCTTCAAAATGACCAGGTCGTGCTCCCACGAGGTCATTTGATTGGTGACGAACCGCTGGTTGCCGGCGAGCAATTCGCGCATCACCGCATCGGGAGTCATGTTGGTTTGGGCGCTGACCTTTCGCGGAGCCGCAAGCTCGATGCCGACCTGCGCCGCACCCAACACCGCCGCACCACTTAGTACCTTCCCCAGAAATTGCCTCCTGCCGATATCCGACATGACGATGTCCTCCTCTTCCCCGACCTGTACGCTTTGCGAACCTTGAGGTTTGAATTCTCCAGACAAGCATGAAACCAGCAGTAGAACTGACTGGCTATTCAGCCTTAAGACTTGTATAGGGCATGCGCGGCCTGTTTTCATTCTCTTTCATCGTTCCCACGAAAATCCCATATTGCGGATTTCCTTCTTCTCTCGTTTGAAAAACAACATGGTTTCCCGCCCAGATTTCACGTGCATCATTATTGAATGATGGAATTCTTCTCCGAGTACCATCGGACATCGCATATTCATACAGCGGTAATCTCCAAGCGCCGTCATCGTCCTGTAAAGGGCCTGATATACACACACGCCCAGAGGATGGAATCCTAACAACATGAAATATGCCCTTACTCTCAAGAGGAGGACAGGCAGGGTTGTAGTATTCGATTACGACCCAGCCCCGGTAGCGGTCAGGGAGTTCGTACCTGATCGGACGATCTATTCCTGTAAACAAGAAAACAATTACAAGGGCTATACTTCCCCATTTTAGAATCCGAATGGCAGGCATCGGTCGCTTTGCAATTGAAGACCAAACTACCGCACCTATAGAGCCAACAAATGCGTATAAAAGAATATTGATAGCAATCGAAAATGTATAAACGATCACTTGGCTCCAGAACCCTGCACGATGGAGTGCCATCAGAAAAAAGCTAGAGGGCCATAAGGATAACAAGAGCTGAGGATTTCCCAGATAGTTCGGATTGAAATAAGTTAATACCTCCCTCGTTGAAATCAGCACAACAGGGATTACAACCCCTGCGACTGCAAAAACTTCAAAAGGTCTGCCTGATAAAACTAAGGCTTTTATCGACTTGTATTGATTAGCTTCCAAGGTACTAACGCTCCCCGACCTGTACGCTTTGCGAACCTTGCGATTCGAGGTTTCCAGAGACTCTGCCCAATAAAGATCAACAACTAGGCACGCGACGATTGCACGGATTGGGCATTGCCCAACCTTTCTTCAGAACGTAGTCAGAAAATTCATGGAGCGATTGGAACTGAAGCCGCTCACCTTTCTCGGTTACTAGGGTGGCTTGTATTACCCTGGGCTCTAACACGGCTTGCTGCCTTGTTCCAATAAGCAGCACCACAGTAATTGACCGTTGCGCGCTTGGGATGACATGACTTTCCACACAGACAGAAGCATCTTCTTTATGCATTAAGGCATCCCCTGCAATTTCGACACAGTCCCGAACATCCCAGGTCACATCCACAGTCTCACTAAACAAGTCTTCCCACCATACTCCTAGTACTCTTTGGGGCAATTTCGGGTCTAATCGCGAAACGTCCAAACCTTTTGCTTCATTGATATACCTTAAGCGCGCATCTTGGCGCTGGCATTCATTCAGCAATTCCCCGGAAAGCTTTTTATCTGAGATATATTTCTTGGTAAGGGCAGGACACAGGTGACTGTAAAACAGGCTATTACTGTCGTACGGGGTGACAATCATTCTTCTAATAATCGCTGCCCTCTCTTGGTTATTTTTAGTCTTCTGAAGACGGAATAAATCTTTGCGCCACTCGAATGAATACACCGTGGCTTCGACGCTCTCTTCCCAGTTTCTATAATCCCATGCGGATAGCGGCCTGTATTCGAATTGGCTTTCGGCAGTAACATCAGCCTTCGACGGTCTTGCTGCATAGCGCGAATCAAGAAAAGGATCTACAGCAAGGATGACTCGCTTGGCCTTGATTGAAGGCTCTTTCCATGTCGACGCCACTACCTGAACCTGTGCGCCGAGACGATACTTAGATTCGACGTAATCTTTTGCAAGTCCGTCATGGCCACACATTGTGTTCGTAGAGAAGAAATAGACTTCATATTCGTCCCTTGCTGGGGGCGGCAGATGAACGATTCCAGAAACTCGCACTATTAGGCCCCAAGCTGCATGCTTTAACTCCGAATCGACGATCGGATCGGTATATCCGACGACCACCCCAGTAAACACATGTTCACCAGGAATAGGTTCAACTGGAAGACTAAAACCTAGACTACAAGAAAACGCGGGGTCTATAAAGACGGCCGCAAGCAAAACAACAACGACAGCAGCTAGTAAAGTAGCATTGAAGTTGCAGGAGGTTCGCATCTGTCGAACCGGGTGATGAGCTAAATTGCTGATTTCTTTATGCACGAAAAATGACTCCCCGACCTGTACGCTTTGCGAGCCTTAAGGTTTGAGCTACCGAGAAAGAAAATGGGCCTAATGCCTCAGACACTTGGATCTGCCTGTTTTATGTCGAGAAGCTTGCGATGTTTATAAACAAGAAAACACCCACAGATGGCCCCAGTATAAGGCAGTAACATTATTGGCAACTTCCTCATGCCGTCGCCCATGGAAGGAAAAACAAAATACAGCAAATATGGAACGAGTCCGATCAAGCCACCCCAAACCAAACCTCCCATCGAAAAGAGAATATAAAGTTTGGTCCAGCTAAATCTCTTCTCTGGATCATACTTGGTCAATATATTCGCCAACCCTCCCCAGATCGCTATAAATGGCCCGAGGGAAAACATTAATGGGACGATTACGGATTTCTGAGGACCGTTAAGAATTGGCACTACAAGAAAGATAAGGTAAGAAGCCATTCCTGACAGGGCGCCGAATGTTATACCCAGGATCGTTGTGTACAGTACAAACTTACTAAGCGCGAGAAGATCAACTGATTTCATGGGCATGCTTGTTCTACGTTCACATATCGAACATGGTTCGCAATTGCGTCAAGATCGCTCCCCGGCCAGGACTCGAACCTCCGAACTCTGCGCTTTACGTTTCCAAGAAAGAACTCAGCTTAGGCTAGGCCGACTGGGTAGGACAGTCAAGTACGCAATGCGAAGACGGGGTCAGGCACCTTTTCCAAAAAAGAAAATGAGCCAGACCCCTCATTTCACCGATTTCGCGCAGCGGAAGCCGATGAAGGCGTTGCGGGTGTCGGGCGGGAGTTTGGACGTGCGGCTGGCCGCCATCAGGTAGACCGGCATGTCGGACCAGGAACCGCCGCGCGTCATCTTATATTGCCCGCCCTTCGGCCCCAGCGGGTTCTTCTCGGGACTCTCGCGGTAGTACTCGCCGTCATACCAGTCCTGCACCCACTCCGCCGCGTTGCCGCCGAGGTCGAAGGCGCCGTACGGACCGCTGCCCTCGGGGAAGCTGCCGACCGGTTTGAGCACGTCATAGGAGAATTTCGTCATCTGGCCGAATAACGCGAGCGCGGCCTGCGGCCGTTTGTCCCCCCAGGGAAAGCGCCGCTCGGTCGTGCCGCGCGCCGCCTTCTCCCACTCCGCCTCGGTCGGCAGGCGCCGGCCGTTGATGTTGCAATATGCGTCGGCGTCGCTCCAGTTCACGCCGATGACTGGGCGGGTCGCGTGCTCGGGCAGCTTTACCATGTCCCAGTTCAGCGGCTTCTGCCACCCCGTCAACTCGAGAAACTTCGCGTAGCGTTCCACGGTGATCTCGTATTTATCGAGATAGTAGGCGTTGAGCGATACTTTGTGCCGAGGCTGCTCGTCGTCCAACCCTTCGCCTTCGGCCAACCCCATCCAGAATTCTCCGGCCTCCACGAAGACCATGGGCGCCCCGTCCTTGCCGGCGATTTCCGCGGGAGCGGCCGTCATCCCGGCCGAACACCAGATTATGAGAAAGGCGGCCGCGAGCGCCGCCGCCTGTACGTACTTCATGGAAGGCAGTGTAGCACAGCGCCCTTGACTTCATTCCGCCCCCGCCCCTATAGTGCCGAAAAATGGCCCTTTTCCTCGTCCTCCTCATATTGATCCCGATCCCCGCCTTTTCCCAGACGACTCCCTCTTCCCTTCCCGCCAAGCTCGAAGAGCAGGCCAAGGCCCAGGTGGAGAGCGCCTCGAAGTTAAAGGATGAGGGTAAGACCGACGCGGCGATCGAGCTGCTTCAGAAGCTCGTCAGCGACTTGCCGCAGAGCGCGCAGATTCCCCAGGCGTATCTGCTGCTCGGTCAAATGCAGTCAGGCTTGAAGAATTACGATGAGGCCGCCGGTTACTATCGCCGCCTGCTCGAGGAGTATCCGGAATCCCCGCAAGCCTCCTTTGCGCGGCTGGGTTTGATCAACGCGCTGCTCGCCACCGGTCAATTGAACGCCGCGCTGCCGCTTCTCATGGAGGCGAAGGCCCAGAGCGTCGACCCCGACGAGAAGCTCGTGCTGCTGAGACAGATCGAAGAAGCGTCGCTCGGCACCCAGGATTATCTTCGGGCCGTGGACGCGGTCGTCGAAGCGGGTCCGCTGGTCCCGGAAGGCGAACGGAAAAAGGCCGACGACCGGGTCCGCGAGCTCATTAAAACGAAGCTCTCGGAGAAGGATCTCCGCCGGATCGCGGACAAATTCTCCCGCATGTTTCCCGCGGACGAGGCCCTGCTGCGGCTGATGGAACTCTACGAAGCTGCCGGCGACGACTTCAAGGCCGCGCGCATCGCGCGTGACTTCACCGCCAGATTTCCCGAGCATGCGAAGGCCTCCGCCGTCGCCGCCGCGCAGGCGGCGCAGCGGCAGCGCCTGAAAAGCAAGACCATCCGCATCGGCGCGCTGCTGCCGCTCTCCGGCAACCTCGGCCCCTATGGCACAGAGGTGTTGAACGGCATCCGGATCGCCATTGACCACGCCGCCGAAGTGGTGCCGACCCTCGCGGCGGGGCTCGTAGCCAAGGACACGGAAGGCGATCCGAAGATTCTGGCTCGTGAGGTGGAGGACCTCCTGAAGGAATACCAGCCGGTCGCGGTGCTCGGCCCCTTGCTGAGCCGGGAGGTCAAGGCGGTGGCGCCGATGGCGGATGCGACCGAGGTGGTCTTCATGTCCCCGACGGCCACCCTCACCGATCCGCAGCGTTACGGGCGCTACGTCTTCAACGCCGCGGTCAACAATCGCGCCCTCGTCCGCGACCTCGCCGCCTATGCCACGGGGACTCTCGGCTGGAAACGCTTCTGCATCCTGGCGGCGCGCGACACCTACGGCGACGAGATGACGCAGGCCTTCAAGGAGGAAATCCGCCGCCTCGGGGGCGAGATCATCGCCGTGGAAACGTACGGCCCGGAGGAGAATGATTTCGGGCCGCCGATCAAACGGCTCAAGGAAGCGGACCTGAAAAAATACGGTAAGATGGAGAAGATTGAGAACCCGAAAAAAGCCAAAAACGACAAGATCTACCAGCCGGGGTTCGACGCGATCTTTTTGCCGGGCGATGCCGAAAAGGTCAGCCTTCTCGCCGGCCAGGTCGGCTTTTACGCGGCCAAAGTGGGCGTGCTCGGCACCAACGGCATGAACTCGCCCGAGCTTCTGCGCCTCGACCCTCGCGGCGTGGAAGCGGCGATCTTCGCGGACAGTTTTTCCGTGGACAGTTCGTACCCGGCCGTGCAAAACTTTGTGAAGCGCTACGAGAAGCGTTTTCAGGCCCTGCCGTCGGCCTTCGCCGCGCAGGCCTATGAGGCGACGCTGCTGATCCTGGACGCGGTCGCCAGGGGCGCGACGAACGGACGCGCGCTCCGTGAAAGCCTGAAGGCGGCCAAAAACGTGCCGGGTCTGATCGGCCCGCTCACCATGTCGCCGGCCGGCAGCCTCGAGCGGCGCTACGCGCTCATCCAGGTGAAGAACGGCAAATTCGCATCGATCGGGGACGCGCAATGAACAACATCGGCCAGGTCCTCCATACGCTCTCCTACATGGCCCTGCCGCTGCTCCTCGCGATGGTCTTCCATGAGTACGCCCACGGCTGGGTGGCCGACCGGCACGGGGACGCCACGGCGCGGCTCAACGGAAGGCTCACTTTCGATCCGCGCGCCCACATCGATCCGTTCGGCACCATCTTATTGCCTCTGCTGTGTTTGATCTTTCCGACGGGGATTCTGTTGGGCTACGCCAAACCCGTCCCGATCAACCCGTCGAATCTGCGCCATCCCCGCCGCGACATGGCGCTGGTCGCTGCGGCGGGCCCGGGCATGAACCTGATCCTGGCGATCGCCAGCGCGGTGGCTCTG
>CAZRND010000210.1:1379-9734 GCA_964601345.1 uncultured Acidobacteriota bacterium | reverse complement strand
GGAATACCATGCTCGAAGAACCACGCAAAAATGTCGCCCACGGCGGATTGTCCGGCTTCGTATCCCCACATGCCGGGTGTGATGCCGTCTTCCACGACGCCGCACATGCCCTCGACCATCTGCCGCGCCGTGCCGAGGAGCATGTGGCAGATCGAGGTGCCCATGATCATGACCATCGTGCCCGGCTGCGTGACCCCCGTCGCCGGAACGGCGACGTGCGCGTCGACGTTGCCGATGGAAACGGGCGTGCCGGCCGCGAGGCCTGTTTTCGCGGCCCACGCGCCGGTCAGCCCGCCGGCCTTCGAGCCGAGCGGATGAAACGTCTCGCCGATTTTTTCGGCGATGACGTTTTCCATGCGCGGATGCAGCGCCCGGAAAAAGTCGCGCGACGGAAATCCGCGTCCCTTGACCCACATGGCCTTGTATCCGGCGGTGCAGGAATTGCGCTTCTCGACGCCGGTGAGTTGCCAGACGATCCAGTCGGCGGCTTCGAGAAATCGCTCGGCGGCGTCGTAAACGGCGGGATCCTCGTCGAGAATCTGGAGCAGCTTCGAGAAGAACCATTCGGAGGAGTACTTGCCGCCGTAGAGCGTGATGAATTCCTCGCGCCGCGCGCGTCCGATTTCGTTGATGCGGTTGGCCTGCGGCTGCGCGGCGTGATGCTTCCAGAGTTTCACCCAGGCGTGCGGATTCTTGCGCAGCGCCGGCACGAAGCAGAGCGGCGTGCCGTCGCGTCGCGCCGGCATCGGCGAGGATGCGGTGAAGTCCGTGCCGACTCCAATGATCGCGCTGCCCTTGACGCCTGCTGTTTTCAGGGCGCGCGGCACGCCTTTTTCGACGACCGTCAAATAGTCGCGCGGATTTTGCAGGGCCCAATCGTGCGGCAGCTTGCCGCCGCCGGGAAGGCGGCTGTCGATAACGCCATCGGAGTAGGGAACAATCGCGGCGCCTGCTTCCTGGCCGTCACGCACGCGGACGACAACGACGCGTCCGGACTCGGTGCCGTAGTCGATGCCGATGGCGAATTTGTCTTTGCCGGACAAGGGGAGCAAGCGCTTACATTATCGGTGTCACGGTACCCTGTCAACCATCAGTTTCAGAAAGCCGTTCACGATGGCGGACTCGGCGCAGCCCGGCTTGAGGCGCGACGTCGTGATCTCGTAACTGATCTGATCGTACGCGGCGTCGTTGGGGATGTAGCCGCTCGCGCCGTTGGCGTGCGTCACCATGATCGTATGGCTCAACGGCGATTCACGCTTCAAACGCTGGTGGATCATCGTCATCACTTCGCCGGACACGCCGGCGAGAGCGATGTCGTTGATCATGAGCAGGCCGAGCCGGATGTTGACCGCATCGGAATCCTGCCAGGTGTATTCCTTGCGCGGCGTCGGACCCGGGTCCACTCTGCGCCCGGGACAACTGACCACCTGCTGCTTGCCGAAGATGCGGGCGGTCGCGGCCGTTGCATGGATCGAGTTGGCCACGCGCACCGCTTCCTCGCCGAGGATCTTGCCGAGCGAGTCCACCTGCGTGAAGTCCGATCCGCGCGCGAGCGAGATGGGATTCTGATCGCCGGCAGCGCCGCTGGTCCAAAGAGCTACGACTTTGTCGGATGCTTTCTCCTGTGGCAAACGGATCGAGTATCCCGCGTCGCTCCGCGGCGTTTCTTCCGGCTTGCGGCGATAGTAATTCTCGACGTAGCGCGATGTGGCGCCGGCGAGGTCGCCACTGATCTGATAATTCTCGGGACCCATCACGACCACATGCACCGGATAGTTGATGAAGAGCGCGATCGGCTGGCCGTTGAGCGCGTCGAAGCGAATCACCGTGACGGTCTTGTCCGACGGGCCGTCGGGATTGAAGCCGAGCCACCATCCGCGATCGGGAAAGAACTCGCGGCGATTGATGTTCACGTACGCGGTTCCCGTGCCGATGCCCATCGTGGCCGGCTGCATGGCGGCCTTTGCTTGCTTGATGGCTTCGACGGTGGAATCGTGAAGCTGCTTAGTGTAGGCCTCGGATTTTGGCGACGTGTTGCCGTAGATGGCGTAGGGCGACGGCGCGGCGTGATTGTGAACGGCCGCGAGCATCAGGTGCTCGGGCGCGATGCCTGTTTCGCGCGCGATGCGCGGGGCCAGTTCTTCCCACGACGCAACGGGAACGCCGATCAGCTCCCAGGCGACGATCGCGGCGGTCTGCGAGCCGTCCGACACGACGATGGCGCGGGCGTAGATGTGGTCGTGAATTCCCTTGAAGCCTTCGGTGCGGCCGCCGTATCCGCTCATCGGCAGAGCCGCGTCGGCGGCCGGTGTGATGTCTACTTTGGCCGCGCCCGCTTGCAGAATAAACGCTCCGAGTAAAAATGAAAGCACCATACTCACCTCGCGGTCTTCAGAAACTTGAGCAGGTCGGCCATCTGCGGGATGGTCACTTGCTTATCGAGATCGGCGGGCATCGCCGAGAGATTCGTTATGCGCATTTCCTTGATGTCGCTGCGCGGGATCACGTCCTCTTTGCCCTCTTCATGGCGGATCGTGATCGTGGTCGGCGTCTGCGGTCCCATGACGCCTTCGATGATGCCGCGCGACTTCGTTTCGACGACGTAGGATTCGTAATTCTGCGCGATGTTCCGGCTGGGGATGATGATGTCGGGAAGGATGAGCTGCGGCGGCCGGTTGCGAATCGTCGCCAGGTCGGGACCGACCTCGTGTCCGATTGCGTTCAGCCGGTGACACTTCGAGCAAACGCGCTCGAAGACGGCACGGCCGCGCTCGGCGTCGCCGGGCATGTCGAGCGCGGCCTGATAATTCTTCAGGACGGCTTCGCGCGCTCCGGCCTTGTCTTCAAAGAGCACTCGCGCTTCCTCTCTGAGAGCCGCGTCGGTGTGCATCAGAAGCTGGCGCTTGTGGCGGAAGGCGAGCGTCCAGGTCTGGACCGTATCCTTCTTGATGGCATTGAGCAGAATGCGCGGGCGATCGGGATCGCGGAACATGGCATCGGCGGCGTCCATGCGGACCGTCGGCGTAAAGGACTTCCACCGCTCGATCAGAAACGTTCCGACGGCCGCGCCTTTCACGCGGCCGAGGCCGCGCACCGCGGCTGCCTGGACCAGCTCGGGCTGCTGCGGGTCGATCAGCTTCTTGAACAGATCCTCGGACTTCGCGGCATCGCCGAGTGCGAGCAGGCCGATCGAGTCGGCGCGCAGCGCGGGATCGCGATCCGCCGCTTGCGCCGTCGCGGCCGCTTGCTTCAAGAGCGGCGCGGCGCTGGGCGGAAGCCCTGCGGCGCCCAGGGCGCGCAGGGCTGCATGGCGAACTTCCGCATCGGAGCCGGCGAAGAGCTTCAGCATCAAGTCCTGACTGAGAGTTTCGCCCGGCGTCCGTCCGAGTCCTTGGGCGAGGCCTTCGAGCGTCGCAGTGCGCCACCACGATGCACCCGACTGCAGCGTGGTCATCATCTGCCGGATTTCGGGCGGCTTTCGGCGGATGCCGATTACCGCCGCAACCTGATGGAAGTAGTTGGCGCGTGCCGGCGTTTGGGTTGCGGTGAAGGCCGCGGCGGCGCGGAAGAGTTGCGGCGCGCGATCCGACGACGCGCTGAGAGCCGCGATCTGCATCCACGGATCCTCGATGCGTTGCGCGAGCAGCCGGTCCTGGACGGCGCTGGACGCCGCCGAAGAGACGCCGCCCAGCGTGCAGAGCAGTTGGAACTGCGTGCGCCCGTCGGGATCATGCTCCATCTTCAGCAGCTTCTCGACGAGCTTGGGATTTTCCTTGAGCCGCGACTCAGCGAGCTGGATAGCGTTTTCGCGCACACCGGCCTCGGAATCGTCGAGCGCTTTCTCGACCAGATCGGCGGTGAGCTGATGGATGCCCTCGAGAGTCCACAGGGCATGCACGCGCGCGGCAGCCGATGGGCTCGTCGTCAGAATCTTCGCCAGCGGTCCCACCGTTTGCGGGTTCGCGTGATCCACAAGCAGCCGCTGCGCGGTGCGGCGCTGCCAGCTATTCGGACTCGCCAGCATTTCGACGAGCTGCGCATCCGTTGCCTGTCCCGTGCGTACGGGCCAGGGCAACGGCAGCCCGGCGTCGGGCGTAATGCGGTAGATGCGTCCTCGGTCGTCGCCCTTGTAAAGGTCTTTGGAGTGGAATGTTTCTGTGGCCATCCACTCGGGATGCTCGATCACCAGGCGGTAGTAATCCACCAGATAAATCGCGCCGTCCGGGCCGATGGTGAAATTCACGGGACGGAACCATCCGTCGGTCGAGGCGAGGAACTCCACACTCTCGCGGGAACGCTTGGCAAGGAATGTCGCTCCCTTGGGCGTGAGCACGTCGCGATGCACCAGGTTCTGCGCCGGCTCTGCCGTCAGAGAAAACGATCCGAGCGCCGGGAACAATCCGCCCAGGTACACCGTGATGCTGCATGCCGAAGTGAACGAGCCGACGCCGCTCAGCATCTCGACCCGCGCGTTTTGCGTGATCGGGTACACTTCGGCCGCGGAACCGTGATCGGAAATACGCTCCATGGCCGAGCCCGCGGGCAAATCCGGATTGCGCGAAAGATATCGCGCGGCTACGACCTCCTGGCGGATGTGGTCCTCGTTGCTGACGGTGAAGTGATGTCCCCACGTGTCGAAGCTGTGTCCGTACTGCGTGGCGGTCGAGGTGTATTCGATCTGCCCAGTGTCGGGCTTGAAACGCACCATGCGGCGCGCCTGCTTGATCGATTGCCACTCGGGATGATCGGGAAAACGCAAGTCGCTGCCGCGGTCGTTGAATTCGTTGACGAAGATCACCGCCGTGCCCGGTCCGCTGTGGCCGAGATAGATCCAGTTGTCGAGACCGTAGACAGGCGCGTTCACCATGTCCTGCGGATTGGTGAAGGCGAATCCGGTCAGAACCACTTTGCGGATATCGGCTTTGCCGTCGCCGTCGGTGTCTTCGAGATACAGAATGTCGGGCGCGTCGGTTACCAGGATGCCCTTCTTCCAGCGCATCACGCCGATGGGCATGGTCAGTTTGTCGGCGAAAACGGTGCGGCGGAAGCGGCCGCCTTCGATTGGCTCGAGCAGGATGATGCGCCCGAGCTTGTCCTTGAAATTCAGCGGATAGCCGGGATCTTCAGAGACGTAGATGCGGCCGTTCTCGTCGATGTCCATCGCCACCGGGCTGCGGATGTCCGGCTCGGTGACGAACGTTTCGATCTTGAATCCCGGCTCGATTCGAAAGGATTTGAGTGCTTCGGCGGGGCTATACGGCGGGCCGGACCGCGAGCATCCCGCGAGCGACAGCAGCAAAGACAGTACGGCCGCAATCCGGAGGTTCATAGATCACACGCGGCGATTATACTCGGCATGTGTGCCGATCCAATACCAGACAAGAGAATTCCCTGTCATAACTCCCACAGCCCGATAGTGCGCGCCAACGCGGGCTGAATAGAGATTCTTGGAGCCCTTGAGCTTCTTGAACTCCAGGCCGGGATGGCCAGGGTTGTCCCGAAAGATTCGATACGAATCACTCGCCTCCTTTTGCACGCTGGCGGGTAAGCTTGCCAGCAATTCACGAAAGCGGGAAGTCGTGTGGGACTTAATCAATGAGCTTGTCTAAAGGATGGGTCAAGCCGCGCTTGTGCTCATCAAGGGCCTCTTCTGCCATTTTTTCGAAGTCCTCGCGGCGCGCCTCAACAAATTTCTGCCAAGCCTCTTCTTCGCCCAACGTCTTGAGGATCCGCGCCGCCACCGCTTCTTGATCCTCGGGAGGTAGCTTGGAGACCTTTTGCCAAGCCTGTTCCAATAGAGTGCTCATAACCCTAGATTACAGCAATTCGACTACTTTCTGAGCACCTTGGCGGCGCCCTGATCCACGAGCCAGAGCAGGCGGCCGCTCGTGGGACGGATCAGTTGCGACGGGAAGCGCGGCGGGCCGTCGTCTTCGAGAACGGCGCGCAGTGTCTCGGCCTTTTCCTCGCCGCGAGCCAGAAAGACGATGCAGGCGGAGTTGTTGATGACCGGCACGGTCAGGGTCACCCGGAAGGAGTTGAACTTCTCGACCCACGGCGCGGCCACCCAGCGGTCGCGCTCATTCACGGCGTCGGTGCCGGGAAAGAGCGAAGCGGTGTGCCCGTCGGGACCCATGCCGAGCAGCATCAAGTCGAATCGGGGCAACTGTCCGCCGAAGAAGTCACGCAACTCATCCGCGTAGGCGTCGGCGGCCTCCTGCGGATTGGGATTTTCCGCCTTCATGCGATGGATGTTTCCCACCGGCATGGGGACTTGCGAGAGCATGGCTTCGTGCGCCATGCGGTAATTGCTCTGCGGACTGGTGGGCGGGACGCAGCGTTCGTCGGTCCAGAAGAAATGCGTTTTGTCCCAGCGGAAGCCGACGCGCTGCGCGAGGCTGGCGTAGAGAGTCTTCGGCGTCTCGCCGCCCGAGAGCGCGACCGTGAATTTTCCTTTGTCCTTGATCGCCGCGGAAGCCGCGCGCAAAAACTCAACCTCGGCGGCGGCGAGCAGTTCGTCGGGTCCGGCCACGATCTGGATGTCGCTCTTCGGAATCATGAGTCGCGTCCCGCCGAAGCGTAATGAGCCGCGCCGAGCAGGGCCGTCCGGTCGTTGAGAATCACGCGCACCGGAATCGCTTCCAGAAGGTACCTCATGGGACCACGAGTAAGAAACGCTTGCAAGAACTTTCCTCCGATCAGCATCTCGAGAATCTTCGGCGCGATCCCGCCGCCCACGAAAACGCCGCCGGTGGCCATCGTTTTCAAAGCGAGATTGGCGGCTTCCGTGCCGTAAATGGAGACGAACATTTCCAAGGCTTGTACGCTGATCGGACAGGTGCCTTCGAGCGCCGCGCGCGAAATGCAGGGCGCGGGATCGTGGCGGCTCATTTCTTCGGCGAGCCAGGGACATTCCGTTCCGCGTCCGGAATCGCGCAGAAAGAGATAGATGTTATGGAGTCCAGGTCCGGAGAGCACCTGTTCGGCTTCGGCGAATCCGTCGCGCTTCAACAAGTATCGCCCGAGTTCCGCTTCGATCTCGTTCGTCGGCGTAAAGCCGCTGTGCCCGCCCTCGCATGCGAAAGGAAGGTGCTTTTTGCCGTTCCAGTAGAGTCCCGCTTCACCGAGGCCCGTGCCCGCGGAGATGACGGCCTGATTTCCCTTGGCAGGCCTCCCTTCGTTGAGCAGCGCGAAATCGGCGGCTTTCAGCACTCCGATTCCCCAGGCATTGGCTTCGAGATCGTTGACGAGTCCCACGGTGCGGATGCCCAGGCGCGCGGCGAGTTCCGGCGCGTCCACGATCCAGGGGAGGTTCGTGGCGTGGCAGCGGCCGTCGATCACCGCTCCGGCAACGCCGAAGCAGGCTTTGTCCGCCTTCATTCCGGTGTCTTTAAGAAACTCGCCTACGATTTCTCCGAATCCGGTATGTTCGCGGCTAGGGAATTTGCGGGAGGCCACCACAGCCAGCGAGTCGCTGAAGAACGCCAGGTTGGTCTTGGTGCCGCCGATGTCTCCCGCCAGGATCATGGCGTGATGGCCCGCCAGTGGCGGCCATCGCGCGCCAATAGGTCGTCGGCCTCTTTCGGTCCCCACGAGCCCGCGGCGTAGTTCGGGAATTTGCGCGGCGGCAGAGCCTTCCACACATCGAGGATCGGCGTGACAACGGACCATCCGGCTTCGACCATGTCGGCGCGATGGAACAACGTCGGGTCCGCGGTCATGCAATCGTAGAGCAATCGCTCGTATCCTGTGGATGGCGTGGCGCCGAAGTAGTCGGAGTAGTCGAAGCTCATGTTCACGCCGCCGAGGCGCACCACGGGTCCAGGGACCTTGGCCTGGAAGCTGAGCGAGATGCCTTCATCCGGTTGGATGTGCAGCACCAAAAGATTCCGCGAGAGATGCTCGACGTCGGTGCCGCGGAAAAGAACGAACGGCGGCGCCTTGAAATGGATCGCGACTTCAGAGACGCGCTGCGGCAGCGCCTTTCCGGTACGCAGATAAAATGGAACGCCGGCCCATCGCCAGTTATCGATGGCGATCTTGAGCGCGACGTAAGTTTCGGTGGCGGAATTCGGCGCGACGTTCTTTTCCGAGCGGTAAGCCTGGATGCGGTGTCCTCCGGCCTCGCCATCGCCGTACTGTCCGCGCACGGCGTCCGTGATCACGCGCTCGGGCGTGAAGTGCTGGATCGCGCGCAGGACCTTCGACTTCTCCTCGCGCACGGCCTCGGCCTCGAAGCAGGTCGGCGGCTCCATCGCGACGAGCGCGAGTAGCGGCATGAGGTGTTTCGGGGACATGTCGCGAAACGCGCCCGCCTTGTATGTGTAGCTCCCAGTCAACCCGCAGCCGGTGGGT
>CAZRND010000210.1:0-1369 GCA_964601345.1 uncultured Acidobacteriota bacterium | reverse complement strand
CCGCTGTTAGAGAAACCAGTTGGAACAGTGGATTGGGCGTCATGTCCCGTAGCGGGCCGGCCTTCTCATAGTAGGCGCCGCGACGCTCCACGCCCACGGTTTCGGCCACCGTGATCTGCACGTGATCGATGTAGCGGCGGTTCCAGATCGGCTCGAAGATTCCGTTGGCGAAGCGGAAAGCGAGGATATTCTGCACCGTCTCCTTGCCGAGGTAGTGATCGATGCGATAGATCTGGCTTTCGTCGAGTACCTTGCTCAGCTCGTGGTTGAGATTCTTGGCGGAGGCGAGATCGGTTCCGAAGGGCTTCTCGACGATCACCCGGCGCCACTTTCCATCCGCTTCGGTCGCCAGCCCGGCCGCGCCGAGCTGATCGGTGACCGTGGAGAAGACCGAAGGAGGCGTCGAAAGGTAATAGAGATAATTACCGGCCGTCCCACACTCCTTGTCGGCCTGCGTGAGCGCGGTCTTCAGTCGCTGGTAAGCCTCGGGATCGGTGAAATTCCCGGTGCAATAGTAGAGCCGCTTCACCAGCCATTCCCACAGCGCCGGATCGACCTTGGTCGTCGCAAACTGCTGGATGTCGGCGTTCATCTGCTCGCGAAACTGCTCCGTGCTCATCTCCTTGCGCGCGAAGCCGACCATGGCGAAGTTCTTCGAGAGCAGATTGTCCTTGGCCAGATTGTAGAGCGCCGGGATGAGCTTGCGCTTGGTGAGATCGCCGGCCGCGCCAAAGATCACCATGGCGCAAGGATCGGCTACGCGTCCGGGCGCGGAGGGCGGCGGCATCGCTGGTTTCGACGGCATTATTTTTTCTCCACGTGACCGCCAAACTGTTTGCGCATGGCGGAGAGAAGCTTCTCGTTGAAGGTGTGCTCCTGCCGCGAGCGGAAACGCGCGTAGAGCGAAGCGGTGAGCACGTCGGCCGGAACGGCTTCCTCGACGGCGGCCTGCACGGTCCAGCGTCCTTCACCGGAATCCGCCACGTTGCCGCTGAATTCCGCAAGCGTCGGACTCTCGGCTAGCGCAATCGCCGTCAGGTCGAGCAGCCAGGACGCTACCACGCTGCCCCGCCGCCAGACTTCGGCGATATCGGGCAGTGAAAGGTTGTAGCGAATGTCCTCCGGCAACGCGCTGCTGTTCGCGTTTTTGAAAATGTCGAAGCCTTCGCCGTAGGCCTGCATGATGCCGTACTCGATGCCGTTGTGGACCATCTTCACGAAGTGGCCGGCGCCTGAAGGTCCGCAGTGAAGGTAGCCGTCTTGCGCGCTGCCGCCGAGCTTCTCGCGCCCCGGCGTGCGCGGGATGTCGCCGCGCCCCGGCGCGAGCGTGGCGAAGATCGGCTCGAGCCGATCGGCGGCCGCCTTCGGT
>CAZRND010000209.1:0-9742 GCA_964601345.1 uncultured Acidobacteriota bacterium | reverse complement strand
CACGCGCCGCCTCGCAGCTCAATCATCCAAACGTGGTGGCGATTCACGACGTCGGCGAGCACGACGGCGTGCACTTTATCGTGATGGAATACGTCGACGGCAAAACGCTGGCCGATTCCGTGCCCGCGAACGGGTGGGACCCATCAACGGTTGCCGGCTACGCGCGACAAATCGCCGCATCGCTCGTGAAGGCGCACGCCGCCGGCATCGTTCACCGCGACTTGAAGCCGGCGAACATCATGATCACCGCCGACGGCGTGATCAAAGTCCTCGACTTCGGTCTCGCCAAGTTGATCGAGCCGGGCGATTCCTCGCTGACGGCGGACACGCATCCCGGTGCGATCCTCGGCACGGCGGCGTATATGTCTCCCGAGCAAGCCTCAGGACGCCCGGCCGACGCGCGCTCCGACATTTTTTCGCTGGGGCTCGTCCTCTACGAAATGCTCACCGGCAAGCGCGCCTTCCAAGGGGAAAACGCGGTCTCGACGATGGCCGCGATCATGAGCCAGGAGCCGCGCCCGTTGCGCGAGTCTGCTCCGCAAACTCCCGCCGACATGGAGCGCGTCGTCGCGCGGTGCCTGCGCAAGAGTCCCGCGGAGCGTTTTCAGAGCGCCGCGGACTTAAGAGCTGCCTTCGAATCGACGGACGCGCCCGCGCCGAAAGAAGCAACGCCTTCGATCGCCGTGCTGCCTTTCTCGAATCTCAGCGCCGACAAGGAGAACGAATACTTCTCCGACGGCCTCGCCGAGGAAGTTCTGAACGCGCTGACCCAGCTTCCCGGATTGCGAGTCATCGCGCGCGCATCGGCGTTCGCGTTTCGAGGGCGCGAGCACGCCTTCGCCGAGATCGGCGAGAAGCTGAAAGTCGAGACCATTCTGCAAGGGTCCGTGCGGCGGTCCGGGAATCGCATCCGCGTAACCGCGCAGCTCATCAATGTGGCCGACGAATCGCAGCTCTGGTCGGAGCGCTACGACCGCGAGATGACCGACGTCTTTACGATTCAGGACGAAGTGGCGCAGGCCATCGTCGAGAAACTGAAGTTGAAGCTGGGTGGAAAGTCGAATGAGCCGCTGGTCAAGCGCTACACCGAAAATCAAGAGGCGCACAGCTTCTTCCTCAAAGGACTCTTCCACAGCAATCGCTACACGCCCGACGAATGGGCCCTCGGCCGCGAATATCTGGAAAGAGCCGTGGCGCTGGAACCGCGTCTCGCTCCGGCCTGGGTGCAACTGGCGGAATATCACATTCACCGCGTCATGACCGCCGTTGTGGCGCCAAAGGAAGAAATGCCTCGCGCGCTCGAAGCGGCGCAGAAGGCGGTTGCCGCCGACCCGGCCCTCAGCGCTGCCCATGCGGCGCAGGCCTTCGTCGAGAACGTCTACAACCATCGTTGGACCCAAGCCCTGGCGCAAATCGAAGCCGCCGCGAACCTGCCGCCTACAAGCTGGTATCACGTGTGGGCCGGTTGCGTTCTTTGGAGCAACGGCAAATTGGACGAAGCCGAGCGAAGCTATCGCCGCGCGCTGGAGCTCGATCCGCTCTCCCTTGTGGCCCACTACACTCTTTCGCTGATTTACAACAATAAGGGCCGCTACGATCTGGGGCTGGCTCACGCCCGTCAACTCATGGAATTCAGCGCGAACTGGGCGCCGAGCCAGGCGATGTTCGGCGTCTCGCTGGTGAACTTGGGGCGGCTCGCGGAAGGGATCGAGTGCTTGGAAAAGGCCCGCCAGTCGATCCCGAATACGCCGGGCTGGACCGGGTTATTAGCGTGGGCTTATGTGCGTGCCGGCCGGCGGGCGGACGCCGAACGTCTGCTTGCGGAGCTGGAAGAAAAGCGCCGGCAGCGGCACGTCTCCAGTTTTGCGCTGGCTTTGTGCGCCCTGGCTCTGGACGACACCGATCGCGCCTTGCATTGGTTCGATGTCGCCGTCGAGGAGCGCGACGGCTGGATCGGCTTCCTGCCTGGCGATCCTTATTTTGCTCCGCTGCGCTCGCATCCGCGCTTCGTCGAGATCATGAAACACACGAATCTGCCCGGCTATTTGTGAGATAATCCTTCCCAGCAGTGAAACGCTAAAGACAACTCTCGGGCAGTACAAAACCCCACAGCGAGGGAGATATGTCTTTACTGAACGTTTCACAAGTTGCATTCCGTTATTCATCCACGAGCGAGCTGTTTCGCGATCTTTCGTTTGCGATTCACCGGGGCGATCGCTTGGCCGTCGCCGGTCCGAACGGCGCGGGGAAGTCGACACTGCTGCGGATCCTGGCCGGAGAACTCGAGCCCTCCCGCGGCCAAATCGTTCGCCGGCGCGGATTGTGCGTAACGTACGTCGGCCAGGAGGCTGGCGCGGAGGACGATCAACTCTCGGGAGGCCAGCGGACGCGCGCCGCGCTCTCGCGCGGCCTCCATACCGAGGCGGACCTGCTCCTGCTCGACGAGCCGACGAATCATCTCGATATCGCCGCGCGCGAATGGCTGGAGAATCAGCTCGCCCGCCGCTCGACAGCCTGTGTCCTCGTCTCGCACGATCGCGCCTTGCTGCGGCGTGTCGCGACGCGAGTGATCGAGATCGAGCGCGGCCAGGCGCGCGTCTTCGAAGGCGGCTACGACGAGTACCGCGAGCGGCGCGCGCTGCTCGAACAGCAGGCGTGGCAGCAGTTCGCAGGATATCAACGGCGCAAGGCCGCCGCGGATCAGGCCGCCGAACGGAGATCGCGCCTGGCTACAAAAGTCGCCACGGCTCCCAAGGGAGAGAAGGGCGACAACGATTTCTACGCCCGCAAAGCAGCGAAGGTGGCACGCACGGGACGCCTGCTGCGCGAGCGAGTGGCGCGCGAACCGGAGGTCGCGAAACCTTGGGTCGAGACACCGATCCCGAATCTCGATTTCGTAAACGTGCGTCGCAGCGGCGACATCGCCTTGGCGGCCATAGGCCTCAGCAAGTCGTATGGCGGCCGAACGTTGTTCGCGAACCTGACCATCCACGTCGCGCGCGGCGCGCGGATCGCCGTGGCCGGACCGAACGGAGCAGGGAAGACGACGCTGCTCCGCATCCTCGCCGGCCTCGACGCGCCCGACGCGGGCCGCGTTCAGGCGGGCGCCAACGTAAGCGTGGGCTACATCGCGCAGGAGGGCGACGCGCTGCCAGAGCGCGCGACCGCCGTCGAGATCTGCGGATCCGATACGCTGGCCCGCACGCTGCTCGCCGGACTCAAGGTGCGTCTCGACCGCGTTCACCAGCCGCTCGCCGACTTGAGCATGGGCGAGCGCGCCAAAGTCGGGCTTGTGCGGCTGCTGGTGAGCGGCGCCAACCTGCTCCTTCTCGACGAGCCGACGAATCATCTCGAGATCGAAGCGCAGGAGGCGCTCGAGCAAGCCCTCGCGCAATTCCCCGGGACTGTGATCATCGCCTCGCATGACCGCGGCTTCTTGCAGGGCCTCGGTGCGTCGCTCCAGACGCTCGATCTGGCGGATTACATATAATGGACCGATGGCTGACTTGCCTTCGCGGCGCGGCGTGGACGACCTGAATGTGCGTCTCGACCGGCAGGATCCCTACCTGCGCATTCAAGCAGTCAACATCTTCGTGCGCGATCAGGAGCGGAGCCTGCGCTTCTACCTGGATCAGCTTGGATTCCACCTCGTCGGCGACATTCGTGTCGCGTCCGGAGAGCGATGGGTGGCGGTGAGCCCGCCCGACGGGACCGCGGTGCTGTCTTTGACCCAAGCCAAACCGGATTCGCCGGAATACGAATGGATCGGCCGTCCTACGCAAGTCGTCTTCATCACTGAAGACGTGATGTCCAAGTTCAAGGAATGGCGCAAGCGCGGCGTCCGTTTTCAGAGGGCGCCCCGCTTGAAGCGCTTCAAGTATCCGGAGGGGAAGTCGGATCGTCCCGTCTGGGGCGGCGTTTTCGCGCGCTTCGAGGACATCGACGGCAATTGTTTTTCGCTGGTCGGCTTCGACGAAGTGAGCCAGGCGGTGGAAGCGCAGCGCCGCGTCACAGCCGAGCGTCTGGAAGCCGATCGCCGGGCGGCCCAGGAAATCGAGATTGCCCGCCGCGTGCAGTCGCGGCTCTTTCCGCAAACTCTGCCCTCCGCGAGCACGCTCGAATACGCCGGAAGCTGCATTCAAGCCAGGCAGGTGGGCGGCGACTATTACGATTTTCTGGACCTCGGCCAAGGGCGGCTCGGCCTGGTGATCGGCGACATTTCGGGGAAGGGCATCGCCGCCGCGTTGCTGATGGCGAATCTGCAGGCCAATCTGCGCAGCCAGTGCGCGACGGCTCTCGACCAGTCGCAGCGATTCCTGCAATCCGTCAACCGGCTTTTTTACGACAATACCGGCCAGAGCGCTTTCGCGTCGCTCTTCTTTGGAGAATACGACGACCGGGAGCGGCGCCTGCGTTACGCCAACTGCGGCCATCTCTCGGGCCTGCTGCTCCGGGCCGACAACACGCTCGAGCGCCTCGATTCCACGGGCACGGTGCTCGGGCTCTTTCCCGACTGGCATTGCTCCGTCGAGGAGCAGCGGCTCTTCCCGGGCGACACGCTGACTCTTTACACCGACGGAATCTCCGAGGCGTTCAACGCCGCGCGCGAGGAATACGGCGAGAAACGCTTAGTCGATACGCTGCGCCGCCACCGCGACAGACCCTCCGGGGATCTGCTTCAGGCGATCCTCGCCGACGTACAGGACTTCAGCCCCCACGAGCAACACGACGACATCACGCTGATCGTAGCGAAATGCAAAGAGGGCTAGGCATTTATGGACGGGAGTATAATCTCTAATTGTGAAATCCATCCTGCCCACAGCAAGACGCACCTCTGCCCGCAACTCGAAGCAGCGGGCCTTGTTGTCCCTGCTTGACGAGCTGAGCCGGTTGAGTCCCCGGAAGGATCGTGCGTTTTGGAAACGGTTCGACCGGGACCTTCGTGCCAACCGGTTGAATTTGCGTCTGCCTGCCAATGGCTGATTCCACGTTTGCTTCGCTGGCATCGTACGTCCTCGATCAGATACCGTTTCTTACTTGCTTCGAGGCAATCCGGGAAGTAGCTACCTTGAGTAGCGAAGATTGACATTGATTGTTATCGATGGTATCTCTTGAACTATGAACGTCTCTTTAACTCCTAAGCTGGAAAAGATGGTCCAGGCCAAGGTGAAGAGCGGCCGTTATAACTCCTCGAGCGAAGTCGTTCGAGAAGCGCTGCGCCTGCTGGAGCAACACGATCATCTCCGAACGATTCACTTGAAGGAGCTTCGGTCTCGCATTGACGAGGGCCTCACTTCTCTTGATCGCGGAGAAGGGGTAGATGGAGAAGCGTTTATGCAGGGGATGATCAGAGATCTCGATTCGAAACGCGCTCGCCGCAAGGCCGGATGAGTGGCTACAGACTCTCCCCGACCGCGCAGTCGGACTTGGCGGCCATTCGGGACTATTACTTAGAGAAAGCGGGCGATCGCATAGCCCGACAAATTCTCGTCGAGTTTGTAGACGCTTTCCGCCTGATTGCGCGAACCCCGGGCATTGGTCACATGCGAGCGGACCTTGCCGAAGATAGGCCAGTTCTCTTCTGGCCAGTGAGAGATTACCTCATCATTTACCGGACCGGTACCAAGGCCGTCGAAATCGTCACGATTGTCCGGGGCAGTCGCGATGTTGCCAAGATTGTCAAACATAGAGGACTATGAAACACAGCCGACCCGCTGATCGACAAGGCTGGTGCGTGCTAGACTGAGTTGTCGTGCGCAAGCTTTTGGCAGCGACGCTGTTAGCAACTTGCCTTGCCGGGCAAGCTCCGGTCGCGAAGGACTTGCCCCGCCTTCTCCGCGATCTCGAATTGGCCATTCAGAATCAGGATTTCGTCAAAGCAGCAACTCTTGCTGACGAGCTGGATGCTGGAGTGCGGGATCGCCTACGAGTGTCTGTAATTGGTAAGTCCGCTACGGACGTGGACGCCCTGCTTGCCTTGCTTCCATCGGGCGTAGAGACATTGCTCGTGCATCAGGAGCCTTTTTCCCTGGACACGGATCTTAGCCAGGACGGAAACCCAGCCCTTTGGGGCGAACCCACCAGGCGAAGGATGATGGAATGCATTTCGAGGTTTGACGATGGCAATGTCTATCGGCGACTTCACGGGCGAGGCATTCGCATGGGAGTCCTTGCTGGTCGTCATCTCGAGCAAGTTAATTCGGGGAGGATCAACGGGGCTCCTGTCGTCCACACGGATTGGACTTGTTTCCTGTGGCTGACAGAAAGGGTCGACGAGAGCCTGCTTGGACCACCGTCCGAGAACGCTAGGAGCCGTGCGTTGTGGACCTGGAATCCCCCACAGAATCGCTTTAGCGACGGGAAAGCGCACTGGGTTGCATTGCCGCGGCCGGATTTGCTGATGGTGACGAACGAGCGCGGCGCACTGGACGAAGTTCTCGCGTTGTCGGACAAGGTTGCTCCAGCGCCCAATGCACTCGCGCTGAGCAAACTCCAGGCATGGAAACAAATCAACCGACAGGCTCCGGCATGGGCCTTCCGGGGCTTCTCTTCAGGAGATCCCTCTGCGATGACTGCCCAGGTCGATGCCGCCACCGGCCTGTTGGAGATCTTCTACATGAGTCAGGCAGAAACCCCGCCGTTTTCCAAGGATCTCAGCCCGGACTTCCAACCGGACCAACCCCGACCAGGGACTTGGCGGTATCGGGCCAATATGAAGGACAGGGGCGCGTTTCTCATCCTTCACCTCTTCGGTGTCCTCGGCCTGGTGTTTTGAATATGCGGAGACTTCTCACTCTTGTGCTATGGGCCCTGGCGCTGGTTGCGCAAGAGCCGGATCTTTCCTTGCTGACTCTGAAGCTCCGGGAAGCCATCGCCAACGGAGATTGGAAGACGGCGGCAGAGTTGAGCGAGAAGATCAAAGACGCCACTCACAAACAACGTGATCTTGCCTTCAGCCGCAGCAATCAAACGCAAGTCGATGCGATCTTGACATGGCTTCCCGCTGACACCGAGACGGTGATTGTTGCGGAACATCCATGGATTCGGAAGGAATCCAAGGGAGACGGCTCATTTGACGCACGCGTGTTCACGATGATGGAACTAGAAGAAGCGGAATCGCTTCGGGATGCTCTGAATGGGCGCACCCTGCGGTTTTCACTCTTGGCTGCTCGGAACTTTGCGAACCACCCGCCTCGTGAAGGGACGAATTTCCTGCCGCTGGGCATGATCGCCTATGAAGGTTGCGGCCTGTACGCATTCGCAGAGCCGGTTGGAGATCTTCAGATTCGATCGAGTCCTCAAGAGCAGATCGGTGGACTTTCAGCCTGGACTATTGTGATCGAATCCAAGGAAGGCGCGCCGCCTACCACCCTCCGGCTCGCAATGCTTGATCGCGATACCTTGATCGCCTGCAACAGCAGAAGCTTTCTTGAACAGGTTCTGGCTGGGCGGAAATCCAGCCGTGACGTTTCTCCAGCTTTTCCGCCCGGGCTGCCAATGTGGAAGTACGTGGATCGCGCTGCCCCGCTCTGGGCGATGAGGCGCTTTCGTCCGGATCGGGTGGGAAAAGATCCCACCTATCCTCGCAACGACGAAGGCGCTATCGGGATGACAGCGGTTTTCTACGATTCGCCCCCTTCGGCGAACGCGCGCTGGATTTCCAGATCGGCAACCAACTATTGGAAAAGACTGGCCGAGAGCCCGGACTTCTACGGCCATTCGAAGACTGCCCGCTTGGCCGATGGCACATGGGAGCTAACGGCCGAAGGTCAACAGGCGCTCCAGTTCGCCGTCTTTTCGTTCCTGGCTGGACTCGGCCTGGCTATTTACCTCTGACCCGCCTTACTTCTCCGCCAGTTTCCGCCCCGCGTTCAGACTGTCGAAATTCAGCAGCGCGTTGAAGACCAGGAAATAGCTGCCTTGCGTCTCGCCGCGGTAGAGCGGATTGTTCGAGAACAGGATCACGTGTCCGTCTCCAAACGGCGCGTCGATTACCGCGGCGTGTTGGGCGAGCTCGCCGCCGCCGTCGAGTAATCCCGAGACCAGCAGGTCACGCGCGTCGCCGTAACGCAAGACCACGCGCGGGCGCGCGGCCGGCGGAATGATGTTGGGATTGTTGCGGCGCTGCTCGTCGGTCAGCGGCAGCGGCTCCCAGAGCTCCGCGTGCGGCAGCTCGGGCAACTCCGCCACCGGACGGTTCTGCGGCGTGTCGGGATCGTCGGCCGTGCCGCGTCCCGTGGCCCGTTCGCGGTCCTCGGGACCGGCGCGACGCCCGCCTCCTCCTCCGCCCGCCGTGTTGCTGACGGTGAAGAGTATCGGATTCGACGCGAAGATCGACAGGCCGTCGTTATAGCCGTATGCGATCGGGCTAGCGGCATCGACGAGCTTGGAACGCAGCGCGCTGCCCGTCACCTTCAATCGTGTCGAGTTGGCCATGCCTACGCCCGGCGTGAAACCAAAGGTCACCGCGAAATTCGACGTGTCGTTCGATGTGATGAGCACGCCGCCGGCGCGGACGAAATCCTGCAGGTGCTGCAAGCCCGACCAGCCGAGGCCGGGACGCATGTCATCCGTCTCGTCAGTCTTGCCGAGGTTCGGCGTGAGGTCAGTGACTTTCCAGGGCAGCGGATTTCCGAATTGCGCCAGGCCGCTGATGATGCCCTGCGGCGAAGTCCGGCCCGCGGGACCGAAGACGATCACGTCGTACTTTGCGCGCAGGTTCGCTTCTTTGGCGGCGGTCTGCGTGCTGATGTATTCGTAAGGAACCCGGTAGCGGTCGAATCCGAAACGCCACCAGCCTTCCGTCTGCGTGCCTGACCAGGTATGCATGATGGCGATCCGCGGCGCGCGCACCGGATGCGTCTTCACCGAAGGCGCGGCATCGAGCGCGTAAGCCTGCAAACCCAACTCGGAAGTCGCCTGCTGCAGATCGGCGACCGGCGCGTTGCGGATGACGAACGATCCACGCGGGAACTTCTTTCCGGCGGCTTCGAACGGTTCCTCCGCGGCGTCAAAGGCCACGTCCTTGAAGCGGTAGCGCAGCGTGATCAGCTCGTTGTCGGCGTTGTGGGCGATCGCGACTACCGATCCCGCGCCCTTCACTCCGCCGGCAGATTTCACCGATCCCGTGACCGTCTGCATGGCGGCGTCGAGCACTTTCACGTCGGTGACGCGCGACACCTGGACGTTGCCGAGTTCTCCGAATGTCCAGCCCGTGTCGTCGTAGATTTGCTTCTGCGGATCGTTCGTGGCCCAGTATTGATAATCGAGCAGCATGTCGGCGATGCGGCTGTAGGGCTGATCCATGCGCACGATGTACGATCCGGCCGGGAAGGTGTGCGGCTCGGGCTTCGGTTTCTCCGGCGCGCGTCCGCCTTCGCCATCCGCGGCGGCTGCTCCCTCGCCGCCCGCTCCGCCACGTCCGCCTCTGCCGCCGCCTGCGGCGGGACGCCGCTTAGCCGGCATCAGCACGGTGAAGGCCGCCGTGGCGCGCGAGACCTCACAACCCTGTTCCTGCAGAAGGCGCAGCAATTCGGCCTGTCCCGCGGGACGCGGATCGTCGCTCGGAAAGACGTAGGCGGCGGGCCCCGCGACTTGCGGCTTTTCGATCGAGCGTTTGCTCTTGGTGTAGAAATTCTTCAGGAAAAATTTGCCGTTGGCGGCGAAGTAGGCGAGCGCGGTCAGCAATCCGGTCTGCTCGTAGTTGTTGTTGTTGCGCTGCGACCATTCCGCTTTCGGCAGC